>CAYXWB010000032.1:11244-28092 GCA_964468515.1 uncultured Bradymonadales bacterium | reverse complement strand
CCCTGGAGGCCGTCATCGAGGACATCGCCCAGCAGGGCGTCGATGAGGTCTTGGTAGGCGGTGATATGGTCGGCCGTGGTCCCCAAGGCGCCGCCGTGCTGGCGCGCATCGATCAGCTCGGCTGGCCCAGCGTGCGCGGCAACCATGAGGACTACCTCATCGACATGGCGCGCGGCCAAGTGCCCGATCACTGGCTCACCTCCCCGCACTGGGAGGCCGCGCGCTGGATGGCCGCTGAGCTTGGCCAAGCCAACATCGACGCCATCGCCGCCCTGCCCTTCTCGCTCATCGCCACCACCGCCCCGCAGCTTCACCTCGTCCACGGCTCCCCGCGCTCCAACCGCGAGGGGATCGGCCCCTGGACCGACGATGAGACGCTCGCCACGCTCTTTGAGGCGATCCCCGAGCCCGTGCTCATCTGCGCGCACACCCACCGCCCGCTCGTGAAGCCGCTCGACGGCGGCGGCCTCGTCGTCAACGTCGGCTCCGTGGGGCTGCCCTTTAACGGCGACTGGCGCGCGCAATACGCCATCCTCACCGCCCGCGATGACGCGCCAGCCCAAGTCGAGATGCGCCAAGTGCCTTATAATCGCGACCAGTTCTTGCGCGTTTATGAGGAGACAGGGTTCTTAGCGGCAGGCGGCGCCACCAGCGCCATGCTGCGCCACGAGGTCTTGCACGCGCGCCCCTTCTTGGTCCCCTTCTTGACCTGGGCTGGCGCGCTTGAGCTTGAGCCCGATCCCGCGCACCTGCCCGAGTTCTTGCGCTTCTATGATCCGGAGCGGCCCATGCGCGAGCTGCGCGCGATGCTTGAGGCCGAGGTGCTCGCCAGACAGGCGGCCAAGCGTTGACGCTGCTCAAGCCCCCGTGCTACTGCCAGCCCCTAACTCAACGGGCCAACGCCACGCGCTGGCGCCACCGCTAAGACACCCTCACGAGGTCGTGTGATGACGCAACAGATTCAGACCCTCGCCGTCGTCGGCGCTGGGCAGATGGGCAACGGGATCGCGCAGGTCGCCGCCCAAGCAGGCTTGGATGTGATCATGATGGACGTCGCCCAAGACGCCGTCGATCGTGGCCTCGCCACCATCACCAAGAGCCTCGACCGGTTCGTCCAAAAAGAGAAGATCTCAGCCGATGAGCGCGCGCAGATCCTCAGTCGCATCCGTCTCACGACCTCGCTGGAGGACGCCGCGCGCGGCGCCGACCTGATCGTCGAGGCCGCCACCGAGCGCGAGGCGCTCAAGCTCGAGATCTTCCAGAAGCTCGACGCCGCCGCCCCCGCGCACGCGATCCTCGCGTCGAACACCTCCAGCATCTCCATCACCCGCATCGCGGGCGCAACCTCGCGCCCCGAGCAGGTCATCGGGATGCACTTCATGAACCCCGTGCCGCTGATGCAGCTCGTGGAGCTGATCCGAGGCTTGGCCACAAGCGACGCGACCTATCAAGCGGTCGACGCGACCTCCAAGCGCCTGGGCAAGACCACCGTGCTCGCCCAAGACTATCCCGGCTTCTTGGTCAATCGCATCCTCATGCCCATGATCAATGAGGCCGCCTACGCGCTCATGGAGGGCGTGGGCAGCGTCGAGGACATCGACGTGGCCATGAAGCTTGGCACCAACCAGCCTATGGGGCCGCTCACGCTCGCTGACTTCATCGGCCTGGACACCTGCCTCGCCATCATGAACGTGCTGCACGAGGGGTTGGGCGACGCGAAGTATCGCGCCTGCCCGCTGCTGCGTAAGTATGTGGACGCGGGCTGGCTCGGTCGCAAGAGCGGTCGTGGGTTTTACGATTACAGCAAGAAGGGGTGAGCGATGAGCCTGAACCATGTCACGATCGCGCGCCATGATGACGGCATCGTCGTCGCCACCATCTCGCGCCCCGAGGCGCTCAACGCGCTCAACGCCCAGGTCTTGGCGGACCTTCGCTCCATGGCCACGTCGCTCGCGGGCGATGAGTCCATCAGCGCGCTGATCATCACGGGCGCGGGCAAGGCGTTCGTCGCGGGCGCTGATATCAAGGCGATGCTCGCCATGGACAGCGCTGAGGCGCGCAACTTCTCGCTCGCAGGTCACAGCACCTTCGACGCCATCGCCGCGCTGCCCTTCCCTGTGATCGCCGCCATCAACGGCTTCGCGCTGGGCGGCGGCCTGGAGCTGGCGCTGAGCTGCGACCTGATCTACGCCTCCACCAAGGCGCGCTTGGGCTTGCCCGAGGTGGGCTTGGGGCTCATCCCAGGGTTTGGCGGCACGCAGCGCTTGCAGCGCGTCATCGGCGCGCAGGCCGCCCGCGAGCTGATCTTCACCGCGCGCCATGTGCTCGCTGATGAGGCGCTGCGCTTGGGCTTGGTGTGCGCGCTGTTTGAGCCCGACGCGCTGCGTGATGAGGTGATGACGCGCGCCAAGGCGATCGCCGCCCAAGGCCCGCGCGCCGTGCGCACCGCCAAGCGCCTCATCCATGAGGGCCAGTCGCTGCCGCTGCGCGAGGCGCTGGCGCTTGAGCGCGGTGCGTTTGAGGGGCTGTTCCAGTATGATGAGCCGCGCGTGGGGATGAGCGCGTTCGTCAACAAAGAGACGCCTAACTTTCGCGGGAGCAAGAGCTGATGCGCTTTGACCTCGACGAGATCCAGACCGCCGTACAAGCCAGCGCGCGCCGCTTCGCCAACGATCGGCTGCGACCCGCAGCGGCCGCGCGCGACCGCGAGCACACCTTCCCCACCGAGGAGCTGCGCGCGCTGGCCAAGCTCGGCCTCATGGGCATGAACATCAGCGCCGATTACGGCGGCAGCGAGGTCGGCGTCGTCGCCTACAGCCTCGCGATCACTGAGATCGCGCGCGCTGATGCCTCCGTCGCGGTCACCGTCTCCGTCAACAACATGGTCGCTGAAGTGCTGGCCGCCTTCGGCTCCCCCGAGCAGCGCGCGCGCCACATCCCGGCGATGACCAGCGGTGATTATGCCGCTGGCTCCTTCTGCTTGAGCGAGCCAGGGAGCGGCTCCGACGCCGCCGCCATGACCACCCGCGCGCGCCGCACCGATCGCGGCTGGGTGCTCGACGGCGCCAAGTCCTGGATCACCTCTGGTACCTACGCGGGCGTTTACTTAGTCTGGGCGCGCACGCAGCTGCCCGATGGCGCCGATCGCGTCAGCGCGTTCGTGGTCGATCCTCAGCTGCCCGGCATCACGCGCGGCAAGCCCGAGGAGAAGATGGGCCAGCGCGGCTCAGACACCATCCCCGTCACCTTTGAGGGCGTCGAGCTGCCCGAAGACGCGCTGCTCGGCGAGCTTGGCCAGGGGTTCAAGATCGCGATGATGGCGCTTGATGGCGGGCGCATCGGCGTGGCAAGCCTCGCCCTTGGCCTGGGCCAAGAGGCGCTGCATCAAGCGCTCGCTTACACCCAAACGCGCGAGCAGTTTGGCCAGAAGCTGTCGCAGTTTCAGGCCACGCAGTTCAAGCTCGCTGACATGGGCACCGAGCTTGAGGCCGCGCAGCTGCTCACGCAGCGCGCCGCGTGGCTCAAGCAGCAGGGCGATCGCAAGTTCACCCGCCAGGCCAGCATGGCCAAGGTCTATGCGACCGAGACCGCGTGGCGCGTGTGCGATCACGCCTTGCAGCTGTTCGGCGGCTATGGTTACACCCAAGAGTATCCTGTCGAGCGCCTGCTCCGCGACGCACGCGTCACGCGCATCTATGAGGGCACCAGCGAGGTGCAGCGCATCGTCATCGCCCGCGAGCTGCTCGGACAAGGCCGCTGATCTGCACACGAGCAGCCTGGACGCGCCCGCGCGCTTTGCGCGCGGGCGCGCCCTAAAAGAGGCACCAAGCCAAGACCGCATCACGACAGAACGCCAGTATGGAGCTTGACCCACGATGAGCTTGAACCCTGAGCAGCGACGACGCTTCCGCGTGTTGATCGGCAAGCCCGGCCTTGATGGCCACGATCGCGGCGCCAAGGTGATCGCGCGCGCCCTGCGCGACGCGGGCTTTGAGGTCATCTACAGCGGCCTGCGCCAGACGCCTGAGATGCTCGTCAACATCGCTCTGCAAGAGGATGTGGACTGCATCGGCCTGTCGATCCTCTCCGGCGCGCACAACACGCTGATGCCCGACATCGTCGCGCTGCTTGAGGAGCGCGGCGCCAGTGACATCTTCGTGTTCGGCGGCGGCATCATCCCCGACGCGGACATCCCCGGGCTCAAGGCCCAAGGTGTGCGCGCTATCTTCACGCCGGGCACCCCCACCACCGACGTCATCGCCTTCTTGGAGGCCGCCTGCCAGGCCAAGCTCGACGCGGAGGCCAGCTCGTGAGCTGGTCCGTTGACGCCGTCGTAGGGCGCGTCCTCGCTGGCGAGGTGCGCGCCGCCGCGCGCCTGATGCGCTGGGTGGATGATGATCTGCCCGAGGCGCGCGCCGCCCTCGACGCGCTGTTCCCGCACACTGGCCACGCGCGCCTCATCGGCATCACGGGCACCCCAGGCGCGGGCAAGTCCACGCTCGTGAACGCGCTCATTGGCGCGCTGCGCGCGCGCGGTAAGACCATCGGCGTCGTCGCCGTCGACCCCACGAGCCCCTTCTCCGGCGGCGCCATCTTGGGCGATCGCATCCGGATGCAAGAACACGCGCTCGATCCTGGCGTGTTCATCCGCTCCGTCGCCACGCGCGGCAACCTCGGCGGTCTGTCGCGCTCCACGCCCGCCATCGTCCAGATCCTCGACGCCATGCGCTTTGATCTGATCCTCATCGAGACGGTCGGCGTCGGCCAAGATGAGATCGACATCGTGCGCTTAGCCGACACCAGCGTGGTCGTCAACGTGCCGGGCCTTGGCGATGACATCCAAGCCTCGAAGGCGGGCGTGCTGGAGATCGCGGACATCTTGGTGGTCAACAAGGCCGATCGCGACGGCGCCAAGCGCCTGCGCCGCGAATTGCAGACCATGCTGGAGCTGTCCAGCGCGCCGCACGACGCCGACGCGTGGCGCGTGCCCATCCTCGACACCATCGCCCCGCAGGCCCAGGGTGTTGACGCGCTGTGTGACGCGCTGCTGGCGCATCTGAGCTGGCTTGATGCGCGCGGCCTGAGCGCCGACGTCACGCGCGCGCGCCTCGATCACTTCATCGGCGTCATCGCCACCGCGCGCTTGGAGCGGCTGACCCGCGCGCTTCGCACGAGCGACGCTTGGCGAGCGCTGCTAGAGCAGGTGCGCCTGCGCGAGCGCTCCCCCGACGAGGCCGCTGATCAGCTCTTGCAAGACCTCGTCACGCGCCTGCTCAGCGCAGCGTCGGCTGATGATAAGGCAGGATCTCTCTGAGCTGCTTGGAGCAGGTGCCCTCGGGCCCTGTCAGCCGCCCGTCCGTCTGAATCCCCCAGCAGCGCGCTATCCCAGCCGCGTCGAGGGTGCAGCCAAAGCGCCCATTGAAGCTCGTGCGCGCTGGCGACACGCCCGCAAATGACGCGGGGCCACGCGCGCACTCGGCGCCACCCCAGCAGACGAGCTGGCCCGAGCCGTTGACCCCACACAGCGTTTGTGACGTGGTGGGCGCGCTCAAGAGCGCTTGGATCTGGCCACCAGGCGCGTTGATGCGCCGCAGCCCCATCCCCGCCTCAGGCAGCTGAGGGGAGTGCTGATGCGCGCTCGCGCCCCAACACCAGACCTCCTGCGTCGGCGAGGTCACGCAGCCGCCCTGCTGGAGCAAGACCAGCGAGGTCGGCACAAACGGCAGCGCCAGCGGCTGCATGGACGCGCTGCTCGCCAGGAGCGGATCGCCGAGCTGGCCGCCTTGGTTATCGCCAACACAGGACCACGCGCCGCTGGGCGCTCGCGCGCAGACGTGCTGATGAGCCATCGCGAGCGCCGTCCAAGGGCCAGCGTCGACACGCGCGGGGGTGAGCTGGCGCGTCGACGCCTCATCTGGCATGGCGAGCACAGGCCAGCTGCCCCAGCACCAAAGCGCGCCTTGCAGATCGAGCGCGCAGGTCGTCTCACGGGCCATGGCGAGCGTGGAGAACCTCGCGCTGGTCTGCACAGGCGCGGGCAGACCGCGCGTCAGGAGCGTCCCATCGCCGAGCTGACCGCTCAGGTTCGCGCCCCAGCAGTGCGCCTCACCTGCAGCGGTCAACCCGCAGACCGCCTCCTCGCTAAAGGCAAATGAGACAAGCGGCGCGCTCGTGAGCAGCGTCACAGGCCATGACGATGAGATCGTCGACCCCTCGCCCAACATGCCCCCCTCATTGCTCCCCATGCAGTGGAGCGTGTCGACGGTGCTGACCCCACAGCACACCTGAGGGCCACACTGGAGCAGCTTGAAGCGAAGCCGCTGGCTCACCTCAGCGCGCGCCTCCACTCCCGACAGGTTAGCGGTGATGCTCACCAAGCCGGGCTCATGGGCGGTCATCACACCCTCTGGCGAGAGGGTCGCGTGACCCACAGGGCGCACCGACCACTGCACGGGCAGCGACGCGACCGACACACGCGCGCCGTCAACGTCGCGCCCTTGGAGGCTCACAAGCGTGGACTCCCCCACGGCCAAGACCTCAGGCGCGCTCACCTCGATCAGGTCCACGTCCAGCACGCTGACCTCCAGCGTCGCCTCAAACCCCTCCCACCGCGCGCTCAGCGTGGTGGTGCCTGGGCTGATGCCGAACACCCGATCGAAGCCATCGGTGGCGGCCACTTCGGGCGCGCTTGAGGACCAGCGCAGCTGCGGCAGCAGCACGCGCTCGCCAGCCTCATCCAGCGCCTCAACGACCACCCCTTGGACAGCGCCAGGCAACAGCGCCAGCCGCCTCGGCACGATCGCGAGCCCCGCCCCCGAGGGGGGCCTCACCTCGATCGACGCAGCCGCCTCACCTGTACCCCAGCGCGCCACCGCGCGCCCCTGCCCCATCACCCACCCCGTGATCTTCCCCTCATGCGCGCTCGCCAGCGCCGCTGGCCCCTCAACCTCCCACGCGATCACCGAGTGATGGATCGTCTGCCACGGCAGCCCCGCAGCCTCGCGACGCTGCACCACGATCGGCTGCGCGATGCCCACGCGCAGCGTGAGCGCGTCAGGCACGACGCGCAGCGCGACAGGCTCAGGCGCGATATCGGGCGTCACATCAGGCATGCGCTCAGGCGCGTCGACGAGCTCGTGAGCGACGTCAATCGGAGCGGCGGGCATATCTGGCGCCTCAAGCGCAGGCGCGGGTGGGCCCGGGGAGCAGCCACCTAGCAAGACGCCCCATCCCAGCAGCAGTGTGCCTGTGATCTTCGCGCGCATCAGCACCTCTCTCACCAGCGCGTCTTCACCAGCGCTTGACGCGATGAGGCCCCAGCGGCGCCGGGGCGTCACTGGGGCCTCGTCAGAGGCGGACGCGCGCAACGCGCGCCAGCCTGCGCAGCCTCAGCGCACGTGGGCGCCTGGCTCAATCACGAAGTCCAAGCGATACAACCCTGGCGAGAGGTTCAGCTCATTGGCCTCGCGGTGGTTCGCCTCGGGGTGAGGCTGCACGAGCGAGATGACGCGGCGCGTGGCCGGATCGGGCGCATCGGCGAGCACGCCAGGATCGTGTTTGTTGCCAGGATCGTTGGGGTCAAAAGGGATAGGCTGAGGCCCCTCATTGATCCCACCATCCATCAGGCGCTCATCCACCTGGGGAGCCCCTGCGCTGTCATCCTCACCGGCGTCGAGCGCCCCCGCATCAGGAGCGTGCAAGCTCATGAGGTAGCTGCCAGCGCCTGGCAGCGTGAGCTCTGGCACGCCCTCCGGATCCCCAGGCGTCAAGCTCAGGCCCCCTCGCGCGTTCAGGTGATAGATCACCTCCTCACCCCGCCCATCGAGCGCCAGCACGTGCAGCTCGGTGAGCCCCAAGGCTGAGAGCTCACGCGCTTGCGCGGCGCTGAAGTGTGGCACCACCCTCACCTGCGTCAGCTGATGCTGCGCGGTGGCGGCGTCATCCTGCTGGTCTGACAGCGCCTCAGCGCAGCCACCTAGCGTGAGGGCGACGAGGGCTGCGCCGATGAGGCGTCGTATTGAAGAGCTGGAGCGCATAGGGTCCTCGGGGGCTCAACCAGTCAGGTTGGACTTAAGATCTGAGAGTTCATCAGTCGCACTAATAATCTGGCTTAAGCGCGGACGCTTCATCTGAAGCGTCTTCGCCGCTTGGGTCACATTACCTTCGGCCGCGATCAGCGCGCGCCGGATGCTCTCCACCTCAAGACGCTTCTTCACGTCTGTGAGCGAGAGCCCTTGCGCCACGATCTGACGCACGAGCGCGTCCTCTAGCTCGATCGGATCATCGCTCGCAGCGCTCGCAGCGCTGCTCGCTAAAGGCTCAAGCGAGGTGAGCTTGGGCGTAGCGACGAGCCACGCGGGCTCAAGCGTCGGCACCTCGTGCGTGAAGTCACCTCCTGAGAAGAACTCCCCAAACTCCTCAAGATGTTCCATCGTGACCCTATCGCCTTCGACAAACAGTAAGATGCTGCTGACGAAGTTCTGAAGCTCACGCACGTTACCAGGCCACGAATAGCTCATCAGGTAGCGCAGCACATCGGGCGCGAAGCGTCGCACCGGCTCGCCAGTCTGCTCGGCGCTCTGCTTGGCGAACGCGTCAATCAGGCGCGGCACATCCTCGCGACGCTCGCGCAGCGCGGGCACCTCAATGACCATGCCCTTGAGGCGATAGTAGAGATCGAGGCGGAACTCACCGCGCTGCACCAGCGCCTCCAAGTTCTTATTCGTAGCGCAGATCAAGCGCACGTCCACCTTGATCGTCTGCGTGCCGCCGACGCGCTCCAGCTCGCGCTCTTGCAGCACGCGAAGCAGCGCCACCTGTGTTTGCATTGAGATGTCCGCGATCTCATCAAGGAACAGCGTGCCGCCATCGGCCAGCTCAAAGCGACCGATCTTCTGCTGCACCGCGCCAGTGAACGCGCCCTTCTCGTGGCCGAACAGCTCGCTCATCAGCAGCGTCTCGACGAACGCGGCGCAGTTGACCTTGATGAACGCGCCTTGGCTGCGCCCGCTGAGCTGATGTACCGACTGGGCGATCAGCTCCTTACCCGTGCCTGACTCACCCAAGATGAGCAGCGAGGTGGGGCTCGCGGCGACGCGATCCAGCACACGGAAGATCTGATGCAGCTTAGGAGATTCACCGACCATGGACCCATAGCGCGCGCGCCAGCGCATCCACGCCTCATCACGCACGGGCGCCACCAGCGCGCGGGCGCTGCCCTCAGGCAGCGTCCGGCGCGGCGTGAGGCCTGCGGGCAGCGCCACCTCAAGCTCCCCCGCCAGCGCGCGCAGCGCGCCGTAGGTCGGCAGCGCCAGCAGCTCATCACGCAGCTCGCCAGGCAGCGCCTGGGCGCGCTCATGGAGTTCTCGCCCAAGCGCGCTCAAGCCTTGCGCGGCCTCCTCATCACGCTCCAGCGCCACCAGCGCGCGCGCGCTCAGCACCTCGGCCTCGACCACCGCGCTCAAGCTGCCCTCCGCGCGCCAGCGCCGCGACGCCTCGCGAGCTTGGGTCAGCGCCTGCGCGTGCGCCTCATCGTGCAGCGACAGCTGCGCGCGCACGGTCCAGGTGAGGGCGCGCACGGTAGGGGGCGCGTCAGCCTCATCGCGCCCAAAGCGCGTCAGCAGCTCACGCGCGCGCTCGGCGTCACCGCGCGCTAGGTGAGCCTGCGCCAAGCGCAGCGGGCGCGTGTCGCCCCCGTGCAAGCGCACAGGCTCCTCATCCTCCCACTGGATCGTGTCCAGCTGCGCGATCAGCCCCTCATGATCCTCACGCAGCGCCGACAGCGTCATCTCTAACACGGCGGCCCAGCGCTGTACGAACGGGTGGCGACGCTGCTCCTCCAGCGCGGTGAGGTGAGCCATGATCTGCGCCGCCCGCTCGAGCGCGCCCATGTCGCGATACAAGATCGCCAAGTTGTACGCGATGATGCTGTAGGCCGACTGCTCCGCGCTCTGATGTGCGGCGCGCAGCGCCTCCAAATACAGGCGCAGCGCCTCATGGTAGGCCATGCGCTGATGATGAATGAAGCCCATGTTCCCCAGGCACACGGCATACGACACGCCCACGGACAGGCGCGCAGCCTCGGCCATCTGGCTGAACAGCGCGAGCGCGCGATCGGACTCACCGCGCTGCATGGCGACGACGCCTTGGTTGGCCTCAGCGCGGGCGATCTCCTCGGCCCAACCCCAGCGCTTGGCGGCCTCGACGTTAGCCTCAAAGCAGGCCTGCGCCTCATCAAAGCGCGACTGAAAGATGAGGGTCTTGCCAAGCAGGTTGCGCCCTTGCACTTGAGCGCGCGTCAGCTCGGCGGCGTGGGGGTGATCGCTCACATCGCTCGTCACCAGCGCGTCGAGCGCCTCGCGGGTGCGGACCTCGCTCTCGGCCTGACGGCCAAGCTCATAGAGCGCCTCCGCCTGCTCCAACAGCACCTGCGCGCGCAGCAGCTGGGCGCCCTCGACGCCCTCTAGCTCAGCGAGCGCCGCGTCCATGCGGGCGATGACCTCATCGTGGGCGTTGATCCGGGTCAACAGCGCGGCCAGCCGACAGGCCAACACCACGCGCCCGCGCACGCCGACGACGCCCTCCATCAGCGCCTCTCCGTGGCTGAGCGCGCGCGCCCAGCGCCCCAGCCTGCCGTGGATCTCCATCAGCATGGCGCGCGCTTGAGCGGCGTCCACGTCGCAGCCGAGCGAGCCATCAAGGATCGCCTCAAGCACCTCCGCGGCCTCTTGCAGCGCGCCCTCCACGAACAGCCTGCGCCCGGCCTCAAGGCCATAGCGACACGCCTGCTCGCGACGCCCTGCGCCGAGCGCGTGGCGCGCGACGAACGCCTCAAACTGAGGCTGCGGCTGGGCCAGCGCGGCCTCCATCAGCGCCTCATGCAGCGCCACGCGACGCGCGGGCTCAAGCCTCGCGGCCAGCGCCTCACCCAAGGCGACATCCGACAGCGTCAGCCGCACGGCGCCCATCTGCACGCCGCGCGCGAGCCACCCGTCTTGATGCAGCGTGCGCAAGAGCGCCGGATAGGGCGCGGGGCCATGCACGCGCGTGAGCGCGCCGCCAAGCCAGCCCATCTCCATCGGCTCATCAGCCAGCGCCAGCAGCTCCAGCAGCGCGCGCGCCTCCGGCGCGAGCGCGTCCACGCGATGCACCATCAGGTGCTGCACATGATCGCCCAGATCCTCGACGATCCGCTCCAAGCGCCCCACATCGCCGCGCGCGCCCGCCATGAGGCGACGCACCACGTCATCACGCGACAAGAACTCACGAAGTCGCTGCTCCAGCGGCGCGCTCGCGTCGAGCAGCTCCACAGCGACCCCCTGGGTCAAGAACTCAGGCAGCGCGTCTTGGGGAGCGACGGCGAGCACGCAGCCTGCGATGCGGCTGGAGGCCTCGTATTCGGGGGCCAGCGACTCGATCGGATCGCTGAAATGATAGCGCAGCAGCGCGCCGAGCTGACGGCGCACTTGGGTGGCGCAGCGCTCGGGGTGAAACACGACCAAGGTGGCGGGCAGCACCGCGCTGAGCAAGGACCACAGCCGCCCCAGCGCGTCAGCTTGGCGCACCTCGCGCTCGATGGCTTGGCGCGGCCCCTCCCACCCTGGGGAGGTGTGCAGCCACGCCACGAGGTCTTGGATGGGCTCATCCACGCCGCCGTGGCGAGACACCTCGCTCAAGTACAGCTCGATGACCTGCGACAGCGTGCGCGCCTCAGCGAACACGCCCGCAGGGTCCATGGCGAGCGTGAGATGACCGCGCGCTCGCAGGGCCTCGCGGACCTGAGGTAAGGCGACGCTGAGCTGCTCAGGCGACGCGCCCTTGAGCACGAGCGCCTTGCCCGAGGAGGCCACGAGCGCGCGGGCGAGCGCCTCGCCGTCCCAGGCGCTGAGCGCTTGGACCGACCTCGCTGACTCTTTGTGCGGCTCACTCATGCGCCCTCGCTCCGTCCTCAACCCTTGCACCACGCCAACATACGCTTCATCAACACCTCTTGAATATAGATCACATGTGACGCTTCTCCAAGCAGGATGCGCGTGTGCGTCAAAGACCTGAGCGCGCAGGCGCGCTTGCGCGCCGTCAGGCGCGCCTGGAGCGAAGCGGCGGCCACGTCAACCTCAAAAATATTGAGCATGGATAAGCTCCACGCACGCGCCGTGACGTTTGAGCGACGCATCAGCGCGCTCCTCGCCCGCCCTCATGGCAGCGCGGGCCTGCCCTCCCGAGGACACCGATGCGATCTCATCCTGTGACGAGCGCCGCTCACGCGGCGCTCAGGCGCGCTCTGCGCTTAGGCGCGCTCGTGCTGAGCGGCTGCACCACGCAGCCATCGCCAAGCGCAGGCGGCGCTGATCAGCCCCCCGACGCGGCTGACGCCACGCCCAAGCAGGGGCCGACCTCGCTCACGAGCTTTGAGCCCGCGCGGCTTGATGGGGCCTGCACGATGGCGCTGACGCTGCGTGAGGGCGCGGCGCGCGCTGATGCGCGCGTCGTGGCGGTCGCGGTTGCGACCGCCACGACGCTCAGCGGCTGTATTATCGCATCGGGATGCGCTACGCGCCTAAATCACTCGCCCTTGAGCCCGCCGATCACGACTTCACTGTAGAGCGCGCTTGTGAGCCGGTCGATCGCGATGAGGACGTGCAGCGGCTGCCCGATGGCACCTGGAAGATGCGCGCAGGCGCGCGCGTCAAGGTCAGGCTCACCTTGGTCGCCAGCGCGCGCCGCTATCACGTCGCGCTGGTCGATCCGCTGCCCGCAGGCCTAGGGCTCGAGCACCCAGCGCTCGCGGTGACGAGCGCGCTGCCCCAAGACGATGACGCGACTGAGCAGGCCACCGGGCGCGGCTGGTGGTGGTGGAGCAGGCCCTGGTTTGAGCATCAGCACAGGCGCGATGAGCGCGATGAGCGCGCCGAGGCGTTCACCACGCTGCTGTGGGAGGGCGTCCACCACGACAGCTACTACGCGCGCGCCACCACCCCGGGTCGCTTCATCGTGCCGCCTACCAAGGCCGAGGCGATGTACGCGCCAGAGACCTTTGGGCGCGCGGCCAGCGATGTGGTGATCATCAAGTGACAGCTAAGATGACTGAGCGGCGAAGCGTCAAGCGAGCGCCGCGCCTTAAAGGCGCGGCGCGCCGCAGCACATTGTGTGGCCCACAGTTGAGCGGCGCGCTGTGTTTTGTTAGAAGCTATGCGCAGCAGCGCGATCACGATCCACACCACGCTTGATCCTGGCGAGCCACGCGCGCGACATGAGCGCGCCTGCCCTCGCCACCCTCGCAGGAGCCCCCCATGAGACCTCGCACCCCCTGGCTCGCCGCAACCAGCGCGCTCATCGTCATGAGCCTCACCACGATCGCCTGTGGTTGGTTCAGCGAGGATGATCTCGACGTGACCTATGACGAAGACTTCGGCTTCACCTTGCCCCTCAACGCCAACGCGCTATGCCCCGTCGGTGACGACTGCTCCGGCGCGTCGGTCGAGACGCCCGTCGATCGCTCGCTCACGCCGATCGAGTTCGACGTGCAGCTCGACGTCGTCGCCGCCACAGGCCGCCCCAAGCTCGCGGAGTTCACGAGCCGCTTCAAGTCGATCGAGGTCACGCGCATCGCCTATGAGATGACCGGCAACTCGCTCACCTTCGACACCCCCGCGCTGAACATCTACATCGGCCCCACGGGCGCTGAGGAGGTCGACGCCGCAGGCGTGAAGCTGCTCGGCACCATCCCGTCTGTGGCGGCGCGCACCAACGCCGCAGGCAACGCCACGCTCAACGCTGAGAACAAGGCAGAGATCAGCGCGCTCATCCAGAGCTTGCGCGTGGCCGCGCTCGTCGGTGGGACGCCCGTGATCCGACAAGGCCAGCCGTTCCCGCCCTCGGGTGAGGGGTCGCTGAAGATCACGTTCTTTGTGCGCTTTGTGGCCAACCCCGCTGACGCGGTGCGATGAGATGAGGGGCGCGATCCCATGGCCTCTGCTCGTGAGCGTCGCGCTGTGCGCGACGCTGTGCGGCTGCCAGCGCAGCGCGCAACCTGTGGTCGCGCCGCTGCCTGAGGACGCGAGCGACGACATGTCGTCGCTCGCGTCCGAGAGGGCCGACGAGGACGCGGCCCCTGGCCCGCCAGGGGCCGCAGACCTCGCCAGGTTCACCGCAGACCTACCCGGTGAGGGGCAGCTGCGGGTGGCGCTGATCACGAGCCTCGGCACCATCACCTGCGCGCTGCACGAGGACACCGCCCCCATCACCGTCGCGAACTTCGTGGGGTTGGGGCGCGGGCTCAAGCGCTGGGTGGATCCTGAGACGCAGTCGCTTATCACCGATCAGCCCTTCTATGAGGGCGTGATCTTCCACCGCGTCATCCCAGGCTTCATGATCCAGACGGGCGATCGCACCGGCACCGGAGCGCATGGGCCAGGCTACACGCTGCGCGATGAGCCGCAATCACAGCGGCGTCATGACAAGCCCGGCGTGCTCAGCATGGCCAACGCTGGCCCCGACACGGGCGGCTCTCAGCTGTTCATCACCGAGCGCGCGGCCCCTCACCTGGATGGCCATCACGTCATCTTTGGCCAGTGCGAAGACCTCCCCGTGATCCAAGCGATCGCGCGGCTGCCCACCGACAGCGCGGACAAGCCGCGCGAGCCCGCCACGCTCAAGCGCGTGGTGTTCTGGCGCGGTGACGCGAAGCCGCCGCTGTGACAGGGGCGCGCGCCTGACGCGCGCAGATGGGCGCGAGGATCAGAACCCGTCCTCACCCTCATCATCGGGCGCGCTGTGGCGCCGTCGCAGCGCCCAGCGGCGCTTCTTTGGCGGCTGACCCACATGCGGCGGCGCGGGCGCTGACGTGGTGGGCTCCTCAGCGTCGCGCTCCTCATCCCCCTCACTCAGCGGCTCAGCCTCTAGGTCATCCTCGCCAAGATCGATCTCCTTACCATCGCGCACGCGCTTGACCTTGACGCGGCTGCGCGTCTTGGGGCGCACTGCCTGATCATTGGCGACAAACCGCACCTCCATCTTGATCTCAAAGGAGAGCGCGGTCAGGATCTTGGCGATCTCACCGCCAAAGTCCATGTTCTCCAAGAAGATCCGGATCTCGCGCGAGACGATGCGCAGGATCTCGCGGCGCATCACGTCGGCTTGGCCGACGAGCAGGCCCACTGCCTCTTTGGGGAGGTTCTTGTCGAGCAGCAGCGAGCGCAGCCCGTCCTCGCTCAGCAGCACGCTGCCAAGCCCCGACACCAGCGAGCGCTTGAGCGCGTCGGGCACCACGCCCTCCAAGGCGCGCATCAGCCGCGAGGTGACCTCCGGATCATCGAGCACCTTGCGCCACTCGTGCGGCTGGCTGTCCTCGTCCAGGCCAGGATCAGATTTTTGATGTGATGCCATGCGCGCGCTCCTGGCTTCAGCGGTGAAAGTGACGCAGCACGATCGTCTCGGCGCGGCTTGGCCCCACGGAGATGAGCACCACAGGGACCTCTAAGATCGTCTCTAAGCGCTGGAGCAGATGGCGCGCGGCCTGGGGCAGCTCATCGCGCTGACGCACCTGCGACAGATCCTCCTGCCAGCCCGACATCTCCTCATAGATGGGGGTGAGCGAGGCCAAGCGCGCGGCGTCCATGGGCGGCTCCTCCAGGCGCGCGCCGCTTGGATCGAGGTAGCCCACCGCGATCTTGATGGTGTCCAGGCCGCTGAGCACGTCGAGCTTGGTCACGGCGATGCCCGTGAAGCCGTTGACGCGCGACGCGTAGCGCAGCGCGGCCACATCCAGCCAGCCGCAGCGACGCGGGCGCCCCGTGGTGCTGCCAAACTCGCGCCCCACCTGGCGCAGCCGCTCGCCAGCCTCATCCTCTAGCTCGGTCGGGAACGGCCCGGCGCCCACGCGCGTGCAGTAGGCCTTGGTGATGCCGATCACGTCGGCCAGCCCGCTCGGCGCCACGCCCGTGTTGATGCACACGCCGCCTGCGGTCGTGTGGCTTGAGGTCACGAACGGGTAGGTGCCAAGGCCCACATCTAACAAGGTGCCCTGCGCGCCCTCAAACAGCACCTGACGCTTGCGCTTGAGCAGCTGATGGATGAGCGCGTTGCTGTCGCCCATAAACGGCGCTAAGCGCTCACCATAGCCCAAGAACACCTGCACCAGCGGCTCAACTTCAAGCTGAGCTGCGCCGTAGTGCGCCAGCAGCGGGTTCTTCTCCGAGAGCGCGCGCGTGATCTTGGCGCGCAGCGCCACCTCATCGCACAGATCGCGCACGAGCACGGAGCGCCGCCCCACGCGATCCTCATAGCATGGGCCGATGCCGCGCCCCGTGGTGCCGATCTTGTCCGCGCCGCTGGCGGCAGCCTCGCGCGCCAGATCCAGCGCGCTGTGATAGGGCAGGATCACGCTCGCGTCGCGACACACCACCAGCTGCGCTGGATCTTGCAGGTAATCGCGCGCCTGAAGCGCCTCGATCTCACCGAGCAGGATCTTCGGATCGACCACCACGCCGGAGGCGATGATGCAGGTCTTGCCCTTGTGCAAGATGCCGCTGGGCAGCAGATGCAAGATGGTCTTCGAGGTCACGCCATCACGCTCAGTGACGAGCGTGTGGCCCGCGTTGTTGCCGCCCTGAAAGCGGACCACCACGTCAGCGAACTCGGTGTAAAGATCGACGACCTTGCCCTTGCCTTCGTCGCCCCACTGGGCGCCCAGGACCACATGTGCTGGCATCGCGCTCCTCTCTCACGGTTCGAGCGTCTTGGCGCGTCGCCGCATGCGACGCGTCTGCGCATCTCATCGCGCCAGAAGCGGCGCTTGACCCGACGGACAACCTGTCGCGCGTGTCGGCGCATCTTACCGGATCAGGTCAA
>CAYXWB010000032.1:0-11144 GCA_964468515.1 uncultured Bradymonadales bacterium | reverse complement strand
TGACCCGACGGACAACCTGTCGCGCGTGTCGGCGCATCTTACCGGATCAGGTCAACAGCGCAAGCTCAAGCCTGCCCAGCGTAGACGCGCTGCGCGGCGGCCACGCCCGCGCCTGACGGCACGCTCGCGCCTGCGTCGATGAGCGCGCGCTCTAGCGCGCTCAGGCCCGCCAGCACGTCCGCGTCGCGGATGTAGCCCAAGTGCCCGATGCGCACCAAGCTGTCTTTGAGCTGATCCTGGCCGCCCGCGATCGTCACGCCGTACACATCGCGCATGCGCTTGACCACAGCGGGCGATGAGATCCCTTGAGGCACCAGCGCCGAGGTGCAGGCGAACGACGGGGAGCGGGTGTAGAGCTTGAGCCCCATCGCCTCAACCGCCGCCGAGCAAGCGCGCGCGTGGCGCGCGTGGCGCGCGTGGATGGCCTCTAGCCCCTCCGCGCGCATCATCGCCAGCACCTCCACCAGCGCCAGCACGACCGAGATCGCTGGCGTGAACGCCGACTCCCCGGTGGGCTGCTTCTTGCGCTCGCGGCCCAGATCAAAATAGTACTTCGGGTGGTCCGAGGCTTTGTAGCGCGCCCACGCGCGGTCATTGGCCGCCACGAACGCGAGCCCTGGCGGCGCGCTCAGCGCCTTCTGCGAGCCGGTGACCATCAGATCGATCTCAAGCTCATCCATCGGCAGCGGGTGGACGCCGACCGCCGTGATGCCGTCCACGCAAAACAGCGCGTGACCATGCGCGCGCACGACCTTGGCAAGCTGCGCCATCGGGTGAAACACGCCCGTCGAGGTCTCACTGGCCGAGATCGTCACCATCGCGCAGTCAGGATGCGCCGCCAAAAGCGAGGCCACGACCTGCGGATCCGCAGGCTCGCCCCACGGCACATCGTAGTCGATGACGTTCATCCCATAAGCGCGCCCCACCTCGGCCCAGCGCTCGCCAAACTTGCCGCCACCGATGCACAGGATGGTGTCTTGTCGGCGCGTGAAGTTGATCATCGCTGCCTCAAACGCGCCCGTGCCGCTGCACGTCAGCGCCAAGACCTGATGCGAGGTGCCGAACAGCCACTGCAACCCCTCGCTCATCTGACGAAAGGCGGCCTCAAAGGCGGGCGTGCGGTGGTGAATCAGCGCGCGCGCCATCGCCAAGCGTGCGGCCTCAGGCACCTGGGTCGGCCCAGGCGCGAGCAAGATGTCATCGCTCATCGGCTCCTCTCCTGCATCATCGGGACGCCCCGTCTGGGCGGCGCGTCATGCACCACACCGCGCTCATGCGTACCGCCGCCCTCCCCCAGTGTCAACGCCTCACGCGTCGGCGCGACGCGATGCCCGCTCAAGCCGCGATGCGCGCCGCGAGTGGCGCGCTCGCTTGGACGATCCCCGCATAAAATCTAGCCCCGCGACACGCCGCTGGGGAGGTCGTGTGAGCGAACCTCTGACGCTCAGGGGCGCTACATCGCTTAAATTAGGCTTGTCTCATGGTGGCTTATCGTCACACCGTGGTGACACAGAGGATAAAATGCGTCGCCCTGTTGACAGGGGCGGTATCACCTCGTTAGGGTGAGCGACATATTCATGACGTCTTGTGGCGGGGGCCTCGATCACGATCTTCCCGCCAGCCTCGGCGGGGACACATGCGCGCGACATCTCACAGACCCTACGCGACCACCCCAGGTGTGCGGCCATGAGCGGCGACGCGCTCATGATGGCGCACCAGTGCGCGGTGAACCCGTTGACGGGTGGCGCGATCGTGAGCGTGCCGCTGCGCACGAGCCCTGGGCGCGAGGGCTTCAGCCCTGAGCTTGCGCTGAGCTATGTGGGCGGCCAGCGCGGCGCGTTCGGCGTGGGCTGGGCGCTGGCAGGCATCCCGAGCATCAGCGTGGACATGCGCGAGGCGCTGCCAAGCGACGACCCGCGCCAGACCCGCTACGTCTTCGATGGCGCCTCAGCGCTCGTGCCCGCGCTAAAACCCGATGGGCAAGGCGGCTTTACGCCGATCGTGAGCGCGCGCAGCGAGTTTGAGGTGAGGCGCTTTCGCGCCAAGATCGAGCGCTCTTTTGAGCGCTTTGAGCGCTGGACGCATCGCCTCACAGGCCGCGTCCACTGGCTCGCTTATGGTCGCACTGGCGTCATCTCCTGCTTTGGGCGCGCCGCCGATGACAGCTCACGTGTCGCCTCGCCAGACGATCCCCACCGCGTCTCGCAGTGGCTGCTCGACGCACAATATCATCCTAAGGGCAGCGCCATCGCGCTGGAGTATAAATCAGAGGATGGCCACGGCCTCGATCCGCGCCTGAGCTTTGAGGCGCGCCGCACACGCCACCAAGCCTTCGCCCAGCGCTACCTCAAGCGCATTCGCTACGGCAACAGCGCGCCCCTGTCGCTCAACACCCCTGAGCCGCCCGACAACGCGTGGCGCTTTGAGGTGGTGTTCGACTATGGCGAGCATGTCGGCCCCGACGCGCAAGGTGATGGCGTCGTGGCGACGCGCCCGTGGTTGATGCGCCAAGATCCCAGCAGCGTCTATCGCGCGGGCTTTGAGGTGCGCACGCTCAGGCTGTGTCAGCGCGTGCTGATGATCCATCGCTTCCCCGAGTGGGGCGACACACCGCGCATCGTCGGCGCCACCGAGCTTCACTACGACCACGACCCGAGCGGCGCGCGCCTGAGCACGCTCACATGGCGCGGCTACCGCCGCGACGCAGACGACATCCTCCACACGCGCCAGCTCGCCCCCTTACAATTGCGCTACCATGACGCCAAGCTCGGCGCGGGCTTTGAGGTCGCCGCGCCCACAGACAACCTGCCCGTCGGGATTGATGGCGCCTCGGCGCAGTGGGTCGATCTGCGCGGTGAGGGTGTGCCAGGGATTTTGTCGCGCCACAGCGGCGCTTGGTACTTCAAGGAGGGATTAGGTCAAGGGCGCTTTGGGCCGCTTGAGCGCGTCGATGAGGTGCCCGCCGCGATCCTCGCGTCGATGACGCTGCGTGACTTTGACGGCGATGGCGACCTCGACTTGGTCGGCGTGGAGGGCCGCGAGGCGGGCTATTACAGCTACCAGCGTGACAGCGCGCGGTGGGACGGGTTTCGCACCTTTGAGACCTTGGCGCGCGCTGATATGCGCGGCGCCAACGCGCAGTGGATCGACCTCAACGGCGACGGCTTCGCGGACCTGCTCATCGAGCGCAGCGACAGGCTCGTGTGGTACCCCTCACGCGGCGCCCACGGCTTTGATCCTGCCATCACGCTCTCGCGCCCCGACACCCGCGCCCACGGCGCGCCCACCTTGAGCGCAAGCGCCATCACCCGCTTCGCTGACATGACCGGTGATGGCCTGCTCGACATGGTGCGCCTTGACAACGGGCGCGTGGAGTATTGGCCCAACCTCGGGCGCGGGGTGTTCGGCGAGGGCGTCGTGATGGAGGGCGCGCCCACGATCGACGCGTGGGGGGAGCTGTCGCTTGGGCGCTTGATGCTCATCGATCTGGTCGGTGATGGCTGCGCCGATCTGCTCTATCTGGCGCGCGGTGAGCTGCGGCTGTGGCGCAATCAGTCCGGCAATCAGTTCGCCCCCGAGCAGCGCCTCGGCGCCCTGCCCTACCTCGACAACCTCGCCGCGCTCCAAGTCATCGACCTGCTCGGCGATGGCTCGCGCTGCTTGGTGTGGTCAAGCGCCCTGCCAACGCGCGAGGGCCACGCGCTGCACTACCTGCGCTTGGGCGATGCGACGCCGCATCACGCGCTGGTGAGCGTCTCACATGGCGCGGGCTTGGAGCACAGGCTGTCGTATCGCAGCTCCGCCCAAGACTACCTGCGCGATAAGGCCAGCGCCTCACCGTGGCACACGCGCCTGCCGCGTCACACCCTCGTGGTGGCACAACATGAGGTGATCGACCACCTCAGCCACAGCCACCTCATCACGCAGTATCACTACCGGGATGGGCGCTTTGACGGCGAGGAGCGGCGGCTGATCGGGTTCGGGCTTGTGGAGCAGCGCGAGCGTGAGGGGCGCGCTGAGGGTGGCTTATCAAGCGGCCCTGCGCAGCCGCTGGTGATGGTGCGTCGCTGGCATCACACCGGTGATGAGGGCGATCTGAAGCGCCGCTCGCGCGATCACTATCAGGGTGACGCGCAAGCCCCAACGCTGCCTCACCCCAAGCTCATCACAGACCGCGCGCTCAGCGCTGACACCCAGCGCGACGCGCTGCGCGCGCTCGCTGGCACCTTGTGGCGCGAGGAGCACTACAGCCTCGATCATCCTGATGGGCCGCATGACCCCGCGCCGTTTCAGACCACCACGATCGCGTATCAGCTGCGCTGCGTGCAGCCCCCCACCGCCACGCATGACGCCGTGTTCACGGCCACGCAGAGCGAGCTGTTGCGCTGTGATTACGAGCGCGATCCGCACGATCCGAGCCTCACCCATGAGCTGGTGCTTGAGAGCGGCGCTTATGGCGACGTCCTGACCCGCGCCTCGATCAGCTACCCACGCCGCGCCCTCGGCCCGCACGTCCTGCCTCAGCAACAGCAGCTCCACGTCGACCTCGCCGAACACACCATGATCCAGCGCGATGAGGACGCGCGCTTTGAGCTTGGGATCGAGCTTGAGACGCGCCGCCTCTCATTGGTTGGCCTCACCCCCGATCGCGGCGCGATCTTCTCACTTGAAGGTTTCACCACACAGGCCGCGACCGCGCGCCTCACCACGATCACGCAGCATGAGCCCGCGCCCGCGACGCCGCACGCGATCGCGCTCACGCACACGCGCAGCATCTTCTGGGATGACACGCTCAGCGCCCCGGCGCCGTTTGGCGAGGTGGGCGCGCTCACGCTGCTGCATCACGTCACGCAGGCCGTCGTGGCTGAGCGCGATCGTGACGCGCTGTATCAGGGGCGCGTGAGCGCCGAGACGCTGCGCGATGACGGCCTCTATCACTTGCAAGATGGGCTGTGGTGGGCCGATGACACGACCTACAGTTATGGGCCGCGCGAGGCGTTCTATCGACTGACCCAGGCGCAGACGCCCGGCAGCGCGCCGCTGCGCTACAGCTTCGATCCGCACGCGCTGATGATCGTGGCGACCGAGGACGGCGCGAACAACCGCGTCACGCAGAGCTATGATTATCAGGCGCTCGCGCCCGCGCTAACGCGCGATGAGAACGACAACATCACGGAGACGCGCTACGACGCGCTCGGCGTCCCTCACCTGAGCGCGCACTACGGGGAGCAGCTCGGCGAGGACGGCGCGACGCATCGCGTGGGCGACGCGCCGCTTGCGACGCATGTGATGGCTGCTGGCCTCACGCTGGCCGACGCCTTGGCTGATCCCGAGGCCGCGCTCCAAGGCGCGAGCCAGCGCCTGCTCTACGATCTGGAGGCGTTTGCGCGCGGCGACGGCCCCACCGCGCGCCTCATGCTGACGCGTGAGGTGGCGGTCTATGACGGCGAGGGCGCGGGGCCGCTGCCTGGGCGCGCGCGGGTGGAGATCGCTTATTTGGATGGGCTGGGGCGCACGCTCCAGGCCAAGCTGCGCGATGATCCGGGCCTCGCCATCACGCGCGTTGACGGTGAGGTCGCGCTCGATGAAGACGGCGCGCCGCGCTTGAGCGAGTCGCCTGTGCGCTGGCTCGTGAGCGGCCACGAGGTCTATCACAGCAAGGGCTGGCTGCTGCGCCAGTACGAGCCGTGGCACTCGCCGACACACAGCTTCGAGGATGACACCGCGCTGCGTCGCTACGGCGTCGCCACGCACACGCGCTATGACGCGCTCGGGCGCCCCGTGCGCGAAGACCTGCCACACGGCGTCTATCACAGCACGGCGTATCACGCGTGGCGCACGATCGAGCGTGATCCCAATGATAATGTGCGCGGCTCAGCTTATGAGACCGCGCGCGCAGCGCTCAATGCAGACGCGCCCGAGCGGCGCGCCCTGACGCAAGCGCAAGCCCACGCGGACACGCCGACCCTCATCGACCTCGACGGGATGGGCCGCCCCATCCGCACCACGGCGACGCTCGGCCCCGATGAGGCGCGCGTCACGACCGTGTCGTATAACCCGTGGGGGCTGGTCCACGAGGCCACCGACGGGCGCGGCCTCACGGCGCTGTCGTATCGCTATGACATGCTTGGGCGCGCATGCGTTGAGCGCAGCCAAGACGCTGGCGAGCGCGTGACGCTGCATGACGCCGCCGGGCGCGTCGTGCATCACTGGGACGCGCGCGGGGTGCACGCCCATCATCAGCACGACGCCCTCGGACGCCCGCTCACCACGCACGTTCGCGGCCCAGACCAGTGGGACGGCGCCACGCTCGATCACCTCGTGCATCGCCTGCGCTACGGCGACGATCCAGCGCGACCTGACGCGTCGCTGCGCAACGCGCGCGGGCGCGTCATCCTGAGCCTCGATCAAGCGGGCGCGCAGCACATCGATCGCTATCACCTCGACGGCGCGGCGATCGACACGCGCCGCGCCATCCGCCAAGGTTACAAGGGCGCGGTGAGCTGGGATGATGCGTCGTCCGTGACGCTCGGCCCCGCCGAGCATCGCGCCCTCACGCGCCTTGACGCGCGCTCGCGCCCCATCATGCAGCGCCTGCCCGATGGCACCACCCGCGAGTACGCTTATGGCGCCGCAGGGCATGTGCGCGAGGTGTTGCTGACGACCTCCGATGGCGCGATGACGCGCCAAGCCATCGCCTCACAGATCACGCACAACGCGCGCGGCCAGCGCGTCTTCATGCGCTATGGCAATGGCGTGGAGACGCGCTACAGCTACGAGCGCGAGACGACGCGCCTCAAGCGCATGCACGCGCTGCGTGAGGAGGGGCAGCGGCGCGACTACCTCGATCTGCGCTACACCTATGATGCGGTCGGCAACATCACGCGCTGGCTCGATCGCGCGCAAGGCCCCGACGCGGCGAGCCCTTGGCTGAGCGGCGCGCAGGTGAGCGCGGCGTGTGAGTTTGACTATGATGCGCTCTATCAGCTGACGCGCGCCACGGGCCGCGTGCATCAAGCGCTGCTGCCGCAAGACGACAGCGCGGGACGCGCGGGGATCAATCCTATCAAGGGCACCCGCCACCTGAGCCTCAACAACGGCGCAGCCCTTGAGCGCTACACCCGCACCTACACCTACGACCTCGCCGGAAACCTCCAGCGCATGCACCACCAAGGCGCCTCGCGCGCTTGGGCCATGACGCGCTGGACCTCCGCCACCTCCAACCGCGCCCTGCCCGCGCTCGATCCGGGCGGCGTGCCCGTGGTCAACCCCGAGGCGCGCTTTGACGCCAACGGCAACACCCTCTCACTGCCCAACCTGCGCGCCCTGGACTGGGACTACGCCGACCAGCTCGCGCGCGCCGTCATCATCGATCGCGCCGCGTCCGGTGGCCTTGATGACGCCGAATATTACGTCTACGGCGCTGACGGCATGCGCGTGCGTCGCGTCACGGAGCGCCTGGTAGGCGGCGGCTTGGAGATCAGCGAGACGCTCTACCTCGACGGCTGCGAGGTGCACACCGTGCGCACGGGCGCCACCATCAAGCTGCTGCGCTACACGTCTCACTTGAGCGATGGCGCCACGCGCTTGGCCACGCTGCATCAGTGGCGCATCGACCTGCTGGGCCAAGAGACTGACGACATCACTAAGCCCCGGCTGCACTACCTGCTGAGCAACCACTTGGGCTCCGTCAGCCTGGAGCTTGACGCCACAGGCGGCGTGATCTCGTACGAGGCTTACTTCCCGTTTGGCGGCACGAGCTTCTTGGCGGGCTCCAGCGCGCGCGATGTGAAGCTCAAGGAGTATCGCTACAGCGGCAAGTGCCGCGATGACGCCACAGGGTTGTATTATTACGGCTACCGCTACTACGCGCCGCTGATCGGCAACTGGCTCAGCCCCGATCCGCTGGGCCCTGTGGACGGCCTCAACCTCTACACGTTCGTGCGCAACAACCCCATCTGCCTGGTCGACGCTGACGGCTTAGAGTCATCAGATCTGCGCGTCAACCTGCAACGCAGCGCGCGCCCCGCGCCTGAGGTCGAGGCTTACCTTAACGCAAACCCTGGCGCGCGGGAGCAGTTCCATAGCGGCGAGATCGCGTTTCGCAGGATCGATGGCGACTGGCGGATGCTCACGCGGGAGCAGGGTGACGCTTATATCAGCGCTCAAAACGAGGCAGGCATCACGCCCACTGTCACGCAAGTAGAGCGCAACGTGATGCTGGAGGCAGTTGAGCAGATCGTCAATCTGCCGGCGAATGTCGAGCGTAGGCTTGAGGAGCGACGCTTAGCAGAAGCAGAAGAAGCGAGCGACCACAGCATGAGCGCTGAGGGCGGCGGCGCGGGCATGGCGGAGGCGTCCGGCGAGCCAGAGCAGATCCAGCTGGCGCACGCTGCGGATGGCAGCTCGGGCACGGGTTCGACGACCCAAGGCAAGACGGGCGAGTCAGGCAGCAACGGCGGCGCGACGACGGGCAGCGGGCAAGGCTCAGGTCAAGGCGGCGCCACAAGCGGGCAAGCTGAGCGCGCCCGCGCCTCCCGCGAGACGTCAGGCAGCGGCCAGCGCTCGCGCCCCCCGAAGCACGCCAGCGCACCGCCTGATCCCTCAACTGACACGCGCACAAGCCAGACGGGCGGACCCGCCAGCCAGCCCGGCGCACCTCGCCCTCCCCCGCAAGCGCCCACCAGCGCAGACGGCATCATCTTACCACCGGGCACCTCGCTGCCACCCGACATGCCCACCACGGGCACGCGCGTCGATGATCCTGCTCAAGCGCGCGTCGGCGACACACCCACCCTTGATCCTCGCGCCACCCTGGGCCTCGATCCCCACAGCGGCGCCACGCCCGACGGCCTCGCCGGGGGCGTTGTCAACGCGCCGCACGCCTCACGCCACGGCACGAGGCCTAAAGAGAGGGACGCCCACGGCACCTTTGGCGGCACGAAAGACCAAGAAATACCTCGGCTCATCGGCAAGTTATACGACACGGGCTTAGGCACTCGCCTGTCAGAGCTCGTCGCGTATCTGCGCACGGTCGACGTCGACAAATCGCTCGAACATGCGCAGACCGGGCTTGACGTCGCTGGCATGGTGCCCGCGTTCGGTGAGGTCGCCGATGGATTAAGCGGCGTCATCTCGCTCGCACGAGGCGATTATTTAGGTGCTGCGCTCAGCTTTGCTGCCATGGTGCCGCTTGTTGGCAATGCTGCTGGCGCCGCTAAATTAGCTCGTAAGGCACGCAAACAAGCTGATGTTGCTTTTGACACAATGTCAGCTGGCAAAGCAGCAAAAAAACCGGACAACTACTTAGAGAACTGGGGCGAAGTCTTCTACAGAAAACAATCAACACAAATAGGAACAGATACCACAACAGTCAATGTAGCAAAAAACGTCATGCCTCATAAATCACTGCACGACGTAATAATACACGGCAAGCCTTATGACAAGAAAGGAGCAATGTTTCACATTAACGACGAAACGCCACTACACGCCCAACAAATTGCCGATGCAATCAAATCAAACCCAAATTACAAAACAGGACAATCAATTAGACTCATAACATGTTATGGAGGATGTGGCCCAGCTCAAGAGTTAGCCAACATAATGAACACTAGAGTAATTGGCGCCACGTCAGTAGTCAATGTATTGGGTTTACCATCATCCCCACCAATACTCCCGTCTCACGGAAAATGGTTTAGATTCACGCCCAATGCTCCACCAAAAAAAGAAAAAATGTTTGGAACATATCCAAACATACCCGCACGACCAAGACGAAAAAAATGAAAAAAATTAACCCATCGAAAAAATCACAATCAGGGCATCTTAAACCTTCTAAAAACTTAGAATTTGATTGCGTTCTTCGCGTTCGGGAGTTATCTCCCGGGAAGAAATCGTTCTTACCTAGCATCTGGGATATTGTTGATCAGATCGACCAAGAGACTGCTAACGAAATATCGGATTATCTCAACTCTGGATTCATGCTTATGTGCACTATGGGATTCAGAAAAAATCCTATGACCACTGATGGTTTGCCAGGGCTTTATAGAAATATACTAACAGACGGGCGCTGGTTTTGGGATCATGGTTTAGCTTACTTAGTAAAACACCATAGACTTAAACTACCCGAGAAATTTATCGAATGGGTACGCTCGAATGGACCTATAGATCATGAGAGGTTAGAAAAAAATGCTCTATCGTTAATAAAACTTGTCGAACAAAAAACTCAAACAGATCTATACCCAAATCATCCACTGTCTGAGCCATAATACATTTCCTATTTAGCCAGACAATTAATAGCAAATCCCCCACGCGTCACGCGAGACGTCAGGCAGCGGCCAGCGCACGCGCCCCCCGAAGCACGCCAGCGCACCGCCTGATCCCTCAACTGACACGCGCACAAGCCAGACGGGCGGACCCGCCAGCCAGCCCGGCGCACCTCGCCCTCCCCCGCAAGCGCCCACCAGCGCAGACGGCATCATCTTACCACCGGGCACCTCGCTGCCACCCGACATGCCCACCACGGGCACGCGCGTCGATGATCCTGCTCAAGCGCGCGTCGGCGACACACCCACCCTCGATCCACGCGCCACCCTTGGTCTTGATCCAGAGAGCGGCGCCACGCCCGACGGCCTCGCAGGCGGCACCCCTGACTCCCCCGACTCGCCGCACGCCTCGCTCCGCGGCAAGAAGCCCGATGGGAGGGATACGCACGGCACCTTTGGCGGCACCAACGACAAAGAAATACCCTGGCTCATCCGCAAGTTATACGACACGGGCTTAGGCTCACGGCTGTCAGCGATTGTCGAAGATGCCAAGCTCGTCCAAGCCGAGATCAGCGTGGTTCTGGACGCCACGCAGCTCGTGCTGGATGTGGTGGGCATGATCCCGGCGGTGGGGGAGCTGGCAGACGGGATCAACGTTGTCATCTCGCTCGTTCGTGGGGATTATGCAGGCGCGGCGCTGAGCTTCGCCGCTATGGTCCCCATCGTTGGCATCGCTCCTACGGTCTACAAGTGGACTCGCAGGTCTATCAATCCCCTTGATGTAGCGCTAGACGCTATTAAGGCGGCCAAAAAGAAGGGGGATAAAGCAGGAGCCTATCCCACTAATGAGCTTTCTGGTATAGATAGCCTGCCAAGCCTAAG
>CAYXWB010000031.1:0-28273 GCA_964468515.1 uncultured Bradymonadales bacterium | reverse complement strand
GCGTTGAAAGTCGAACTCGTGGGCCATGACGCTGTGTCTCGTAGCAGGACGCGCTCGGGAGGAGCAAGCGCGCGTGGTGAAGTGGCGACGCGAACCAGTCTAACAGCGCGCGGGCAGATGTCATGCCCGAGCGCGCGTGAGCGCGCTCACTTGGCGATGGCCTCGACGAGCTCAGCGGTGTTCCCGGCGAGGTCTGTCGCCCAGACGCGCAGGTTCATCTGACCGCTGCAGGCGATGGGGTCGAGGCTCGCGGGCGGGGTCCAGTTGAAGCGCTGATCGCCGTCATCATCGCTGAGCTCGTCGAGCGGGACACCGTTGAGGTTGCCCTCCACGCGCACGAGGTCCCGGTCAGGATCGCTCACGAGGGCGGAGAGCTCAACGACGACGTCACGATCGACGGCAGAGTTCCCGCTCAACGGGGCGCAGCGAATGGCTAGCTCGGTGATCTGAGGGGGCTGAGGCGCGGGCTCCTCGTCGCCGCCGCAGGCGCACAGCGCGATGAGCGAGAGGGGGGCGATCCAGCGAGCGAGGGTGAACATGAGGGGGGACTCCATCTGACTGTGTATGTGGCGCGACGGGGGCGCCGCTGGCACAACCTGAGCGCGCGTGAGCGCGCGTCAACCTGAGGGCGTGCGTGAGGTGAGGGCGTTAGCTCATGTCGAGGGCGTCGCGCAGCGCGGCGAGCGTGGCGCCTGGGGCGGTGTCTCGGATGGCGGAGCGCAGGCGCACGCGATCGACGGTGCCGAGCGGGCCGAGGTCGGCGCGCTCGATGGCGTCGACGATGCGCGCGAGCCGATCGACGTCCGCGCGCAGGCGCTCTAGCAGCGCGGGGTCGGGCGCGCTGGCCGCAGGGGCGGGCGCATGAGCGAGCGCGGCGCGCACGTCTTGGAGCTGAGCTTGGGCCTGGGTGAGCTGGGCTTGGAGCTCTGCCACCTGCGCCTCAAGGGCGCGCTGTGTGTCACGCGCGTGGCTCTTGTCGAGCTTGAGGCGCTGCTTGAGCCCTTCGACCTCGTGATGCAGCGCGCGCGCGTCGGAGTCTTGGCTGCGGATCTGCTCAAGCTCGGTGCGGGTAGCGTCGAGGTCACGCAGCACGCGATCGCGGGTGCCGCGCGCGTCTTCGAGCTGCTGCTCAAGGTCTGCGCGATGGGCGTCGTGCTGTGCGTTGGCGGCTTGGGCGTCTTGGAGCTGCTGACGCAGCGAGAGGACCGCTTGGCGATTTTGCTCAAGCTCAGCGGTCAGCCCTCGAAGCGAGGCTTCTTGATGGGAGGCGTCATCGCGGGTGGTGGCGAGCTGCTCAGTTTCTTGGCTGAGGCGAAGGCGCAGGGCGCGCTCGGTCTCCTCGGCGGCGCTCAGCTCGCCTTGCAGCTCGCGGTTGCGGCGCTCGAACTCATCAAGCAGGCGCCGCTGGCGGTCTTGCTCGCGGCGCAGCGACTCAAGCTCTGCGCTGGCGCCTTGGCCGGCGCTTGCGCGGGCTTGAGCTTGCTCAAGCTGAGCGCGCAGGGCGTCGAGATCGGCGGCTTGATCGCGCAAGGCGTCATCGCGCTGGGCGAGGAGGGCTTGTAAGGTGTTGGCCTCGCTGGCTTGCGCTTCGAGGGCGTCAGCGCGCTGGCGCTGGGCCTCGCTCTGGTGCGCGGCGTGATCGCGCGCTTGGGTGAGCTCAGCGACCTGAGCGAGGGCTTGCTCGGCTTCGCGCTGGAGGTCTTGAGCGCGCGCGACCTGTTGGAGCGCGCCGTGGAGCTTCTCTTCGAGGCGGCGCTGTTCTTGGCGCGCGGCCTCAAGCTCCGCGAGGGCTTGCTGGGCGTCGGCGGGCGGCGCGGGGTTCTGCGCGGCGCTCTGGCTGCGAAGCATGTCCAGCTCGCGCGTCAGGGCGCGCTGCTGCTGGCGCAGCGCCTCAAGTTCTTGCGCTTGCTGGGTGTTGAGCTGTTGCAGCCGCGCCTTCTCTTGCTGAAGGGCGCCGATGGCGGCCTGCTCGACTTGAGCGTCGCCGCCGCGCTCGACGAGGTAAGGCAAGATGTCAGCGGCGCTATGATCGTGGCTGGTGTCGTCAGGGCGCCAATCGTCCTCAGCGCTGACCTCATCAAGCAGCTCGGGCTCGCTGATGAGGGCGTCAGGGCCAAGATCGGGCGCATAAGGCGGCTCAATGAAGCCAGGGGCAGGGGTGGGCTGGGCGATATAAGGCTGGGCGCTGAGCTGCGGGGCGCCGAGCTGGGGTGAGCCGGGCTGGGGCGCGGCTTGGAAGTTGGCGATGGGCTGGGGCGGGGGGGTGTTCGCCTCATAGGGATCAAGCTCGGGCGCGACGTAGCCGGGCGCGGGCTGGGCGTTGTTGCCGTAGCCCATCATGTTGCCCTGCACCTGAGGGGGCGGATAAGGCGTGGGGTTGCCGTAGGCTTGATGGGGCGGCTGCGCGTACTGCTGGAGGTGCTGCGCGGGCGCGACGTAGGGCTGGGCGCCGAAGGCGGGCTGTGCGCCAAAGCCTGACTGGGCGGCGTAGCCTTGCGCGTCATGGGCGCTCTCATAGGGCAAGATGTCGCCCTCGGAGAGGGCGTCGGCGTCTTCATCATAGAAGTAGAGGATGAAGTCACCGCACCACACCTCATCGGTGTGAGACAGGCGCGCGCGCGGCTTGACGGGCTGGCGGTTGTCTTGAACGATCAGGTAGGTCCCGTTGGAGCTCTGCAGGTCCACGATCTCGTACTGACCGTTCTGATAGCGGAACTCCGCGTGATGGCGAGAGACGGACTTGCGATTGGAGCGGATGGTGCAGTCAGTCGCGCGTCCGATGGAGACGACGGGTTGCTCTGCGCCAAAGGGCACAGTCATCTCCTGACCGCTGCTGTCCGTATAGATCAGCTTCGCCACCGTGACCTTCTCCTGAGCAGGGCGGCTGGCGCCAGGACCGCCGTGTGATAGGCCAGGCCGAGGGCTTAGAGGGCCAGCAGACCCGATGTGTTCGCGATGTGAGCGTGGTGTGAGCGTGGTGTGACGCTCGCACCTGAGGAGCGCGCGCTGACGTCGCCGCGCCAGGACGCCTGAGCCAGCCGCGTCGCTCCAAGCCCGACCATACTAAGAGACATCCCCCAGACCGTCAAACCCTTAGCGGCGCAAGTTGTGCGGCCTCAGCGCCGTCGAAGCGACAGGGCCCAGCGCACGATCATCACCACGTCGAAGATCATCAGCATCACGAACAGGCTGCTCAGGGCGACATACCACCAGTGATCGCGAGGTTGGACGCCGACTTGGATGAGGTACGCGTCGACGCACAGCGGCTCCTCGCGCTGGAGCATGTCGAGCTGCTCGGCGCTGGGGGAGGGGGCCATCTTGCGGCTGACGCGCTCCTCGGGGGAGGCCTCATCGTAGAGCGCGCGCCAGGTCTGCAAGATCCCCTCGCGTCGCTTCTGCTCTAGCTGGGCGAGGGTGGCCTCGTCGACGTCGACGCAGAAGGTGGTGTTGTAATTGCGCGTGTAGAACTGGCGCAGCCCCTGGTAGTGGTTGGGGCTGGAGGTGAAGGCGATGGCGCGCCCGACGCCCTCAAACATGGTGCGATCGCGATCGGCCTTTTGAGGCCCCTTGGCCTCACGCTCTAGCGGGCTCTCATCGCGATCGTCGCGCGGGAGCTCAACATACACCTCGCCGCCGATGAGCTTGGCGTACTTGTGGCGCGTGCTGATGCTGCGGCGCGTGGTGATGCCGCGCAGCTCGACCAGCCGGTTGTGGGGCAGCTCAGGCGTCCAGCTCGGGTCAGCGCTCGCGCGCAGCGGGAACTCCGTCACGGTGCCCAGCGCGATGGGGGTGGTGTCGCTGAAGAAGTAGGCCAGCTCCTCGCGCCAGTCCGAGATGATCGAGCCGCCGAGCACGAGCACGGCGATGAGCAAGATAGGGCGCAAGATGGTGCCCGCGCCGGGCGTCTCGGCCAGGGCCATCAGCTCGGGGTCCACCTCGTCTGGGGCGTCAGGATCGGGCCAGCGCTCGGGCTCATCGACCACGTGCTGGGGATCATCCTCGCTCTGGCTGTCAGGTCGTCGCGCCATGTCACGCTCGATGCTCGGGGCGTTGAGCGCCCGAAAGGGGCGCAAAGATTAGAGGGCGCGCGCGTGAGAAAAGTTCCATCGCGCGCGTCCACGCGCCACCTCATTAACTAGCGCGCTGCGCGCGCGCTGACAAGGTCCGCCTCAGAAGGGCAGCAGCTCTAACAGCTGCTCTTCTAGCGTGGGCTCCTGCGCCAGCGCAGGCGCGGCGGGCAGATACTCACCAGTCGTCGTGTCCCAGCGCAGCACGAACGGGCGCGCCGCCTCAAGCTGCGCTTGCGTGATGACCTCCTTCTCGACCATCCGCTTGAAGATCGTCTCAATGCGCTGCGCGGTGTAGCCCTGCGGGGTGGCGCCGCGGCGCTTAAACCGGTTGCCATCGCGGGGTGCGGGCTTGATCACGGCCAAGAACACGGACTCCAGCGGCGTGAGCTGGCGCGCGTCTTTGTTGAAGTAGAACTTGGCCGCGGGCCCCACCCCGTAGAGGTCTTGCCCAAACTCAATGCAGTTGAGGTACAGCTCCAGCAGGCGATCTTTGGTGACGGCCTCATCAAGCCGCAGCGCGATGAGCGCTTCTTGTAGCTTGCGCGCGAGGGTCTTGTGGCGCGTCAAGAACAGGTTCTTGACGAGCTGCTGGGTGACGGTGGAGCCACCATAGACGAACCTGCGGCGCTCTAGGTTAATGCGCAGCGCCTTGTTGATGAGGCCCAGGCTCAGCCCCCTGTTCGTATAGAACAGGATCTCCTCGCTCAAGTAGGCGGCGGCGCCCACATGAAGGGGCAGCTCGCGCAGTGGCACATAGGAGGCCATGCCAGGGCCCACATAGAGGTTAGCCTCGACGCTCGCGCCCTCAGTGATGCGCTTGACGAAGGGGCGGTTGAGCCAGTCCACATCGCGCATGGGCAGGGAGCTAGGCTTAGCGTCGGAGGGCAGGCGCTTTAAGGCTTGCTCGGGGGTCATGATGCGGGGGCCGTCCGCGAAGATGGCGACAGGGCGGCCCTCTTCTTGGACGCGCAGATGACGCACGGCGCAGCGCCATTTGCGCTCCTCGGGTGAGAGCTTCTCCCACTTGCGCGGCTCGTCATCCAGCTCGGCGAGGCCGGTGACGGTGACCTCTAAGTGCTGAGGGTTGAGCAGCGGGTAGCTGAGCTTAAAGCGCGGCGCCCAGCTGCCATCGACGATGGTTTCTTGGAGCGGGCCTAAGAGCGCGCGTGGGATGGCGTCGAGCGTGCTCTGGCAGCTGATCTCCGCGAGGCCGCCGGAGGCGCGCAGCACAGGCCGCCAAGGCCAGTCCACGAGGCTCGCCTGATAATCACCGCGCAGCGGACCATACTCCAGCTCGCCGCCCTCCACGCGCAGCTGTCCCAGCGCGGGCTCCCAGCGCACGGTGCCGCGCGCGGCGGCGTTGATGCCGCTCAAGGGCTCATCGGCCAAGCCATCCAGCTCGATGAGGCCGTCGCGCCAGCGCGCGTCATAGGTGAGCGCGGCGCCGCCGCTGAACAGGCTACGATCAAGGCCTGTGGGAGGTCCTGTAAACGCCAGTGAGAGGTCCAGCGCGCCGCCCAAGCGGCCCTTGATGCCGCGCGTGGGCAGGCCCGCGCCTTGGGCCATGCCGGGAAGCGCGCCGATGTCGAGCTCAGCGATGGTGAGCGTCGCGCTGGCGGGCGTGAGCTGGCCTGGGAGCAGCTGCGCTTGACCTGAGAACTTGCTGTTGCCTATGTGACCGCGCGCGCCAATGTAACCTGCGTGGGCCTCTAGGGCGAGGTCTTGGGCGAGCACGATGCGACGATCGGGGGCGCGCTCTTGGGCCAATAAGAGGGTGATAGAGCCCTGCTCCACGGTGGCGTCAAAGCGCCACAGCGCGTTGATGAGGCGCTCGGCTTGGGCCAGCATGCTGGTCACCTTGCCCGCGCGCCCGGGCACCCGTGTGGGCGACGAGGGGGGCTTGGCAGGCTCGCCCAGCGCCCCGCTGAGTGAGGGCCGCAAGGCCTGAGCGAGCTGCCCCAGCTGCCCCAGGCGCTCGGGCGCCACCTCCAGCTCGCCATGGCGCACCTGTAGCAGGGGGCGAGGGCGCAGCGCGTCGAGCGTCGCCTCGCGGGCCTTCGCGCGCAGCACGGGGGTGTCCTGCGCGCCCGCGACGAGCTCCGCGTCAAACAGGTGCGCGATGGCGTGGCGCGCGCCGTCTTGGGGGAGCGACAGATCGAGCTTCACGCGTCCCACCTGCGCGCGCCCGATCTGGGGCAGCGCGAGCTGAATCAAGGGCAGCTCTCCGTCGCCCTCAAGGGTGAGCTCCAAGGCGCGCGTGGCGAGGGTGGTGGTGCCGCTCGCGCGCCACACGCGCGGGGCGCGCAAGAACTCAGGCACGCGCGCGTCTTGCACGGTCAACGCGCCGCGCGCGTCGAGCTGCCACTGCGCCCCTTTGGCCTCAAGCGTCGTCGCGTCGCTAGACAGCTCTAGCCAAGGCGCGTCGCCGTCACGCACCACGAGGGTGACCTGGCTCAAGGTGACATCAGGGGGCGCGGCGATCGTGGCGCGCAAGAGCTTGCGCATCATGCCCGCGCCGCTGTCTTGGTCTTGGGCAGGCGCGCGCGCGTCTTCGCTGTCCTGCGCGATCAAGGCGCGCGAGAGCTGAGCGGCGTCCACCTCGACGCGCATCTGCTCGATGCGCACATCGGTGAGGCGCGGCGTGCTGTCGAGCAGCGAGCGAAGCGAGGGGGTGAGGGTGATGGCCTGCGCTTGGAGGCTGACCCCGCGCTGCGCATCGCGCGCGTCCACTTGGCTCAAGCGCACGCGCCCGCGCCAGTCCACCTCAAGGTTTGCCCACTTGGCCTCCAGCTCGCGACGCCCGATCGCGTCGAGCAGCCGCTGCTCCATCGCGCGACCCGCCAGAGTGGGCGCCAGCAGCGCCGCTGCTACGAGCAGCAGCGCGACCGCGATCAGGCTTAGCGCCACGGTTCGTCGTCTCGACACGTCTCATCACCTCATCGTCATGCGCGCAGCACAGGCGCTTGAGGATAACCTAAGCGCGCCGCACGAGAAGTCCTCGCGCGCGTGCGGCGGCAGGGGGTTGCGTATAGCGCGGGAGAGGGCGCTGTCTAGTGTAAAGCGCCGCCGCGCGCGTCTTGCAGTGCAGCGTCAGGGCGTCGAGCCCGCTTGACGCGGCGCGTCGCGCGCCGATAAAGGTACGACGCAGATTATCAGGTGCGCGCAAGGCGCGAACTCGTGGAGTGAGACGATGAACGATCGGAACTTGGCGCTGGAGCTGGTGCGCGTGACGGAGGCAGCCGCGATCGCGTCAGCGCGCACCATGGGGCAGGGCGATCCTCACCTCAGCGACGCGCAGGCGGTCAACGCCATGCGCGCGGCGTTTGACTCGATGGAGATCCACGGGACCGTGCGCATCGGCGAGGGCGAGCGCGATGAGGCGCCGATGTTATATATTGGTGAGGAGGTGGGCTTGCGCGGGGAGGGGCACCCGCGCATGGATCTTGCCCTCGATCCGCTGGAGGGCACCAGCCTGTGCGCTTATGGCCACCCCGGCGCGCTCGCCGTGATCGCGATGGCGCCTGAGGGCGGCTTCTTGCACGCGCCTGACATCTATATGGACAAGATCGCCGCAGGACCTGACTCGTGCGGCGTGATCAGCTTGGAGCAGACGCCCACGGAGAACCTGCGCGCGCTGGCAGCGGCGCGACAGCTCAAGGTGGAAGATCTGACGGCGGTGGTGCTGGATCGGCCGCGCCATGAGGCGCTGATTCGAGAGATCCGCGCCGCAGGCGCGCGCATCCGGCTGATCCCTGACGGCGACGTGCAGGCGGCCATCGCGACGTGCAAGGCGGAGACGGGCATCGACATCTTGTTCGGCGTGGGCGGCGCGCCTGAGGGCGTGCTCGCCGCAGCCGCGATGCGCTGCTTGGGCGGTGAGATCCAGGGGCGGCTGCGCTTTCGCAATGAGCAAGAGGAGGCGCGCGCGCGCAAGCTGATGGGCGATGACAACATCCATCGCGTCCTGATGTTGGAGGACATGGCCAGCGGTGATGTGATGTTCGCGGCCACGGGCGTGACCTTCGGTGAGATGCTTGACGGCGTGCGCTTTGTGGGCGGCGGCTGCACGACGCACTCGCTGGTGATGCGCTCCTCCAGCGGCACGATCCGCTTCATTGAGGCGACGCACGACTTCCAGCGCAAGCCCTATTATAATGAGCATGGGATGCTTGAGCATCCTAACCAGCGCTGAGCGCGAGCGCGCAGGCGGCGCGCCGCCTGCGCGCTCGCCCACACACTTGTAGGAGGCGCGCGATGGGCGGTCACGACAAGAATCAAGAACGCCAAGACGCGCTCAGCGCGCTCGGGCGCCCGCTGGCGCGGCGCGCTAGGGCGCGCTGTGAGCTGTGCGAGGCGGCGGGCGTCTCGCTCAAGCCGCATGAGCTGTGGCCAGGACGCGCTGAGCCGCAGCTGGAGCACACAGTGCTGCTGTGTGAGGGCTGCGCGCAGGACCTGAGCGCGCGACGCATCGACGCGCCTGAGCGCTGGCGCCCGCTGGAGTCCTCCATGTGGAGCGAGGTGCCGGCGGTCAAAGTGCTGGCGGTGTGGATGCTCGACAGGCTCCAAGCGCAGGGCGTCGCGTGGGCGACGCCGCTGCGCGACACCGCGTGGCTGAGCGAGGAGGAGCAGGCGTGGTTCGACGCGCTGGCTTGACGCGCGCTCGCAAGCTCAGGCGCGCGCCGCGCCCTCTAACATCAGCCCAGAGATCGCGCCGTAGGCCTCGATCCAGGCGGCCTCCACCTCAGGCGTCCACGCCTCAGCGGCGATCTCGGCCAAGGTCGCCACCAAGCACTCGCCGACCCACGGGTACATCTCAGGGGTGACCTCGTAGCTGACATGCTTGCGCCCCATGGCGTGAAGCGTGGCGGTGAGCCACGTCGCATCATCGGCGTGATCGACCACCGCGATGATCGCCTCTTGCAGCATCTGCTGCTGCTGTGAGGCGGCGTTCTTGCCGAACAGCGGCTTCACCTGAGGGTAGCGCTCGAACAAGATCGTATAGAAGCGCTGCGTGATCTGAGGCTCGCGCGAGGCGACGAGGTTGAGGCTGTCGCTGAGCAGCTGCTTGTTGAGAGACATGGGGGCTCCGTGTGTGCGGGGTGAAAGGGGTGCGAAAAAGTCCGCTTTGGCGGGTCGATTAGAGCGTTTGAAGTTGATAATGGCAACGAAAAACAGGTAGAGAAAATATCTGTTTGGATGTGGCGCCGCTTTGTGCGTGAAATGTAAGGGTATTTTTTGTTATGATGTTGTAAAGTAAAGAGGAAGTGCAAATTTTTCGCGCCTAGCTCGCACCCTTTGCGCGCACCACGCGTTGAGGGGAGCGAGCACGCCCTGATGAGCTTGCGCCGCCGCACCGCGTCGTCGCCTACCCGCTGAGGAGCTGACCCATGCGCCTGACCCGACAGACCGACTACGCGTTGCGGATCATGATCTATCTGAGCGTCCACCCCGAGGTGTGGACGCCGACGCCGCAGATCGCGCAGGTGTATGGGATCTCGGCGCACCATGTGAGCAAGGTGGCCAAGGATCTGGTGACGCGCGGCTACTTGAGCGCGCGGCGCGGCCAAGCGGGGGGCTTGCAGCTGGCGGTCGAGCCGGAGGCGCTGCGCTTGGGCGATCTGATCAAGACCTTAGAGCCGTCGATGGAGCTGATGGAGTGCTTCAACGACGCGACGAACCAGTGCTGTTTAAGCCCCGTGTGTGGCCTTCGGTTTGGCTTGATGAAGGCGCAGCGCGCGTTCATTGACACGCTCAACGCGTACACGCTGGCAGATCTGACGCGCAACCGCGCGGCGCTCGCGCCGCTGCTGGCGATGCCGCTCCAGGCGACGGCACGGGCCTCATGAGGGGCGCTTATTGTATCTAAATGATCGACACGACGCACGATCTTGAGCCCCAGGGCCGAAGAGCAGATCAGGCGCGCGAGCCACATGAGCGGCGACGCGCGCCTGATCTGTCTTTGGCGTATCGGGAGGATCGTGATGTCTCACCCAACCAGCCCGCTGTTATTATGCCGTGACGTGGGCGAGGAGGCTTCAGTCGCCCCCTTGACGTTGACGCCGCCGCTGTTAAAGCTAGTGGCGCAGCTGCCCCCTGGGCCAGGGTGGGAGCTTGGCATGTATGAGCTGCCGGATCGCGTGACGTCTGAGCCAGCGCGCATCCCTTACTTGATCTTAGTCGTCGCACGTGAGGGTGATTTGGCGCTGCCCGTGTTCGCGATGCCCGCTGGGTTGAGCGCAGACGACGATCCTGGGCTGCTCCAGCTGGTGGCCTTGCTGGGCGCCCTGACTCGCCCGCTGACTGGCGAGGCCACACGCCCCGCGCACATTGAGTGCGCCGACGCCCGCTTTGTGGCGGCGATCACGAAGACGATGGGCGATGTGGGGGTGTCCGTGTCGCTTGGCCCCTGCGCGCGCCTGTGCGAGCTTGCGCGCGCGTTTGACGCGCAGCGCTTGAGCGGCGGCTGGCAACCTCACTGAGCGCCCTCAAGGAGCCTCATGCAACTCTCCTCGCTCGCCACCACGCTGTGGCCTCGGGTTCGCCACCTCCTGATCCCCGCCGTGGCGCTCATCGTGGCGCTGTGTCAGCTCATCATGGTGCATCAGCATCGGCTGACGCGCTGGCGCGGGGCGGGCTTTGGGATGTACTCGGAGCTGCACCCGTCACACCGTCAGCTGTGGTTAGCGATCGAGGGCCACCCCGCGCGCTCGCGCTGGCTGAGGCCGCTCGACCTGTCACCGGGCGGCTGTGACGCGCCGCAGGCGCGCCTGACGCGCTGTGAGAAGCTGCCCACGCGTGACTGCTTGTGTGAGCTAGCCGCTTGTTTGGGGTTATCAGAGCCCCACGCGGTGCGCGCTTATCAGCCCCTGTTTGACCCCGACGCGCCCGCGCTGTCGTGGGAGCTGCTGGGCGCGTGTGAGGTGGGCATGCGCGACGCGCAGAGGGCGCCATGAGGGCGGCGCTGTCGCGGTGGGCCGCTTCGCATGAGCGGTGGCTCGCGCTGCTCTTAATCATCTACCTGCTCACCTCGCGCCACTTAGCGCTCACTGACGGCGGCCTCGCGCTGCTGGTGCCCGCAGCGATCGCGCTGCTCGCCAAGCCCCCCTGGGCCACACGCCCCGCCCTGTGGGGGCTGCTCGCCATCATGCTCGGCGCCCTCGCCGCATCCGCCCCGCTGGATCGCGCCAACCATCACTATGTGCTGATGTACGCGTGCGCGATGCTGGCGCTGTGCGACGTGCGCGCGAGCGAGGCGACGCGCCAGAGCGCGCGCTGGCTGTTCGTGGTGGTGATGGGGGTGGCGACGGTGCAGAAGCTGCTGTCAGCGACGATGCGCGACGGCTCATTCTTGGCGGCGCTGATCAGCACGGGGGGCCTGCTCCAGCCGCTGTGGTCTGGGCTGTGGCATGGCGAGGTGGCCGCGCTGATGCGCGAGAACGCGCACCGACTGGAGTCGCTGCGCGCGCTCGCGCCTGAGCAACAGGTCGCGATGTTGTGGCCGTATGGGGCGTTGCGCTTGTGGGGGCAAGCGGCGAGCGTGTTGACGATCGGCGCGGAGGCCGCGCTGACGGTGTGGGTGGCAGCGCGCCCGCGCAGCGTGTGGACGCATGGCGCGCTGCTGGCGTTCATCGGCGGGCTGTTGCTGGTGCGTCAGGAGCTGATCTTCATCAGCCTCGTGAGCTGGCTTGGCTACGCCTGCTGCGACGGGCAGGCGCCTGTGCGTCTGCGCCGCGCGTATCAGCTGGCCATGCTCATCGCCTTGAGCGGGGCCGCGCTCAGCGCATGGCTTGGGCGCTGAGCTGTCTCAATCAATCGCCATCATCATAGCGCTGGCCGCCACCGCCACCACCTCCGGTGGAGGGCGGGGAAAGCCTTGGGCGCGGCGGGTTGATGGTGATCTCATCTTCGAACTCATCGCTCGTGAGCGCTTGTCCGGCGGCGACGGCGACGGCGAGGATGCAGCGGCCAGCGCTCTTGGTGATGACGCGCAGTCGCTCAGGGGTGGAGGTCTGCTCGTCAGCGAGCGCCTGGCCGATGGCCTCGATCTGACAGATGTCAGGGGTCTTGGAGCGCACCTTGTAGCTCACGCGCGGGCAGGCGATCGCGCCGCCTTCGAGCGTGACGCGCGGGATCAGCGTGAGGCGCGCGGGGTGCTGTTGGGCCGTGTTCCCCTCAAAGGTCTTCACCAGCTCCACCTTGGTGATGGCCGCAGGCGCGACGACCTCGACGCTGTGTTGGGTGTTGGAGAGGGTGTCTTGGAGGATGAGCGGGCCGACGGTCTGCGCGGCGACGGCGATCACGCTCGCGTGCTCTGTCTCAAGGTCGTCGACGAGCTGGGCGGGGCTGCCCGCCTCCAGGCTGAGGGCGCCGAGGCCGTAACCCTGCGCCGGGGCGACGCCTGAGCTGTCCACAAAGCCTCGGGTGAGGTAGCCCTCGACGCCCGCGATCAAGACAGTGTCCAGATCACAAGGGTCCAAAAAGCGCACCTGTGAGGGCGCGCTCACCTCGACGTTGATCCTGTCAGTCAACCGCGCGTCATCAGAGACGCCGCTGAAGTTGAGGGAGGTTGAGCCTGGGGCGACCCCCTCAAGCGTGACGGTGTCAGCGCGCGTCTCGACGATGCGCATCGCGCTCGTGTCAAAAGCTGAGACATCGCGCAGCGACGCGGGGGCGTGCTGATCCAGATCCTCCCAGTCCCAGACCGTCACATCATAGCGCGCGCCAGCCGCCAGACGGATCGGGACGACGCCTGGGCTGCTCGGCGTCGCTAAGAAGTAGCCCAGGTGGCTGTTGCCACCGGTGCGTGTCTCTATCGGCTCAGATGAATCACTGGAGGCAAAACAGGCGATCAAGCTGACCGCCAGCGCGAGGCTTGAGAGGGTGATGAGCGAGCGTTTGGAAGGGCGCATGGAGGTGACCTCACAGTGCTAGACAGAGGGGTTGAGCGAGCATACCTCCGTTTGTCGGGACGCGCGTGCCGCATCGTGCTGATCCTCTCAAAAATTTGCAAGCTTGGGTGCGGCGCGTGTCAGCGCGGTGGGTAGGAGCGCAGCCTCGGCACCCAGCAGCGGACCGCGTCGCGGTAGTCGAGGTAGGCTTGGCCGAACTCGCGCTCAAGGTGCAGCTCCTCGGGCGGGCGCGCGACGTAGTTCCACAGCAGCCCGCCCGCGAGGGTGTAGAGCAGGGTGGTGGCTGAGCCGAGGTGGAGGGCGATGAAGGCGGCTTGGGCCAAGCCCGCCATGGCCATGGGGTTGCGCACGAAGCGGTAGGGGCCACGCACGACGAGGCGGTTAGGGGCGTCGAGCGGCAGCGGCGTGCCTTGACCGATGACGGCCATGGTGATGCCGCTCCACAGGCCCAAGGCGCTCGCGAGCGCGAAGCCTAGCCAGGGCCACCACGCGGGCTCAGGCGCGGGCAAGGCGGGGACGCCTGCGGCGCGCTCAAGCGCGGCGATGAGCCAAGGCAGCGCGAACAAGAACACGCCCCACATCAGGACGATGTGCGCGAAGGTCTTGGCGAGGTTCCAGGGCGCGCTGGCGCGCTTCGCGCGTCGAAACTTGTGGGATAACCAGAGGGTCGTGCGCATCATCTCTTGAAGGATAAGCTGGAGGCTCACTTCAGCGCGGCTTCAGGAGCTTTAGCTTTTCTTGAGCTGCTTTAGAATTTCTTGAGGTCAGGGCGCGTCTGTTGAGCTGTGAGCGTTCTAAGATGCACCCGTCAAGGTGTGCTTGTCAGCGTGAGGAGTCGATCATGAGGCGAATGATCTTGAGCATGTTGGTCCTGGTGGGCTGTCTGATGATGGCCAGCGCGGCGATGGCGCAGAGCACCGTGACGGAGACGACGGTGACCGAGACCACCTATTATGATGATGGCGAGGTGACCACGACCACGACGACCGTCGAGGAGCAGGAGGCCGAGTACGCGCGCAACCGTCGCCACCGCGACTACCGTCGCGGCGCTCGCCCCGTGGTTCATCATGAGGTCGTGCATCATCACCATCAGCCCCAGCCCGTGGTCGTGGTGCGCCCGGTGCCCGTCTATGTGGCGCCCGCGCCGATCATCGTGCATCAGCGCACGGTGCGCCCTGTGACCCGCTACCGCACCGCGCCCAAGCGCACGACAGTGCGAGGTGGCAAGCGCGGGGTCGTGAACCGTCGCCCCGTGCGCTATTACCGCTGAGTCGCGCCTCACGGGCGCTCAAGACGAGGCCGCCCTCAGCTCCAGCGAAGGGGCTGACCGGGGCCCCGCGCTGTGTTTGGGGGGCGGCTGTTGAGGGCGCGCTGGCAGGATCAAAGCTGAGCGCTGCGCCATTGATACAGTAGCGCAGCCCCGTAGGCGGCGGCCCGTCAGGGAACACGTGGCCTAAGTGGCCATCACAGCGGGCGCAGAGCACCTCCACGCGCTCCATGCCATAGGAGCTGTCGCGTCTCTCAGCGACGCGGCCGTCTTGGATGGGGGAGGTATAGCTTGGCCAGCCGGTGCCTGACTCGAACTTCGCCTCAGAGGAGAACAGCGGCGCGCCGCAGCCCGCGCAGGTGTAGATGCCGGCGCGCTTCTCCTTGAGCAGCGGGCTGGTGAAGGCGCGCTCTGTCCCGTGCTCACGCAGGACCTCGAACTGCTCAGGGGCGAGCTTCTGGCGCCACGCGCCCTCCTCCAGCACGACGCGCTCGCCAGGGGCGTCGTAGCGCGCCAGCGCGCTGGCGATGACAGGTGAGGTGGGGTCGACGCCGGGGCTGGTGGGGCGCGCCGCAGGCGCGTCTGACGCGCCAGTGGGGCTGGGCTCGGCGGGGGAGGCGTTGGGTTGGGGGGGCCGATCGCAGCTCGTGAGCAGCGTGAGCAACGCGAGCGTGATGAGAGAGGTTCGCATGGGGGCAGCTCCGAGGGAGAGGTCGTGGCGCTGTCGTGGCGCTGGCGCGTCGCCTACAAGATTCGTCGTGCGGCGTTACGGTTGCAAAGCATGGCGCCAGCAGGATCGCCAGTAGGGAGCAGTTTTTGGGGCTTAAGGTGCTGATTTTTCATGGCATGTCGCCTCTGTTTGCGCCCTTTGAAAAAGATCGGCGCGCTTAAGGACTTCGCAAGGTGCGGGGGGTCTATCCTCATGAGCGGCGAGAGAAGACGCGGCTCAAAGAGGCTGACACAGCATGGCGCGACCTGCGCCCCTACCCTAAGAGAGGTTCACCATGAAGAAGATGACTTTGGCGCTGCTCGTGCTCGTGATGGGGATGTTGATGTCGAGCATGGCGTTCGCGCAGACCACGACCGTGCGAGAGACGACCACGACGCGCCGCGGCGTGACGACCACCACGGTCACGACGACCACCACGGCCCCCGCTCGCCCCATCTATGCGCCTGCTCCCGTGGTGCATCACCGGCCGGTCTACCACACGTCTCCTGCGCGACGTCACCGCGTGGTCCGTCAAACCCCCGCGCGCCGCGTGGTGGTCACGAAGCCCGCGCCGCGGCGCGCCCAGCCGGTGGTCGTCTCCCGCACGGTGACGCGCCGCTGAAGGTGAAGCGCGCGTCGTAGGCGCCTCGTGAGGATGCGCCGCCCCTGACCAGGGGCGGCGCTTTTTTGTTCAAAGGTTGTCCTTGTCGACGTTGAGCGTGACTCAGCGCCTTGCTACACTTGGGCGCCGTCGCCTATGTAGGGTGATGTAGATGTGAAGTGAGCTGACGTGACGCGATCAACAAAGCCGCAGGCGCCAGGTGAGGTGAGCGAGCTGGTCGAGGAGCGCGGGCGCTCGCTGTGGCGCATCTTGCTCATCTGCTTCGTGCTGGGGGTCTTCCCTATCTTGGCAGCTTGCTTGACCAAGCGCGGCGACGCGCTGTGGGTTGATCTGCTGCAAGCGGTGGGGATCCAGCTGTGCTTTGGCACGGGGCTGTGGTGCGCGCATACGCGGCGCTTAAACTTAGGCGCGGGCGTCGCCGCGCTGGGGCTTGTCTTGCCTGTGTTTGGCGCGGGCATGGCGCTTGGCCACTATCCTGACACGATCTGGTTCTTGTTGCCCTCGGTGGTGCTTGCGGGCTTCGCGGTGGACACACGTGTGGTGTGGGGGGTGTATGCGGTGGCGCTGCTCACGCTGGTGAGCTTCGTGGTGTGGCTGCCCGGCCACCCGCTTGGCACGGGTGAGAACACGACGCTTGTGGTCGACGCGGGCGTGCTGCTGACAGGCATGGCGTTCTTCATGCATTCTCACACGCGCGCGACGCTGCGCGCGCAGCAGCGCGCGGACACCGAGCGCGCGGCGCTCGATCATCAGCGGCGCATGGCTGAGATCGCCAGCAACAGCAAGTCGATGTTCTTGGCCAACGTCTCCCATGAGCTGCGCACGCCGTTAAACGCCATCATCGGCTACGCGGAGCTGATCCGAGAGGAGGCCGATGAGCGCCAGATCGTGTGCTTTGACGAGGATCTGGATCGGGTGCACAGCGCGGCGCGTCACCTGCTCACGCTGATCGATGAGGTGCTCGATCTGACCAAGATCGAGGCGGGTCGCATGGAGGTCTTCGCGGAGCGCTTTGAGCTAGAGCAGCTGCTGCGCGAGCTGATCGGCACGATGATGCCGCTGGCGCGTCGTCAGGGCAACGCGCTGGCGCTGGAGCTTGAGGGGGAGCTGCCTGTGATGCACACCGATCGCACGAAGCTGCGCCAGGTGCTGCTCAACCTGGTGTCGAACGCTGCCAAGTTCACCACCGGGGGCCAGCTGCGCGTGAGCGCGCGCGCCATTGAGCTTGGGGGGCGCCCCGCCGTGCGCGTGGCCGTGATGGACACGGGCATGGGGCTTGACGATGAGGCGCTGGCGCGCGTCTTTGAGCTGTTCGTGCAGGCCAGCGCCTCGACCTCGCGTGAGCATGGCGGCACGGGCTTGGGCTTGCCGCTGAGCCGCAAGATCTGCGCCCTCTTGGGTGGTGCGCTGGAGGCCACGAGCGTCCCGGGCGCGGGCTCCACCTTCGAGGTGCTGATCCCCGCCCAGTACACCGCAGCGGGCGATTGAGCCGCGGCGCGCGGGTGCAGATTGAGCGTGGCCTCGGATCGTGCTAGCATGATGGGAGCCTTTGAGCCTTGTCCCAGATCGCCAGGAGCGTTGACACGATGCAGATGAGCGCAGCGTTCGGGTGCTTTTGGGGTGTGATGATCGCGCTGAGCCCCAGCGTCGCGCTCGCGCAGCGCGCGCCGCAGCGCGTCACGTCGTCGATCACCCGCGAGGCCTATCAGCGCGCCACAGGGATGCAGCGCTTGGCCACGCTTGAGGTGGCCTCGCTCGGCAAGCTCGACGTCTCCTGCGTGGGCCAGCGCCCCACCTGCGCGGTCGTGCGCCAGAGCACGCGCAAGCCGGTGGAGATTCAGCGCGCCAGCTATGAGGTGAGCGCCACAGGCGGCGCGCTGATCACGCTGGCGCTGAGCGACCAGACGCTCGTCGTGGAGCTGCCAAGCCCATGACGCTCACGCACCGCCTCAGCGCGCTCAGCGCCTTCACCCTGCTCTCGCTCTCAGGCTGTGGCTTGCTCGTCTCAAGCGCGATCGACAAGGCCACGGAGGATGCTGACTACGGCGACGCGTGCGATCGTGAAGAGCCCTGCCAAGAAGGGCTCGTGTGCGTCCAAGCGCTGGCCGTGGGGCCAGGTCAGCGCCCCGCCGTGGGCTACCGCTGCCTGCGCCCCTGCGAGCGCGACACCTCGCCGTGTCGCGATAACCCGCGTCACAACACATGCTGCGCGATGGCTGGCCCTGGCGGCGCGACGCGCGCTTGCTTCAACGCGAGCGATGCGCTGTGTGACTCTCCCATCACCTGCGCTGACGCCCAAGACCCCCTGTGCGCCCGATGAGCCAAGCGCGTGATATCACGCTTGGGCCTAACGCCCCTCAGCGCGCTGGCGAGGTGTTCGGTGAGCTGCGCAGCGCCTGCGCGCAGCGCGCGTGGGGGCGCGTGGGCGAGTGCGCGCGCTGGATGCTGTTGCACGCGCCGCCCGATGTGGCGCTCGTGGCGCTGCGTTATGCCCTGCGCGTGGTCCCCCCTCACGCCGCGCACGCCCGCGTGTGGCGCGCTTGGGAGGCGCTCTTGCGCCGCGATCTCCAAGCCGTCACCGCGCCTGAGCGCGGCGGCGCCACCTTTCGCATCGCGCCGCCGCTGCTCGACGCCCTCCACGACGGCGAGCTGCGCTGGGAGCCTAGCGAAGGGGAGGATCAGGCGTCGCACGACGCGGGGAAGTGACGCTGCGCGAAGTCGTGCGCGTTGCGCCACGCGATCTTCTCGACCAACACCTCCACCCCGATGGCCTCGATCTGGCGCGTGTGGCGCCGCTGTTGCAGCGCGTCGCGCAGATCATCAGCGAACTGCGGCAGCTCGGCCGCCGTCGGGTAGATGCTCACCGGATCGATGAAGCCGTCATAGTCTGTGCCCAAGCAGACGATGTCCCACGCGCGGGCTTTGTCTTCGTCGCTCAAGCGATCATCGCTCATGATCACGTCGACCACGCCCAGCAGCTGCTTGATCACCAGCTCGCGCACGAGCGCCGGGTGCTTTGAGGCGTTCGCGCGCATGCCCGCGACGCGCCGCTCAAACACCAGCCCGATCATCCCCCCCGTGCGATGCACCATGCGCACATCCTCATCGCACATGTTCAGCCCCCACGCATAAAACTCGCCGCGCAGCCAGCTGTCATCCTCGCGATCGGCATCGCGCATCAGCTGCTCCAGCGTGGCCACGCCCGAGTAGGCGGCGTGGCTGAAGATGATGGGCAGCTCAGGGTAGCGCGCGCGCAATGGCTTGGGCCACTGCGCGCGTGCGTCGTTATGAGGCACCACGAGCTGCTGATAGTACTGCTGACGCGCCAGCGGGCTGAGGTGCTTAGCGTCGATCAGGATGCGGCGCGTGCCGTCGGGGCGAAGCTGCTCATCAAGGCCCAAGAGCGCGCGAGCGACGCGAAGCCCGAGCCCCTCGCGCGGCTCAAAGCCTTGGTGCAGGCGCGCGTCTTGGTTGATCACGAGCGTGGTCAGATCGGGGATGCTGTGCGCGTGGCCGCAGACGCCGTTGTCAAAGTGGTGCGCCAGGGTGATGAAGAAGAAGGGATACTCGCACTGCTTGAGCGCGTCGATGCGCGCGAGCATCGCGTCGCAGCTCAAAGGCCGCTCATCAGGGCCTACCGAGAAGACGTGGCCACCCTCAATGGTGAGGATCATGCAGAGGTCGTCGCGCTGCTCATCCTCGACGATCTCGCGCGCTTGCTCGGCGCTGCGCGCGATGTGATAGCAGCCGGTGACCTGGATTGGCCCCTCTGGCGAGGGGGAGCTGACGGTGTGGGTCTGGCCATCGGCGCTCGCTAAGAAGCGGTACTCGCGCCACAGCTCATCCCAGTAGTCATACTCGGGCGACATCATGTGCTTGATGCGCGCGGCGCTGTAGCGCATGACGAGCTGCTGGACGAGCTGGCGTGCGACGCCTCGGTTGCGCAGCGCGCCGGTGAGCGTGAACGCGGCCCCCTTGAGATCGCGTCGCGCCAAAGCCCCCAGCGCGCGCGCGGCGGTGACGCCCGTGGCGAGCTTCAGCAGCTCCGCGCCTAGGCGCGTGGGCGGGTGGTTGGGGCCGGGCTGAAAGAAGAAGCCGCGCTCAATGGGTGTGAACGAGGCGAACACCAGCCGACAGCGCCCACGCGTGAGCATGTCCGGGGTCGCCTGCGTGTAGGTCGCCCCGCGCTTGCCATCGCGCATGTGCGCGGTGTTCGAGGGCAAGATGTGCCAGGGGTGGTAGCGCGACAAGTCGCGCTCCGCGTCGGTGTGACGCATGCGGTTGTAGCTGTAGAGGACGGGGTGGCAGTGCAAGTCGGCGAACTGCGTGGTCATCGGGCAGGCTCTCGTGCGAGGTGGCGGCGAGTGAGGTGTCAACGGCGCTGGGCGCTGAGCTCCAGCGGGACGACGCGATCGCCCTCGACAGGATCCTCAGGCACCTCCAAGCGGGCGCTCGGATCAAAGCGGGTCATGCCATCGAGCAGGTCGATGACGATGGCCTCCAGATCGCCTCGGTTGGGCAAGCTGCCCATCATGCCATACATCGGCGCGCTGCGCTTGGGCAGCGCGCCGCCTGCGCCGCCCAGGCCCAGCTGCTTGGTGGCGAGGTTCATCGCCGCCGACAAGATGGGCGCTGGGATCACGCGCAGCGTGGTGTTGAGCGCCTTCAAGGCGATCTTCTGCTTGAGGTAATCTGCGCGGCTGCGCTGGCTTAACCGCACCGCCTCGCGCAGATCGAGCAAGAACTGATCCGCGCTGATGACGTGACCACGGTTGATCGTCAGGTGCAGCCCCTGGGGCGACTGCTGGCGATCCATGTGCCAGCCGCGCTCGCTCATGTGATCGCCGATGGTGTAGATGTCGAGCGGTGCATCGGCGCCAAAGCCCATCACGCTCATGTGCGGGGAGCCCTGGATGTGCAAGCCCTCGATGGCCTCCACGCCTGCGATGATCTTATCGCGCGTGGTCATCACCTCGCGGGCGATCTCCAGATAACCCTCAAAGCCCAGGTGGTGCATGATCGCCCACGCGGCCGCGATCGCGCCGCCGGGGCGCGAGCCTGTCATGGTGGGCGACACATAGATCCCGCCCGGCCAGTCGGTGGTGGCAAAATACTGGTGCTTGCGCAGCTCGCCGTCGCGATGCAGCACCACGGAGGCGGGCTTTGCGGCGTAGCCGTACTTGTGCAGATCGACCGACATGGAGGTCACGCCCGTGACGCGCAGGTCAAAGGGCGGCACGTTGTAGCCGAGCTCGCGCACGAACGGCAGCATCATGCCGCCGACGCAGGCGTCGACGTGGCACAGGATGCCTTTCTTGTGGGCGAGCGCGGCGATCTGCTCGATCGGGTCCATGACGCCTTGGGGGTAGGCGGGCGCGGAGCCGACGATCATGATGGTGCGCCATGAGACGGCGCGCTTGAGCTTGGCGAGGTCGACCTGGAAGTTCGCGTCGCAGGGCACGTGCACGAGGCGCAGGCCGAAGTAGTGAGCGGCCTTGTCAAAGGCGGGGTGGGCGGTGACGGGGACCACCAGCTCGGGGTGTCGCACCCAGGGCCGATGCTTCTTGGCCCACTCGCGGGCGGTCTTGACCGCCATGAGGATGCTCTCGGTGCCGCCGCTGGTGAGGTTGCCCACCGTCTGCTCGGTGCCGCCGAGCAGATGCGCGGTCATGGCCACCACCTCTGTCTCCATGCGCTTGAGGCTTGGGAAGGTGGTGGGGTTGAGCGCGTTCTCGGAGAAGTAGGTGGTGTAGGCGCGCTTGAGCAGGTCGGTGATGGCGTCGCCGCCGTTGTAGACGAGGCTGAAGACCTTGCCATCCTTCCACGCGGCGTCGGCGTCGCGGGCGGCCTCCAGGGCGCTGAGCACGGTGTCAGCTTGCAGGCCAGTGCGAGGGAGGGACTTGAGGGAGGGGGCCATGCGGGGGCTCCTGAGCTTGTAAAAAAGACCGGACGGTCGGAATTGACACGATCCATTGTAAGAGGAGCCAGCCAGGAGGGCAAGTCCATGTTAGCGGGGAGGTTGGCAGCGCGGGCGAGGATGCGGCGAGGCGTTGTTGGATTAAGCGTTGCGCCCTCAACGGGATTCTCTATAATGCGCGCGCTCGCTAAGCGAGCTGCGGCGTGGGGATCGCCCCGCGCCGCCATCTTCACAGTGTGCGAACCATAAAAGGAAGGTGATCACCTTGGCCATCGACAGGGACAGGAGACCGAGCTCCGACCGCCGCAGCAGCAGCAGCAACAGCAGCGCCCAGCGCCGCAGTGAGAGTGACCTCGGGCCGCTTGAGGTGCCGGTCGTCGACAACAACGTCGGCCGCGCCATCAATCAGCTCAAGCGCATGGTAGGCCGCGAGGGCCTCAAGCGCGAGATGAAGCGCCATCGCTTCTACGAGAAGCCCAGCGTCGCCAAGCGTCGCAAGTCCATTGAGGCCGAGCGACGCCGCCGCAAGGAGGCTCGTCGACGCCGCAAGTCGGAAGGCTAAGTCATCCGCCGCTGCTCGCGTTCGTAGCGTCTCTTGCGATCGCCTCAACCGCGATCGTCTGTGGTCAGCCAAGGCCGCGTCTCCCTTGAGGGGGCGCGGCCTTGGTCATGTCTGACCCCCCGTGCGATCATCGCCTTGAGGTGATAAGTGATCGCATGGTGATTAAAATTAGCCTGTCCGGTGGCCCAAGCCCCACGCTTGGCCTGGCCCAGGCCTCCCCGCAGCTGGCGCCCTAAGTCTCGCACCTTCGCCTTGTGCTCACCTGCTTTGCGCGAATCGCTTATAAGTCCACACCTCACGCAGTCAGCCGTTGCCCCCATCGCGCGCTTCTGCTTTGATACGCGCCAGCACGTCGCTTACGGCCCCCTTGAGGACGAGCCATGTCCGACCCAAAGCCTGATCCCAAGACCCACGACTATCACAACTGGCGCGAGTACCGGCGCTACCTCGCGCTCACGCTCGTCGAGCAGGGCATGACCCAGAAGAGCGTCGCCGAGATGCTCGACGTCACCCAGGCCGCTGTCTCTCAATGGGTCAAGCGCGCCCGCGAGGACGGCATGGAGGCCCTGCGCGCTCAGCCTTACCCCGAGCGCGCTCGCAAGCTCGCACAAGAACACATCGAGCGCTTGCGTGCCTTGCTCGAAGAGGGCGCCCGCGCCCACGGCTTTGACACCAACCGCTGGACCACACAGCGCGTCGCCGAGCTCATCGAGGAGCGCTTCGGCGTGCGCTATCACCCCGCTCACCTGTCGCGCCTGCTGCGCCAGTGGGGCTTCGAGCTGCAACACCAGCTCGAGTGGCAGCCGGGCTGATCCCACCCCCTCAGCTCGCCCGCTCAATTAACCTGTTCACGCAGCGCGCGCCCTGCTACCAAGCAGGTCGCGCGCGCTCGCGTGAGGCGCTCGCTCGCGCGCCCTATGCGCGGGTTGACAACCACTCGCCGCGCTCGCTAGCGTGGCGCCGTCCTTCACCTGCCAGGCTTTGAGCTTGAACCCCTCAGCTCAGCCTGGACTGTCCCTCGACGCACCTCCCCCTAGCGAGCGTTCATGAGCACGAGCAGCGCCCTGCCCGCGATCGGCGCCTGGGTTGCCGATGCGCAGCCCCCCGCCTTTGACGCCGACAGCCTCGCGGCGATCCTCTCCTCGCCACGCGAGCCCCTCCACGTCATTCAACACCGCGCCACAGGCCACGTCGGCGTCGCTACCGGCGGCCAAGCCCGCATCGGCCAGCCTAGCGAGGGCGCGGCCTACGCGCTCATCGCCTCGCTGCCGCCGCTCTACCCCGAGTGGCTCGGCGATCGCGCCTTCTTGGAGGCTCACGGCACCCGCTTCCCATACGTCACTGGCGCCATGGCCAACGGCATCGCAGCCCCCGCCCTGGTCATCGCCATGGCGCGCGCGGGCATGCTCGGCTTCTTCGGCGCCGCAGGGCTTGGCTTTGAGCGCATCGTCCAAGGCCTCGATGAGATCCAGAGCGCGCTGGGCGATGATCCCGTCGCCTGGGGCGCCAACCTCATCCACTCGCCCAATGAGCCCGCGCTTGAGAATCGCGTCGCCGCCCTCTTCATTGAGCGCGGCGTCCCCTGCGTCGAGGCCGCCGCCTTCATGAAGCTCGCCACAAGCGTCGTGCACTTCGCCTACAGCGGCCTGCACCTCGACGCCCAGGGCCAGCTCGTGCGCCCGCGCCACGTCATGGCCAAGATCTCGCGCCCCGAGGTCGCCATCCAGTTCATGCGCCCCGCCCCCAAGGCCATGCTCGACGCCCTCGTCGCACAAGGCAAGCTCACCGCTGAGGAGGCGCGGCTCGCCAGTCATCTGCCCGTCGCCAGCGACATCACCGTCGAGTCCGACAGCGGCGGTCACACCGACAATCGCCCCCTCACCGCGCTGTTCCCCGACATCGTCGCCGCGCGCGACGCTATCCAGGCCGAGCTGCGCTATGAGACGCCGATCCGCGTCGGCGCCGCTGGCGGCCTTGGCACGCCACAGGCCGTCGCCGCCGCCTTCGCGCTCGGCGCCTCCTACGTCGTCACAGGCTCCGTCAATCAGTCCGCCCTAGAGAGCGGCTTGAGCGAGGCTGGCAAGATCATGCTCGCCAGCGCCGGCATCGCGGACGTCATGATGGCGCCCGCCGCTGACATGTTTGAGCTGGGCGTCGAGGTCCAAGTCCTCAAGCGTGGCACCATGTTTGGACCGCGCGGCGCCAAGCTCCACGACCTCTTCCAGCGCTATGCGTCGGTCGATGACATCCCCCAGCCCGAGCGCGAGGTCTTAGAGAAGCGCATCCTGGGCGCCACCCTCGATGAGGTCTGGGCTGACACGCGCGGCTTCTGGTCGCGGCGCGATCCGGCCGAGGTCGAGCGCGCCGAGCGCGAGCCGCGCCATCGCATGGCCCTGATGTTCCGCTGGTACTTAGGCAAGGCCAGCAAGTGGGCCATCGACGGTGAGCCGTCTCGCGCGCTCGACTACCAGATCTGGTGCGGCCCCGCGATGGGCGCCTTTAACACCTGGGTGCAGGGCTCGTTCTTGCAACCCCCACAAGCTCGCTCCGCTGTTCAGATCGCGCTCAACCTGCTCGAAGGCGCCGCCGTCATCACGCGCGCCCAGCAGCTGCGCACCTGCGGTCTGCCCGTGCCCCCCAGCGCCTTTCACTACGCGCCGCGCCCGCTGCGCTAGATCCCCCATCGAGGTCTCGCATATCATGGCTCAGTCGAAGCACCCGCTCATCGCCGTCGTTGGGGTCAGCGCCCTGTTCCCAGGCTCCATTGACGCCCACGGCTTCTGGAAGAACATCCTGGAGGGCAACGACCTGTTCTCTGAGATCCCCGAGTCGCACTGGCGCCTTGAGGATTATTACGATGCGAAGCCTGGCACCCCCGATAAGACCTATGCCAAGCGCGGCGGCTTCATGCCTGAGGTCGAGTTCGATCCGCTCTCGTTCGGCGTGCCGCCCAACATCCTGCCCGCCACCGACACCGCGCAGCTCTTGGCGCTTGGCGTCGCCCGTCAGGTGCTCGAAGACGCCGCTGGCGGCGACTTCGCCAGCATGGACCGCGAGAAGATCAGCGTCGTGCTCGGCGTCGCGTCGGCCACCGAGCTTGTGGGCCACATGTCCAGCCGCCTCCAGCTGCCCATCTTTGAGCGCGTCCTGCGCACCGCAGGGCTGCCCGAGGATCAGGTCAAGGAGCTGACCGGCAGGCTGTCCGACTGCTACACCCCGTGGCAAGAAAGCACGTTCCCGGGCCTGCTGGGCAATGTCGTCGCGGGGCGCATCGCCAACCGCCTCGACCTCGGCGGCACCAACTGCGTCGTGGACGCCGCTTGTGCCAGCTCGCTGGCCGCGCTCGAGATCGCCGTCAATGAGCTGTACCTGGGCCTGTCGGACCTCGTCATCACGGGCGGCGTCGACGCGCTCAATGACATCCTCATGTTCATGTGCTTCAGCCAGACGCCCGCGCTGTCGCCCAGCGGTGACTGTCGCCCGTTCTCCGATCAGGCCGACGGCACCATGCTCGGTGAGGGCATCGGCATGATCGCGCTCAAGCGCCTGGACGACGCCGAGCGCGATGGCGATCCCATCTACGCCGTGCTGCGCGGCGTGGGCACCTCGTCTGATGGCCGCGCCAAGAGCATCTACGCGCCCGTCTCCAGCGGCCAGGCCAAGGCCCTGCGCCGCTGCTACGAGGTCGCGGGCTACGGCCCCGAGACGGTCGAGCTCGTGGAGGCCCACGGCACCGGCACCAAGGCCGGTGACGCCGCCGAGTTTGGCGGCCTCACCACCGTGTTCGCGCCCGCCGCTGACGGCCCCCACCAGTGGTGCGCGCTCGGCTCGGTCAAGAGCCAGATCGGCCACACCAAGGCCAGCGCTGGCGCAGCCGGCCTGTTCAAGGCCGTCATGGCGCTGCACTCGCGCGTGCTGCCGCCCACCATCAAGGTCGATCGCCCCAACCCCATGCTCAACATTGAGCAGACCGCGTTCTACCTCAACACCCAGACGCGCCCCTGGATCCGCCCCGAGGGTGGCCACCCGCGCCGCGCGTCGGTCAGCTCGTTCGGCTTTGGCGGCACAAACTTCCACGTCGCCCTGGAGGAGTACACTGGCTCGGGCAAGCAGGCGCAGCGCCACTGGAGCGCGCCCGCCCACCTCATCGCCCTGAGCGCGCCCACACCCGACGCCCTCATCGCGCAGTGCCAGCGCTTGATTGAAGACCTCAACACCCAAGACACGCTGGCGCCCATCGCCGCCCAGTCTGCGCGCGACTTTGACGCGACGCACCCTGCGCGCTTGGCGCTCGTGGCCGCATCACAGGCCGAGCTGCAAGCCCAGCTTGAGGGCGCGGTGCGAACCATTGAGCGCGCGCCTGAGCGCCCGTTCTCTACCCCCCAGGGCACCACCTACGGCGTGGGCAGAGCCCCAGGCAAGGTCGCGCTGCTGTTCCCCGGTCAGGGCAGCCAGTACGTCGGCATGGGCGATCAGCTCGCCATCCACTTCGACGCGCCGCGCAAGCGCTGGGACGCGATCGCCGCGATGGACGGCGAGCTGGCCAGCTTGCATCAGGTCGTCTACCCCAAGCCCGTGTTCGATGACGCCGCGCGCCAAGCCCTAGAAGACGCGCTGACTCGCACCGAGCGCGCGCAGCCCGCCATCGGCGCGGTCAGCCTCGGCCTGTATGAGATGACCTGTCAGCTCGGCCTCAAGGCCGACATGGTCGGCGGTCACAGCTACGGGGAGATCATGGCCCTGCACGCCGCAGGCGTGCTCTCCACGCGTGACATGATGCGCGTCTCCGCCAAGCGCGGCGCGCTGATGGCTGAGGCCAGCGAGCTGCCCGGCGCGATGACCGCCGTGGTCAGCGAGATCGGCCCCCTGAAGACCCTGCTCGATCAGTGGCAAATCCCTGTGGTCGTCGCCAACCACAACCACCCCACGCAGATCGTCCTGTCTGGCGCCACCGACGCCATTGAGGCCGTCGAGGCCAAGCTCACTGAGGCGCGCGTCTCGTTCAAGCGCCTCAAGGTCGCCACCGCGTTCCACTCCCCGGTGGTCAGCGCGTCGGCTGAGCCCTTCGCGGCGTTCCTTCAAGACATCCGCTTTGAGGCCCCGTCGGTGCCGGTCTATGCCAACAGCGAGGCCGCGCCCTATCCCCAAGACGCGAGCGCGCAGCGCGAGCTGCTCGCCAACCAGCTCGCCAGAGGCGTCCGCTTCGTCGAGCAAATCCAGGCGATGGCCGAAGCGGGCGCCCGCGTGTTCGTCGAGGTCGGCCCTGGCAACGTGCTCGGGGGCTTAGCGGGGCGCTGCCTGAAGGACCTGCCTGATGTCCAGATCATCTCGCTCGATCAGCGCGGCCGCCACGGCGTCACCTCGCTGCTTCGCGGCATCGCGCAGCTCTGCGCCGCAGGCGTCTCGCTTGAGCTGACCGCGCTCTGGGAGGGCGTCCGCGCCCCGCAAGATCCCCGCGCTGGCAAGAAGCGCGGCTTCACCGTCAAGCTCACGGGCGCCAACTACGGCAAGCCCATGGCCCCGACCGAGGTTGTCCCCTTGAAGTCTCTGTCCCAGAAGCCCGCAGCGCAGCCCGCGCAGCCCGCGCCTCAGCAGCGCCCCGTGGCCGCAGCGCCTGTCGCGCCCAGCGCCAAGCCCGCGCCCAAGGCGCCAGTGATTCAGCCCGCGACCGTCGCGACCGCACAGCAGGCCTTCGCGCCCGCACCCGCGCCCGCGATGCAGCCGCCGCAGCCGGTGCAACAGGCCGCTCAGCAGCCCCAGCACGCGCCCGTGGCGGAGGGGCCGCTCGTCGACGCGTTCGAGCGCTTCCAGCAGCGCACCGCTCAGACGCACCAGTCCTATCAGCAGCTCATGGCTGAGAATCACATGGCCTTCCTTGAGGTGGCGCGCGCCTCCTTCCAAGGCTTGGCAGGTCAGCTCTCTGGCGCGCCGATCGCGAGCGCCAGCGATGCGCCTCAGCGCGCGCCGTTCGCCGCCCCCGCGTCGTATGTGGCGCCCGCGCCCGTCAAGAATGGCAACGGCCACGCTTACAATGGCAACGGCAACGGCAACGGCAACGCCGCGTTCGCCGCGCCGGTCGCTTACGCGGCGCCCGCTGCGCCCGCGCCCGCGCCTGTCGCGGCCCACACACCTGCGCCTGTCGCTGTGAAGCCCGCCGCGCCGGTGGCGCGACCGGCGCCCGCGCCGGTCGCGGCCAAGCCCGCAGCGGCGCCCGCGC
>CAYXWB010000030.1:27129-28429 GCA_964468515.1 uncultured Bradymonadales bacterium | reverse complement strand
AGCGCAGGAGCCGCACCAACGGCTACACTGAGGCCTCGGCCCCGCCCGTGCTCAACTTCGTCGCGCGCATCTTCGCGCGCGCCCTTGATAAGAGCTCCTCACCCGCCACCCGTGCCACCCGTGCAAGAGGCGCAGCAGCATGTCGGACTTCTTCAGCAAGGACATCAACAGGATCGAGAAGGATCAGCGCCGCTTCAAGCAGATCGTGCGGGGCAAGATCAAGAAGAACCTGCGCAAGTACATGAGCCGCGGTGAGCTGACCGGCAAGCAGGGCAAGGACATCGTCAAGATCCCCATCCCGCAGATCGACATCCCGCGCTTTCGCTTCGCGCGCGAGCAGCAGGGCGGCGCCGCCCAAGGCGACGGCGACGTGGGCGACTCGCTCGATGGTCAGCCCGGTCAACAGCCCGGCGGCCTCGGCCCCGCAGGTGATAACGAGGGCGGCAAGGAGCTTGAGGTCGACGTCAGCTTTGAGGAGCTGGCCGAGATCATGAGCGAGGAGCTGTCGCTGCCCAACATTGAGCCGCGCGGCTCCAAGCGCCTGGAGACCATCAAGGATCGTTACACCGGCATCCGCTCCACCGGCCCCGAGAGCCTGCGCAGCTTTCGCCGCACGTTCAAAGAGGCCATGCGGCGCATGATCGCCATGGACACCTACGATCCTGAGAACCCCATCATCATCCCCATCCGCGAGGACATGCGCTATCGCTCCTGGCAAGAGACGCCCGTGCCGCAGTCCAACGCCGTCATCATCTACATGATGGACGTCTCCGGCTCCATGGGCGACGAGCAGAAGGAGATCGTGCGCATCGAGTCCTTCTGGATCGATACCTGGCTGCGCAGCCAGTACAAGGGCCTGGAGAGCCGGTTCATCATCCACGACGCCACCGCCAAGGAGGTCGATCGTGACACCTTCTTTCGCACCCGCGAGTCCGGTGGCACGATGATCTCCAGCGCCTACAAGCTGTGCATGAAGATCATCGAGGAGGACTACCCCGTGGAGGACTGGAACATCTACCCGTTCCACTTCTCCGATGGCGACAACTGGTCGGTGGACGACACCGCCGAGTGCATGCGCCTGCTGCGCCAAGACCTCATGCCGATCGCCAACATGTTCTGCTACGGCCAGGTGGAGTCACCGTATGGCTCGGGGCAGTTCATCAAGGATCTGCGCGAGCACTTGGGCAAGGATGAGCGCGTGGTGTTGTCCGAGATCAAGAACCGCGACGCGATCTTCGACTCGATCAAGACGTTCTTGGGCAAGGGCCTCTGAGTCAGGCGCCGTCACCGCACGCGCTCA
>CAYXWB010000030.1:0-27029 GCA_964468515.1 uncultured Bradymonadales bacterium | reverse complement strand
AGTATGGCCTGTCGAAGATCTACGAGATGGTCATCAACAATGACCCCTCGTACGCCTACCTGCTCGAAGGCAACCACCTGGTCGATCAGAAGACGGTCATCGCGCACGTCTACGCGCACGTCGACTTCTTCAAGAACAACGCCTACTTCGCGCACACCAACCGCCGCATGGTCGATGAGATGGCCAACCACGCGGCGCGCGTGCGTCGCTACGTCGATCGGCGCGGCATTGAGGCGGTCGAGGACTTCATCGACACCTGCCTGTCGATCGACAACCTCATCGATCCGCACCCGGCGGCCAGCACCCCGCGCTCTGAGCAGGTCGCGCCGCGTGACACCGACGACGAGCCGCGCGAGCCCGAGCTGCACCGCTTCAAGGCGAAGGGCTACATGGAGTCCTTCATCAACCCCGAGTCCTACCTCGAAGCCCAGCGCCAGAAGCTCGCCGAAGACAAAAAGAAGACCCCACGCTTCCCAGCGCAGCTTGAGCGCGATGTCATGCGCTTCTTGCTGGAGAACGCGCCGCTGGATGCCTGGGAGGCCGACGTCTTAGGCATGATCTACGAGGAGGCGCGCTACTTCGCCCCCCAAGGTCAGACCAAGATCATGAACGAGGGCTGGGCCAGCTTCTGGCACTCGCGCATCCTCACCAGCGGCGAGCTGAGCGACGCGGAGATTATTGATTTTGCGGACATTAACTCGCGCGTGCTCGCCACCTCCCCGGGTCAGCTCAACCCCTACAAGCTCGGCGTCGAGCTGTTCCTTGACATCGAGCGGCGCTGGAACACCGGCCGCTTCGGCAAGGCCTGGGAGGAGGAGGGCGTCATGGAGCGGCGCGACAGCTGGGATCGCGAGCTTGGCCTCGGTCAAGCGAAGATCTTTGAGGTGCGCCGCCTCCACAATGACGTGTCGTTCATTGACGAGTTCTTGACCGAAGACTTCGCCCGGCGCAACAAGATGTTCTCCTACATCTTCAACAAGAAGACGTCGCAGTGGGAGATCGAGAGCCGCGAGTTCAAGGTCATCAAGCAGCGCCTGCTTGACCAGCTCACCAACTTTGGCCAGCCGTTCATCTTCGTCAAAGACGCCAACTTCAAGAACCGCAGCGAGCTGCTGCTGCACCACCGCTTCCACGGCACGGAGCTTCGCGCGGACTACGCGCGCGGCGTGCTGGAGGCGCTGTTTCGCATCTGGAAGCGCCCGGTCAACATCGAGACGATCCTCGACAAGAAGGGCGTCATCCTCACCTACGATGGCCGCGAGCACACCGAGCGCGCGGCCGCCTACATGGCGTCGTGAGCGCGCTCAGGAAATGGGGTGCAAAGGTTGCGTGTTCTAGGAGCACGCGATGCTTCAGACCGCGCCCGCTCACATCAGGGCGCGAGCGCCTTTGAGGTGGTGAGCCCATGATTCAGCCCACATCCGAACACAAGACCCAGCACGACGCGCACATCACGCGCGGCCTCGCCCGTTTGCGCGAGCTTGGCTGCAAGCTCACCCCGCAGCGGCGCGCCATGCTCGCTCTGTTCGCCTCGCGCGAGGGCCACTGGACCCCACAAGACGTCCTCGATCAGCTCGCCACCTTGGAGCCGGGCCTGTCGCGCGCCACCGTCTACAACAACCTCGACCTGTTCGCCCAGGCGGGCTTGGTCCAGCGCGTGCAAGCCGAGAGCGGCCAGACCTACTTTGACCCCAACCTCACCCCCCACCACCACGCCGTCTGCACAGGCTGCCAGCACATCATCGACGTCACGCTGCCCGAGTCCGTCACCCAGGCCATGGTCGCCGCCATGATGCAGGCCATGCCTCCCGGCCAAGCCTTCGCCGTGGACGGCGTCACGCTGTGGGTCAACGGCGTGTGCGAGGCGTGCCGGCGCGACGCTTGAGCGCCCTGTCTGCGCGCGCCGCGTAGCGGCGCGGCAGAGCCACTTCTCAGCGCGAAGCGCGTTGACCATGCCCGCGCTCAGCTGAGAACCTCGCAGCCAGATGGCGTCACACCTTGATAAAATGCGGGGATCGCTCAAGCTAGCTCGCGCGTTGCACGCGCGGGCGGCCCCGAAGGGGCCGCCTCCTCTGCTGACATCGCCCCAGCCGTGTTGATGGACGCGCGCGCCGGGGCGATGTGTTAGGCCAGCGCCCAGGTCGTCCGCTGAGTGAGGCGCGAGGTCATGATCTATCGGGGCTTGCGCGCGCTGCTGTTTCGCCTCGACGCCGAGCGCGCACGCGCTGAGCATGCGCGCGCTGCGCGCGCTGCACGCGCTGCTGGCGTGGCCGTGCAGCGCGCGCGCTCGTTCGCCGCTTCTTACAAGGGCGTGATCCTCGCTTGAGTCAGACCTTGTGGGGGTGACCTTTGACAACCCTGTGGGCCTGGTCGCAGGCTTTGACAAGAACGCCGAGCGTCTGGCATGAGCGCAGTGAGCGCGCGCTGAGGGGTGGTGGACGCGGTGGCGCGTGTGGCGCAGGCTTGGTTAGCTCGTGATGCGCTGAGACGTTCACGTTGGGCGTGACTATGATAAGCTCTCCGCAAGCGATGCCTGAATGCGTTTGAGGTGTTTTGATGACCGACGATGCCAAAGCACACATCTGGAGCGCGATGCTCTCGCTACAGGAGGGGCCTGTGAGCGACCTCCTGGTGGCGCGCGTCTCCTCTGAGGCGCACATGATCTTGGAGGTGTTCGGTCCTTGGGGCGCGCTGGACGCGGTCGCGCAGCGCGGCCAGCTCTTGAGCGCTTGTGTGATGTTGGCTGACCGCCCCGCGCTTGAAGAGGCGATGCGCGTGGCGCGACAGAGTGACACGCTCACGCGCTGTGAGGCGCGCCTGAGCGACGCGCGCTGGATCGCGTGGCGCGTCTGGCGCCTGCCTGGGTTGGAGTCGTTGGGGGTGGTGGGACAAGATGTCACCGCGCTGCGGCTGGCGCAGCAGGCGCTCGCGCTCGCGCGCCAAGAACTCGCGAGCGCGCGTGAGGAGGTCGCGCGCGCGCGCGAGGAGGCCGTGCAAGACGCGCAGCGTCGCAGCGCCTTCTTGGGGAACATCAGCCACGCGCTGCGCGCGCCGATGAGCGGCATCGTCGGCATGACGCAGCGGCTGCTTGAGACGCCGCTCGATCATCGCCAGCAGAGCTACATGGCCACCATCCAGAACAACGCGCAGACCACGCTCGCGCTGGTCAACGATCTGCTCGATCTCAGCCGCATCGAGGCGCAGCTCTACACGATCGAGCCGCTGGACTTCTCGCTGCGGGTGTTCTTGGAGGACGTCGCGCATGCGATCGCGCCGCAGGCGCAGCGCAAGGGGGTGACGCTGACATGGTCAGTGGATCGGGCGCTGCCGGATGTGTTGAGCGCCGATCCGCTGCGCTTGCGCCAGATCATGCTGAACCTGCTCACCAACGCCATCAAGCACGCCGACGCTGGCGAGGTGTTCTTGCGCGCCACGCTGGCTGGGGTGGTCGGCACCCAGCAGCTGGTGTCTTTGGAGGTTGAGGATCGCGGCGTGGGGATCGCGCCCGAGGCGCTGAGTGAGCTGTTCGAGCCGCTAGGAGGAGGGGCTGAGGCTGGCTCAATGCATCAAGGTGAAGGGCTCGGCTTGGCGCTGTCGAGCCAGCTCGCGCGCATGATGGGTGGCGATCTGCGCGCCGAGAGCACGCTGGGCAAGGGGAGCGTCTTCTCGCTGCTGCTGTTAACGCCGCGCCCCGAGCAAATGCCAGCGGAGAGTCACCCGCTCGGCGCGCGCGCGCTGGTGGTGATGGATGGCACAGACGCGCCGCGCGTGCTGAGCGCGCTCAGCACCTCGTGCGGGGTCGCCACCGCGATGGCCTCGCCAGCGTCGCAGGCGCTGCGGGACGCGGCGCTGGAGCTGCCCAGCGGCCCGCTGCTGGTGTTCATCCCTACAGGCGCGATCTCCCCCGCGCTCATCAAGGCGGCGCGCTCGCTGCGCCCGGGTCGCGTCAGCGTGATCGCGCTCCACGCCTTAGAAAAACCAGATGAGGCGCTGCGTCGCCTCGTCGATGGCGTCTTGTCTCTGCCGCTGCGTCGCGCCGCCCTACTCCATGAGCTGGTGCGCTGTCAGCTGCGTCGTCAAGACCTCGCCACTGAGGACGCCGAGGTGATCACTGTCGCGCTGCCCGCCCTCGCGCTCGACGCCGCCTCATCGCCCACGCTGGATGATGTCTTCTGGGATGCGCTGATGTCAGGCGCTGGCCCTGAAGGTCATGATGAGGAGGGGAAGGTGCTGCTGGTGGAGGACGATCGCACCACACGGCGCGTGCTGGAGGCGTACCTGCGCAAGCTCGGCTATCATTATGATGTGGCGGCTGATGGTGAGCAGGCGCTGGCGCTGTATCAGCCCGCGCAACACCGCGTCATCTTGTTGGACTGCTACATGCCAGGGGTGGACGGCTATGAGGTGGCGCGCCAGCTGCGCAAGCGCGCGGATGCCGGCGCCACGGTGCCGATCATCGCGCTCACCGCTTATGCTACGCCCGATGATCGCGAGCGGGCGCTGCGCGCGGGCATTGATGATTACATCGCCAAGCCAGTGAGCTTTGAGCACTTGCAGCAGCTGGTGGTGTGGTGGTGGCGTCGCGCGCAGCTCGCGCCGGCGTCGACGAGCGAGTCCCTCTCCGAGCCCGAGCAGCTGAGCAGCGAGCTCGCCATGGACCAGCTTTTGGGCTGGGCGCCCGACGCCCTCAGCGAGCAAGACCTAGCAGGTGTCTCCTCTGCGGCGCGCTCACTGGATGAGGAGGGCGAGCCCGAGTTTCGCTGGTCCCAGGCGCTCAGCGCGCTGGGCACCTCCGCCTCCTCGCACTATGGCATCTCGCTCTCTGCGCTCGACTCGACCCAGGTCAGCGAGGTCGAGGAGCAACCCTCCCCGTGGACCGTCGCGCTGGTCGTCGACCCGCTCGATCGCGTCCACCTCGGCCGCTTGATGCGCGACTGTGGTGATGACACGTTCGTGCAAGATCTGCTCGAACACTTCTCTGATCAGCTCCAAGAACACATGCTCGCGCTGCGCGCTTGGTGGCATCAAGAGCAGGGCAGTGAGGCAGGCGCGCTGATGCAGCTCCAGTCGCTCAAGAGCGCCTGCATGATGCTCGGCTTGCGCCGCATGGTCGCCCTGTGCGTCATCATGGAGACGGCGATGCACGCTGGTCAAGCCACCCCTCTGCTCGGCATGGAGTGGCTCACCGTCATCGGACGCGTCGCCACCCAAGATCTCACCCGCGCCCAGCGCTGGGTCGCCATGACCCAGCCCTGATCCGCGCCCAGCGCTGGGTCGCCATGACCCAGCCCTGATCCGCGCCTGTTCACCCCCACAACCTCTGGCGCGGCGCGTCGATGAGGCTGCTCTTAAGCGGCGATCGTCTAAGCCACGCCTGCGCTTGCTGGCGAGGGGGCTGACTGGGCGCCGGTGGCCTCGCGCGCGCCTCGATCTGCGCGAGTCAGGCTCAATGGCACCTCTTGTCCTCCCCCACTTTTAAGCGATGCGCCGCCTTGGCTCAAAGGCGCGCTCACTCGCCCTGTCAGGGGGTGTCGCCGCGTCGCTGACCTTAGCGCGTGAATCGCGCGCGCTTGACTGCTAAGCTCATCTGCCTCACGATGGCCAGTCTCTACCGACACGCACGAAGGAGCGCGCTGATGAGGAGAGGAGAGGTTGTCGCCGCGACGCTGTGCGTCGCGCTGCTGATGAGCCTGAGCGCAGGCTGCTATCGCACGGAGCTGTACAGGGCCGCGTCGGATGAGGTCGATGCGCCGAGCGCTGACATGCCCGCTGGCGCGCTCGACATGCCACCCGACGCCCCCGATCCACAGGACAGCGCTCGCGACTGCGTCCCTTTGGAGGACCTGAGCGCGCTCAATGAGGCGGATGTGTTCCGCTCCGTGGGCCACGGCTCGTTCTTCAGCGAGGGGGGCGCGCAGACACGAGACCCCACGCTCGCGCAGATCCTCTACTCGCAGGCCTATTATATTGAGGAGCTGCGCGCTCAACCCGGCGCCGAGCGCGTGGATCGCATGAGCGTTGAAGCCGCGCATGATGATGACGTGCTCGCCAACGCCGCTTATATTGAGGCGCTGATCGAGGCGGTGATGCCATCGAACATCGCTTATCTGGCCTCGCTCAATGGCGCCATGCGCGGCTACTACGCGCAGAACCTGATGGGGCGGCCGATCTGCCCCTGAGGCGCGCGTCTTCAGAGCATGCTCAGCGGATCGACGTCGACCAAGATCCGCACGTTCTTGTGGGTCGCGCCGCCTTGCTCAAAGTAGCCGACCTCGCGCAGCATGGTGGTGGCGAGCTTGCGCGCGAGCGCGCGCGAGCGGCTCTTGATGAGCAGCTGCCAGCGGTAGCGGCCCTTGAGGCGCGCCAGCGGCGCGAGCGCTGGCCCGAGCATGAACACGTTGTCGCCGAGCTGCGCGTTGTGGCGAAGCTGCTTGCGCGCCGCCGACGCATAGTCGCGCGCCGCTTGGTGCGCGCCCTGATCGCTGGCCGCCTCAAACTTCACAGCGATGAGGTGGCCAAAGGGCGGATAGGCGGTCTCTTGGCGGACCTCCAGCTCGCGCGCGGCGAACGTGGTGAAGTCGTGCTTTTGTGCCGTCTCTAGGCTGTAGTGCTCGGGGCTGAAGGTCTGAATGTAGACCACGCCCGGCACATCACCGCGCCCCGCGCGGCCTGCCACCTGCGTCAAGAGCTGGAAGGTGCGCTCTGAGGCGCGAAAGTCGGGGAAGTTGAGGCTCAAGTCCGCCAGCACGACGCCCACGGTGGTGACCTTGGGGAAGTCGTGGCCCTTGGTGACCATCTGGGTGCCGACCATCAGGTCGATCTCCTCCTCGCGGAACGCCTTGATGAGCGAGCGCAGCCCCTTGCCTTGGCCGGTGTCGCGATCGAGCCTGCCGATGCGCACCTGCGGGAAGATCGCGTGCAGGTGCTCCTCCAGCTTCTCGGTGCCGACGCCCTTGCCGCTTGGCCCCAAATGACCGCACTTGGGACAGGCCTCGGGCATGCGCAGCGAGTAGTCGCAGTGGTGACAGCGCAGCGCCTCTTGGTGGCGATGGTAGGTCAGCGACACGTCGCACTGCGTGCACATCCAGACGTGGCCGCAGCCCTCGCACTGGATGCACGGCGAGTAGCCGCGACGGTTCAAGAACAGGATCGTCTGGTGTTGCGTGCGGTGGGTGCGATCGATGGCGATGGCCAGATCGGTCGATAAGATGTGCGACGGGCTCTCGCGCGTCGCCACGCCGCCGCGCATGTCGATGAGCCGCACCTCGGGCAAGGGGCGCGCGCTCACGCGGTTGGGCATCGCCAAGTAGGTGAGGCGATCCTCGCGCGCATTATAATAGGACTCCAGCGACGGGGTGGCGCTGCCCAAGATGACCTGCGCGCGCTCGATCTTGCCCCGCACCAGCGCCATGTCACGCGCATTATAGCGCGTCCCTTCGCCCTGCTTGAAGCTCGGGTCATGCTCCTCATCGACGATGATCACGCCGACATCATCGAGCGGTGCGAACAGCGCGGAGCGGGCGCCGATGACGATCTCGACCTCTTGGCGCTGGATGCGTCGCCACTGATCGAACTTCTCGGCCTGCGTCAGCCCCGAGTGCAGCACCGCGATGCGATCGCCGAAGTGGCTGCGAAACACCGCCACGAACTGCGGCGTGAGCGCGATCTCGGGCAGCAAGATGATGGCCTTGCGTCCAGCTGCCATCGTCTCCTTGATGATGCGCACATAGGTCTCGGTCTTGCCGCTGCCGGTGACGCCGTGCAGCACAAAGCCGCGATATTCTCCCCGCTCGCGCCACTGACGCACGGCGGCCACGGCCTCAAGCTGCGTGTCGGTGAGGGCATAGTCAGGGGCGGGGCCTGCGGGCTCTTGGGCGAAGGGGTCGCGGTAGACCTCGCGCGCCTCCATGGTGAGGATCTGGCGGTCGATGAGGCCCTGCAAGCTCGCGTGGGGGCTTGGCACCTGCGCCTTGATCTCGGTCATGCTCAGCGCCAGGTCGGGGGCGGTGAACAGGTCGAGGATTTGTTGTTGTTTTTTGCCGACCTTGTTCACATCAAGGCGCGGGTGGACCACGCGATAGAAGCGCTCCAGCGCGGCGCGCACCTTCACGTCCTCCTCATACGAGGTGACCACCATCCCCAGCGTCTCAAGCTCGCCCAAGCGCAAGAACGTGAGCTGTGAGAACCGCTCCTTGAGCGCGCTGATGGGCTGCTTGCCCTCGGCGTCGAGGTGCTGCATCACCTCGCGCAGCGCCTCGTCTTCGAGCGCGCTGAGGTCGGCGTCGGGGTTGACCTCGTAGCACTTGATCCCCTCCAGCCGCACGGAGCTTGGGATGGCCAGCCGCACGACCTCACCGATCGGGGAGAGGTAATATTCGGCGACGAACTGCAAGAAGGCGATGCCTTGGGCGTTGAGCAGCGGCTCGGGGTCCACCACATCGAGCAGCGCGCGGATCTTGTCGAGGTTGAGGCTGGGGTCAGGGCAAGTGTCGCCCAGCGAGATCACGAGCCCGGTCTTGGCCTTGTTGCGAAAGGGGACCTGCACGAGCTGGCCTGCGGCGATGACGTCGCGCAGCGTCTCAGGCACCACATAGGTGAGCGTGGTGAACAGCGGGACATCAAGCGCGACCTGCGCGTAGAGGGGGTTGGCGAGCTGTGACATCAATCGGCGTCCGGTGCGTCAGCGGGGTCATCGTCACCGAGCACGAGGCGACGCGCGTCGCGCCTGGCGAGGGTCAACAAGGCGGCGTCGCGCATCAGATCACCGAAGCGGAACTCCGCGTGGCCGGCCTGACGGATGCCCAAGAACTGACCTGGGCCGCGCTGCTTGAGGTCTGCCTCAGCGAGCTCGAAGCCGTCCTCGGTCTGTGAGAACGCGGTGAGGCGCGCGACGGCGTCCTCGGTGGGCGCGCCCGCCAGCAGCACGCACATCGACGCGCGATCGCCGCGCCCCACGCGCCCGCGCAGCTGGTGGAGCTGGCTCAGGCCGAAGATCTCGGGGCTCTCAATGACCATGAGGGTGGCGTTGGGCACATCGACGCCGACCTCGACCACGGTGGTGGCGCACAAGACCTGCGTCTGGCCGCTGGCGAAGCGCTGCATCACGGCGTCTTTGGCGGCGTTGTCCATGCGCCCGTGCATCACCTCGACGCTCAGGTCATGGAAGGGGCCTGCTTGGAGCTGCTGCGCGGCGTCTTGCACGTTCTCGCGCTCGGGCGCGCCCTCGCTGGCCTCGACCAAGGGGTAGATCATGTAAGCCTGCTCGCCATTGTCGAGGATGCGCTCGCGCACGTAGTCATAGACCTTGGGGGCGACGGCGCGGGTGCGCAGCACGGTGCGCACGGGCTTGCGTCCGGGCGGCTTCTCGCGCAGCACCAGCAGGTCAAGATCGCCGTAGACCGCGTGGGCGAGCGAGCGGGGGATGGGCGTCGCGGTCATGGCCAGCAGGTGTGGATCTTGGCCCTTGGCTAAGAGCTTGTCGCGCTGCTCCACGCCGAACTTATGTTGTTCGTCGATGATCACGAGCCCCAGCGATTGGAACATCACGTCATCTTGAAACAGCGCGTGGGTGCCGATGATGAGCTGGAGGGTGCCGTCTGCGAGGCGCGCGAGCACGTCGCGCCGCTGGGCCGCGCCTGCCGCGCCGCCGAGGTAGTCGATCGTGATCGGCAGCCCGGTGAAGAACTGCTGCGCGCGCTGCACATGTTGTCTCGCGAGGATGTCAGTGGGGGCCATGAGCGCGACCTGACAGCCGCTGCCCACGGCGATGGCTGCGGCCATAAACGCCACGACGGTCTTGCCGCTGCCCACGTCGCCTTGGAGCAGGCGTCGCATGGGGGCGTGGCGCTGCATGTCGGCGGCGATGGTGGCGCCAGCCTCGCGCTGATCGTTCGTGAGCGGGAAGGGCAGGGCGCGCACGAGCGCGCGCCCAAGCGCACGATCCTCGCAGCGCGGGGCCTTGGCGCGCTGGCGCTGCGTGTCGTACTCGCTGGCCAGTGAGACTTGCAGCGTGAAGAACTCCTCATAGATGAGGCGATGGCGCGCCTGGGTCAGCTCCTGCATGAACTGCGCGACGTCATGGTAGTTGCGCATGACGTGGATCACGCTGAGCGCCTGAGCGATGCCTGGGAGGCCGTTGGCGAGCATCAGCTCGCGCGGCACGATGTCAGCGAGCAGGGGCAAGAGGCGCGACAGCGCGCTGAGCTGCGCCTTGCGCAGCGTGAGCGCGGCGACGCCCTCCATGGTGGGGTACACGGGGCTGATGCTCACATAGGGGGCTTCGGGCTCGGGCTCCTCGGTGAGCAGCTTGGTGGTGGGGTGCAGCATGGTGGGCACGCCGCGCTCAAGCTGGATGTCGCCCTCGACGCGCAGCCACTGGCCCTCGCGCATGGCCTTATAGAAGCTGGAGCGCTCCATGTTGAACCACACCAGCCGAAAGTGCTTGGTCTCGTGGCGCACCACGATCTCGACGGGCTGTCGGGTGTTGGGGCGCGGGGCGCGGATCTGGACGATCTCACCGTACAGCTCGACGTGGGAGTAGCCCTGCTCAAAGATCGCCTCAGCGGGCATGAAGTGGGCGATCTTTTGGTATTTGCGGGGCATAAACAGCAGCAGATCGAGCTGATCCAAGATCCCGCGCTCGCGCAGCTTCTGGGCGAGCTTGGGGCCGATGCCGTCGAGGTTCTGGAGCGCGAGCGGGCCGGCGGGCTCAGCGAGCGTGAGCGACAGGCGGCCTGGCGTCAGGCCGGGCAGGGCGGCCAGCTGTGTGGCGAGTGGTGAGGGCATGGCGCTGTGTGCCAGGTGAGGGGTGGTCGGCGCGGCGCATCACACGCGCGTCTGCTGTGTTGTCGCACTGTCTGCGCTGGCGCGACAGGAGGCGAATGATCGTGATGCGAGCGTTGTGTCCTGGCGAGCGGTCGCGCGCGAGGCGCGATGATAGGCGCAGCGCGGCGCGGGGGCAAGGGGCGCGGCGCGCGGGCGTCGCAGCGCTTGTTCGCCTGATCTTGGCTGTTGCATAGCCTAGATTATATTTTTAATTAAAAAATATAAGCTAGGCTATGCGATTGATGTGCCTCCACCTCCCCCCACTTTGAAGCGATGCGGCGCGCTCAATCAGGCGCCTCGCTCACACGACCCACTAGAGGCGACCTCCTGGTCGCTTTTGCGCTTCGATTCGCACCAGTCAGGATGGATGGTCGCTCACTTGTGCTCCCCCACTTTTAAGCGATGCGACGCTCACCCCGCTGAGGCCTGCGCGAACCTCGCCAGCGCCTCATACAGCACCCCCGCGTCCACCCCAGGCGGCAGCCCCGCCACCTGCCCATCCCCTAGCTCGACGATGATCCACGCGCCATCCTCAGCGCGCGCGATGTCCATCGTGAAGAACCGCGCGGGCAGGTCGCGCAGCGCGTCAATCATCGCGGCCACAGGCGGGGCCTCGACCTCCTGCGTCGCGCCAGCGCCCCAGTGCGGCGCGCTCAAGAGCACCTGCCCCTCCAGCACAAACGCGCGGTGCTCCTCGCGCCAGATCAGCCCCGAGCGCGGGCACACCCCCGTCGCCCGCAGCGGCACATACGCGCGCATCACCAGCCCACCCTCCAGCTCGCCCTGCAACGCCACGAACCGCTCGATGACGCGCCGCGCGTGATCGCGCGCCGACGCGTCGGGGATGTAGCAGGCCTCATCCCAGGCGTGCTTCTGCGACTTCACATAGTCTTTGATGATCAGCGCGCCCGCGCCGAAGCTGTCGAGCGCTTCGTCGAGCTGCGCCCACGGCAGCGCGTCGCTGGCGCAGGCGATCCAGCGCGTCTCGGCTGTGGCGTGCGCCATATAAGGATAAGCCTCAGGCAGCCAGTGCGCGGTGCGATAAGCGTCGGGTGTGGTGAGCGGGCGCCAGCCGCGCGCCTCCAGCGCGTCGTGGAACAGCGCGTAGCGCGCGGGCGGCATCATCCAGCCGCGATAGACGCACAGGGCGCCCGCGCCCTCGGGCACTTGGCGCAGCGCGCGCTCAATGTCCTGCGCGCGCAGCGCCTCATCATCAAGCAGCGCTACTTGCAGGCCAGCCTCAATCGCCGCGTCGCGCTCGGCGGCGAAGTCTGCGTCCACCTGACGCGGACGCAGCGGATCGGCGCAAAACAGGATCATCATGATCGCGCGCTCCTCACAGGCCGGTCACGGCCAAGGGTGCGGTGCGAACCTCGCGGCTGCCATCACCGAGCTGACCGCTGTCGTTGGCTCCCCAGCACAGCACCTCGCCAGACGCGCGCATCGCGCAGGCGTGATCGCTGCCTACGGCGAGCTGCGTGACGCCGCTGTCGAGGCCCGTGACGGTGGCGGGGGTGTGGCGGTCGGTGTTGGTGCCATCGCCGAGCTGGCCGCTGCCGTTTGCGCCCCAGCACAGCACCGCGCCAGCCTCAGTGAGCGCGCAGCTGTGGTCGCGGCCCGCGCCGATCGCGGCCACGTCGCTCAAGCCCGCCACGTCGAGCGGGGTGGACTGATATTCCTCGCCTTCGACGACCTCGGCGCCCAGCTGGCCGCGCCCGTTATCACCCCAGCACTTCACGGTGCCATCGTCCAAGCGGGCGCAGGAGTGATAGTGGCCGAGCGCGACGGCGGTGGCGCCCATGTCGAGGCCGATCACGGCCTTGGGGCGGTTGTTGAAGCTGCCCACGCGCCCGTCGCCGCCTTGACCGCGCTCGATCGAGCCCCAGCACACGACGGCGCCGCTGACCAGCTCATCCGCGCGCACAGCGCAGGTGTGATACAGGCCCGCGTCGAAGGCGAAGACGCCCTCCAGCGGCTCATCATCAATGCCCGCGATCACCGTGATCGGCTCAAAGCGCGCCAAGCGCTCAGGGTCGCCGAGCTGGCTGTAGCCGTTCGCGCCCCAGCAGCGCATCGTGGCGTCATCCATGAGCGCGCAGCCGTGATTGCCGCCTGCGGCGATCGAGAGCACGCCCGTGTCGAGGCCGCTGGTCGTCGTGGGGACGGCGCGATCGGTGTCGGTGCCATCACCGAGCTGGCGATCCTCATTGAACCCCCAGCACTGCACGCCCGCGTCGGTCTGCGCGCAGGTGTGGAAGTTGCCCACCGTGATCGAGGCGATCTCACCTGTCAGCCCCGCCACGGTCACGGGCGCGCTGTGGCCTCCGGGCGCGGGGGTGCCATCACCGAGCTGGCCGTAGTCGTGACGCCCCCAGCACTTCATCGCGCCATTGGCGAGGGTCACGCAGGTGTGGGCGAGCCCCGCGTCGAGCTGGCGCAGCTCAGGGGGTGGGGTGGTGTCCATGTCGGCCATGTCGTCGGGCTGATCGGGCGTCGGATCGAGGTCTGCGGGTTGGTCAGGTGCGGGCGTGGTGCTCTGATCGTCCGCCATGTCGGCGGGCGGCGTGGGGTTGTTTGAGTCGTCCGAGCAGGCGCTCAGGCTGAAGATCAGGCACAGGGTCGCGGCGCATCGGCGCGCGTGACGGGGCAACTGCATAGCTAAGCGCTCATCGTGAGGGTGGGGGAGGTGGAGCAGGGGCGTCGCGCCCCGATCTGACGCTGGGCAAGCTAGCCCTCCCGAGGATCAGTGTCAAACGACCGAGCGTTCGCTTTGCGTGGACGCAGGGACGCGCCAGTCAGGATGAATGGTCGCCTGCGCCTCTCGCACTTTTAAGCGATGCGTCGCCGCTGAGTTGAGGCATCGCTCACACACGACCTCTCGCGCGGTGCATCGCAGCGCTTGATTCTAAGCGGAGATCGTCCAAGTGAGCGGGGCGCTTGCAGCGCCAGCCGCGCGCGCTGCGCGCGCTCGGCCTAGACGCGGTCGCGGGCTCGCCGCCCGCGACCGCGCCCTCACAAGCTCACTGGCCTTGCGCGCGATCGAGCACGGAGATGATGGCGGGGCGCAGCTGATCTGCGGCGATGACGCCATCCAGCGAGCCGACCGCCGTGGCGCGATGCACCGTGTGGATGTTATCAAACGCCAAAGCCACCTCGCCCTGCTTCTCCAAGATCACGCGCTCGGTGATGGCGTCGAGCTGCTCGCGCAGCTTGGGGCGCTGCGACGCGGGCGCGTCCTTGAGCAGCGCGGTGGCCTCGATCACGCGCGCGTCGGCTTGCGCGCGCGCGCGCACCTCGCGCGGGAACACCACCGCCGCCGCAGGCGCGCCGCCGATGACCGACGCATACGCGCCCTCAAGCGCCAGCGACGTGAGGTTCGGGTTGAGGGCTTTTGAGAAGACCACGTACGCGCCGCCGTGGTAGCGACCCACGACCACGAACACCAGCGGCCCGTCGAAGTTCACCACCGCGCGCCCGATCTCCGCGCCGTGCTCAAGCTGCAAGCGACGCATGGACTCGGGGGAGCCGTCAAAGCCTGACAGGTTCGCCAGCACCACCACGGGGCGGTTGCCGCTGGCGCCGTTGATGGCGCGCGCCACCTTGCGCGAGGACTGCGGGAACAACGTGCCGCCAGTCCAGGTGTCGGGGCCATCAATGGGGATCATGCCTCGGCGCTGAATGGGCCGCGACTCAAACCCGATGACGCACGCGGCGTGGCCGCCTAAGTGCGCGTCCCAGATGACGGCGGTGTCGGCGTCGGCCATGTGGGCGAAGCGCTCCAACGCGTCGCTGTCGCGGTCGATCACCGCGCGCATCACCTCGCGGATCGCGAACGGCTTCTTGCGCCCCGGGTTGGTGGCGTCGCTGAAGATCTCACCGATGGTGTTGAACGGCTCGCTGCCCAGGTACGGCTCGGCCAAGATCGAGCGGGTGGGGGAGTCGCTCGTGTGGAACGGCGCCACGCGGCGATCCTGGCGGCGACGGTAGGTGTAGCGGTAGTGCTCGAACAGGATGCGGTACGCGTCGCCCAGGCTCTCGGCCAAGTACTGCGACTGACCGTTGGGGCCCATGATGCGATCGACGCCGCCGATGCCGCGCTCATCCTCGGCGGCCACGCTGCCGGAGTATTCGAGCGCCTTCTTGCCGGTGAGCACCATCGAGGCCTGGGGCGTCATGATCAGCACGCCGCGCGTGTGCTGGAGCATGGTCGCCTCGGCGTTCCAGTACGACTGCGCGCCCACGTTGACGCCGTGCACCAGCAGGTTGATCTCACCGCCTGCTTGCGTGAACTGGATGATGCGGCGCAGCACCTGCGCGGTCCAGTCGAGGTTCTCGGTGCCGCTGTCCATGGCGATCTTGGCGCCCGATGAGACAGGCAACCACTCGACCGGCACGCCCAGCTGATCTGCCAGATCGAGCGCGGCGATGATGCGACGACACTCCGGCTCAGACAGCGCGCCCATGGCCATCGTGGGGTCCGAGGCGATGAAGACGCGCGTCATGCCGTCAGGATGACGCGCGGTGGTGTGCGTCACCACGCCGATGACCACGGTGCAGGTGTTGTTGCCCGGCGCGCGCTGCACGGGCACCAGCCGCGTCACATCGTTGGCGTCGAGGTCATACTCCACGAACGCCCCGCGCATCATGTCCAGGTGCGGCGGCGCCGCTTGCAGCGACTCGCCCTGCAACAAGCGCGCGACCTCATAAGGATACACCAGCCCCATGCGTCGCGCCTGGATGACGCGCAGCTCGTAGCGCGTGAGCGCCGGGATGGGGTGCTTGTCGGGCGCCTGAAGATCGACCTCAAGCTGCTGACGCGAGGGGTTGCCGACCACGATGGCGACCTCGCGCGTCACATCAGTGGCGTCGAGCAGCTTCGCGCGGATCGTGATCTCTTGGATGCCCAGGCCGCGCGCATAAGGCGCCAGCGGACCCGCAAGCTCCAAGAACTGCTGACGATCCAGGCGCACGGGCTGGCGCAAGTAGAAGCCCAGGTGGTTCCACTCATGGCGGCGGCGGCTGGGCCTGCGCGCCTGCTCATCGCGCAGCACGCGCAGCGCCTCAAAGTAGGCGTGCTCGAACTCCATGAGGTAGCCGTCGGAAGACTCCGAGGCGTCTTGATGCGGCACGCTCTGGACCTCCGCCAGCACGAAGACGCGCTCATCGGCGGGGTTGCTGCGCGCGCGGCCCAAGAACGCGAAGATGCGCTCATCCGAGGGCAGGCGCGTCAGCTCGAACTCGGCCAGACGCCACAGCTCCAACCGGCGCGCGGCCTCGGGGTGGATGTCACGCAACAGCGGCGTGCGCGTCAGCAGCCGCTGCTCGCCGTGGCGCGTCCAGGTGATGTGATGCGCGTGATAGGCGTCGGTGTGATCCCAGGTCAGCGTGACGCGCGTGAGCGCGCTGCGCATGCTCGCGGCCAAGAGCGCCTCGCTCAGCGCGCTCAGGTCGGCCTCTTGGGGCTCGGTGTCGCACAGCAGCTCAAGCGCCACGCGGCTGTGCGCGGGCAAGCGCTCCAGCGCGCCTTTGAGGGCGCCGTGCAGCTCGGGCAGCGCGCAGGTCAGGGCCAGCACCTCGCTCAGATCGCCGCGCTCGCTCAAGCTCGCGCGCGCCTCGGCGCCCGTGGGGGTGGCGAGGGTGCTGACCTCATCTTGCTCAAAGCGCTCGTACACGCGGCGCAAGAACAGCGACAGCGCCAGCTCCACGCCCGGCTGCGTGCTGCGACAGCGCGGCACCAACAGCGGCATCATGGAGTGACGCGCAGCCGCCACGCGGCGCAGCAGTGAGACGCGCTCATCGGGGTCAGTCTGCGCGTCGCGCAGCCTGACAAGCGCGTCATCGAGGTCGGCCTCAAGCTGGCGCTGGCGACGCACGAAGCGCTCGCGCTGGAACAGCTCGTAGCTGGCCTGACGCGCGTTGTCCGCCACGAACGGGAAGCGGCGATCCGCCAGCTTGATGATCTGCTCCAAGCGCGCAGGCAGGGCCTCGCGCGCCTCAAAGCGCGCGCCTGCGGCGCGCAGGTCGATGAGCGCGCGCAAGAGCGCGCTGGTGACGCGCTGGCGCGGCGCCGTGTGCGCGTGCGCCACGGCCAAGCGCCACAGCGCGGCGCGCATCCGCTCGCTCGGCTCAAGCCGCGTCACGCCATAATGGCGCAGCGCGTCGAGCAGCCTCGGCGCGAGCTCCGGGCTGACCTCTTCTTCGCCGCCATGATGATTGCGGCAGAACTCATAGAACGCGGCCTCCGCGCTGGTGGCCGTGCGCCCCTCGGGGCCGGGCAGCACGCCGCGCTCAAAGAGCGCGTCAGCGTCGGTGAAGGTCGCCAACGCCTCGGCCAGCGGCGTCAGCCGCTCAGGGTGCTGAAGCTGCGTGAGGCGCGTGTCATCCTCGAACAGCCGGATGATGTCGCGCGTCAGCGCCTCAGGCGCGTCATAGCCGAGCAAGATGGCGTCGATCGCCTCAATGAGCGCCTGCACCACGCTCGTCGCGTCGCGCTCGCTCAGCGCGTCAATGCGCGAGATGTCCCAGCCTGTGCCATCGCGCAAAAGATCCAGCGGCTGCACCCCGGGCGCCTCGCCCAGCCTCACCGCCAGCCCCTCACCCTCAGCCGTCGACTCGCCCTCGGGGCGCAGCGACATGATGATCTGGCCTGCGGCGACCTGCTGGTTGGCCTGACAGCGCACCGCCACGATCCTGCCCGCCTCCTGGGCGTAGAGCGGGATCTCCATCTTCATCGCCTCCAGCGTGGCCAAACGATCGCCGGGGGCGACGACGTCGCCCTCCTCGACGGCCACCGACACGACCATCGCTGGCGAGGGCGCGCGCACGACGCCGCCGGAGCGCTCCTCGATGACATAACCTTCCGCGTCGACCTCGACGTAGATCCCGCTGCGGCCCATGCCAAAGAGCACGTCGCGGCGCTGCTCATCGCGCTGCATGATCGCGTGATGCAGATCCTGCTGCTCAAACTGCACCCGGTACACGTCCTCGCCGATGCGCGCGTCATAGCGCGCAGGCCCGACCTCATGCACGTCGATCTGCACCGCCTCACCCTGCACCGACAGCTTCACCGAGGTCGCGCTTGGCGGCCGCAGCCGCTGCGGGATGCCAGCCTGAACCTCCGCGAAGAAGCGCTGGATCTCGGCCAGCACGCCGCGACGGTGCGCGATGATCGCTGCGGCCAAAGCCGCGTCGAGCTTGCGCGCGCCGCCTCGCAGCGCGTCGCTGTTCATCGCGCCATCCAGCCAGCGCGTGTCGGCGGTGGCCTCGACGAACTCCTGCGCTTGCAAGAGCCGGATCAAGAACGCCTTGTTGGTCGTGCCGTCCTCGACCACCACTGGGAAGTTGCGCAGCGCCCGGATCAAGCGCGCGATCGCCTCCTGGCGCGTGGCGCCGTAAGCCATGACCTTCGCGACCATGGAGTCGAACTCTGGCGCGATGGACACCCCCGCGCGCACGCCGCTGTCGATGCGAATCCCCGGCCCCGCCGGAGGCTCGAACACGCGCAAAAGCCCCGGCGAGGGCTGGAAGCCGCGATCGGGATCTTCCGCGTTGAGGCGCACCTCGATCGCGTGACCTCGGCTGGGGCCGTTGGGCTTCCACGCGATGCCGCGCGCGATGTCGATCTGCCCCTTGACCAGATCGGTGCCCGTGGTCAGCTCCGTGATCGTGTGCTCGACTTGCAGGCGCGAGTTGACCTCCAAGAAGAAGAACCTGCGATCGGCGGGCCGATACAAGAACTCAGCGGTGCCCACGCCCCGGTAGCCGGTGCCCTCGGCCAAGCGCTTGGACGCCTCGCAGATGAAGGCCTCGTCCTCGGGGTTCAGCACAGGAGATGGCGCCTCCTCGATGACCTTCTGGTTGCGCCGCTGGATGGAGCAGTCGCGCACGCCCACCGCGTGGCCTAAGCCCTCGTGATCGACGGCGAGCTGGACCTCAATGTGGCGAGCGTTATCTATGCAGGCCTCCATGAAGAGGCCGCCGCTTGCGAAGTATTTGGCGACCTCAGCGCGGGCGGCGTCGATGGCGCCGATGAGCTGGTCCGCCGCCTCCACCTTGCGGATGCCGCGCCCGCCACCGCCCGCGCTCGCCTTGACCATGAGCGGGTAGCCGATCTGGGCGGCCATCGCGCGCAGCTCATCATGGCTCTGATCGCCCACGATGGCCCACGGTGACACCGGCACGCCGAAGATCTCCGCGAGCTGCTTGCTGGCGATCTTGTCACCGAGCTTGCGCATCGCCTCAGACGAGGGGCCTAAGAACGTGATCTGCTCGGCCTCCAGGCGCTCCACGAAGTCAGGATCCTCGCTGACGAACCCCCAGCCCGGCCACACCGCGTCGCAGTCGTGCTGACGCAACAGCGCGATCACATGGTCGTGATCGCCATACGCGTTGACCGTCGCGCCAGCGGCGTTGGTGCGCATGGCGGGGCCGAGGTGCACGACCACATCGGCCAGCTGGACGAACGGGGTGTCCGCGTCGGGCTCGGTGTAGAAGGCCACGCTCTGGAGCGACTCACCGCGCTCCAAGTTATACTCATCAAGCGCGCGAATGAACCGAACAGCGGCCTCGCCGCGGTTGAGGATTGCGATGCGTCTCATGCCTGGGGAACTCCTGCTTGAGCCTGACTGATCACCACAAACGCCATGGCGTAATGACCGTCGTGCGTCAAGCTCAGGTGAAGGGAGCCTGGGGTAGTGCGCGCAAAAGCGCGCGCGACCTCACCGTGCAGCAGCAGGTGAGGTCGGCCATAGGGGTCTTGTGTGACCTCGATCTCACGCATGTCAAGCTGTGAGAGCGCGGGGGGCTGATCAAAGCGCGAGGCGGCCCACGCCTTGATGAAGGCCTCTTTGGCCGCGTAGCGGGCGGCCAAGTGGCGTGCGGGGTCACGGGACGCGCGCGAGCTTGACGCGTCAAGCTCGCGCGCGGTGAAGGTGTGGGCGGTGAAGATCGAGGCCACATCGGCCAATTGCGCGCGAAACGCCTCGACCTCCACGAGGTCCGTGCCCACCCCGAGGATCATCCGCGCGCCTCGCTGTTTGCCTTGGACACGAGCTGCCCCAGCGCCACGTCAAAGCGCGCGTCGGGGTCGGTCAGCATCGCGATCTCGCGGGCGTGCTGCGTGGCGCTGCCATCGGCGCCTTCCAGGCGGCGCTCCGCGCGGCGTTGATACAGCGCGGTGGCGCCAGTCATCGCCGCCGTGAGGCTGTCTGACTCGCGCGCCGCGCGCGCCTTGGCCTCGCGCAAGTACGCGTCGCGCTGATCCTGCGGGACCTGCGCCAAGAAGTGGCGCGGGTGCAACAAGAGCACGATGCCGCTGACGTGCCCAAAGCCCAGGCTCGTCAAGAGCCCGGCGTCGAGCGCGTCGGGGCCAGGGCGCAGGGCCGTATCGGTGAACCCGATCTGTTCAAACTGCGCCATCGCGGGGTCCACGCAGTCGAGGTTAGGGTTGCCAGGGATGACGCCCTCGATGAGCGCCTGACACAGCCCGATCGCTTGCCATGCGGCGGAGCCGCCCTTGGCGTGGCCGGTCAGCGCCTTCTGGGAGACGACCCACAGCGGGTTGCCGGGCGCGCGTCCCAGGCGCGTCTGGATCGCCTGGTGCAGACGATTCTCATTGGGATCGTTCGCCTGCGTCGAGGTGTCGTGCTTGTACACCACCGCGATGTCATCCGTCGAGAGGCCATGACGCGTGAGCGCCGCCCCCAGCGGTGACACCGCGCCGCCCATCACCGCCGCGATCGCGCCTAAGCCCGGCGCGGGGATGGACTTCTGGATGCCGTCGCTGAACGAGCCCGCATACGCCACCACCGCGCGCACGGGCAGCCCAAGCTTGAGCGCGATGTCACCGCGCGCCAAGAGCAGCGTGCCGCCGCCTTGCGCCTCCACGAAGCCGCGACGGCGCGTGTCATTGGCGCGCGACAGCTCATCCGGCTCCAAGCCGCGCGCGAACATGTCATCGGCGCTGGCGGTCGCGTTCATGTCCGCGAAGCCCACCATCCCCTCGCGCCCGATGTCATCAAAGCCGCCCGCGACCACCACGTCGGCCTTGCCGCACAGGATCTTGTCGCACGCGTCCTCGATCGACACGGCCGCCGTCGCGCACGCGGCCACCGGGTGTGACATCGCGCCGTAAGAGCCCACGTAGCTCTGCACCACATACGCCGCGATCACGTTGATCAGCGTCTCTTGCAAGATGTCCTTCTGGCGCTCCTCGCCGAGCAGGTGATCCCAGTACAGCCGCTGCAAGCTGCGCATGCCGCCGATGCCGCTGCCCTGCGTGTTGGCCACCCGCGCGGGGTGGACCTTGCTCATCAGCTCCTCGGGCGTCAGCCCCGCGCTCAAGAACGCCTCCACGGTCGCGATGAGGTTGTACAGCGAGAGCCGATCGACGCCCTCGATCATGTCGCGCGGGATGCCGTAGCGGCTCATATCCAGCCCGCGCGGCACCTGCCCCGCGACGCTGCGATCCAGGCGAGTGATTCGGGGGACGCGGATCGCGGCGCCTGCCAAGCGGGTGACCTGCCACTTGTCTTGTGTTGCATCGTAGCGGACCTGCGTGTGGTCCGGATCACCGAGCGCGAACGCGCGCGCCTCCGACTCGCTGCTGACCGTGAAGCTCATGTCGCGCTCCAGATAGACGGTCGCGAGCACGGGCAGGGCGCTGGGGTCAAAGCCCAGCGTCTCGGGCTCGCACATGCGGATGCCCACGCGCTCCCCGATCATCGGCCTGTAGCGCGGCGCGATGTCGGCCTCGTCGACCGGCTCGCCAGTCTCCACGTCGACCCAGTGACCGCCGCGCGGCCCCTGCTCGAACTGGATCAGGCCGCACGTCCACGCCAGCTCCAGCACCGCCGCGCTGGAGAGCTGGTCCTCGACCTCGACCGCGAAGCGGGCGCGTGAGCTGCCAAACGGCCCCACCTCGCCAGCGCCGACCACCACCACCAGCTGCTCCAGCGCGATGGCGGGCACATCCGAGGGGATGCGCCCCTCGCCGAGCGCGCCAAAGGTCGCGGGCGGCCAGCTCGGCAGCGCGCGCAGCGTGGCGCGAGCGTCGGCCTTGGCCGCGCCGCTCAGGCTGTGCGCGCGCTGGGCGCGCGCCACGCGCGCGTCCAGGTCGTGGCGCAGCTGTGAGACGACCCCCTTCAGATCCTCCACTTGGCCAAAGCGCCCGGTGAGATCCGCGATGAGCGGCGCTTTGGCCGCCGCGTCGCGCGCTTGTGCTGTGCACAGCCCCGCGATCAGGCACGCCATCTCTCGCGTCGAGAAGGTGCGCACGCCCGCGCGCTGCTCTAAGCCCGGCGCGACGAGGTTGTTGGCCTGCATCAGCCCGGTGCCGCGCACCCAGCCGATGCGTGCGCCGCACAGCGTGATCGCGTGTCCCCACGCGTCGCGCTCGCTGGCCCATTTTTGCAGCAGCACCTCCAGGCCAGCCTTGCTCTCAGCGTAGGCGCCATCGCCGCCGAACGCGCCGTGGTTCGGTGACAGCGGCAGGATCACATGGCAGGGCCGCGCGGGCATGCCGCGCTGCGCGATGCCCTGCGCCAAGCCTGCGATCAGCCGCTCCACGTTGAGCAGCATCGCGCGCATCGCCACCTCGGCGCTGTCGCCCAGCTGATCCAGCGTGCCAAGCTCCTTGATCGCGCCAAACGGCAGCACCAGATCGGGCACCATCGGGCGCTTGATCACCTTGACCTGCGCGCCCACCTGCTCGGTCTGCGTCGAGAGCATCCAGGCGATGAGCGCCTCGGTGTCTTGGCGCGAGGCCTGGTTCATGGGCACGATGTGCAGCGCCGCGCCGGGGCTGGCGTGATCCTGATACAGCCTGCGATAGAACCTGCGCCGCGCCTTGGTGTAGGTCGTCGTCGTGACGATGACGCGCGCGCCGCCGTGCAACAGCTGCGCGACCACGTCCAGCGCGATCGAGTCGGGGCTGGCGCCCGTGACGAGCGCCGTGGTGTCGCCAAAGTCGAGGCCCTGCGACAAGCCCTCGCGAAGCGCGCCCCACACCTGCGCTGCGTGATGGCTCAGCGCGGCGGCGGGGTTTTGGCCGTCAAGATCGAGCGCGTCGAGCCAGCGCGTGATCGCGTCGGGCGCCTCATCAAGCACCTCCTCATAGCGCACCTCGCCAGCGTCGCTCACGCTGAGGCTTGGGCGGCTCGGGGTCCAGGCGAGCGGGGCGCTGCTGTCGCTGTCCGCGATGGCGCGCAGCGCGTCACAGACCTCTTGGGGGGCGTCTTGTCGCGCGGCCCAGTCAGCGTACCACGCAGCGCTCTGGCGCGCGCGCGCGTCGGGGCGATGGCGAAGGCGCGCGGCGCGCTTGCGCCACGTCGCGTCGAGCGCGCCGCGCGCGCCGTCAAAGGCCAATGAGGCCACGTCGCGCTGCGTCCAGGCCCAGGGCGACTCAAACGCGACGTGCTTGAGCGGATCAAACATCGGCGCGAGCTTGTCGCTGTAGTCTGTGCCGTGCTCGCGCTCAAGGCGCGCGAGCTTCGCGTCGGCGGCGATGCGCGCAGGATCGGGCGCGGGGTGCGGCGCGTCGAGGCTGTGGCCCAGGTGCCCGATCAGATCCTTGGCCGCGCGCATCAGCGCGCCTTGAGGGCCGGTGATCTGCTCAGCCAGCGCCGCCACGGCGGCCGCGTCCACGACGCCCGCGCCTGCGGCGCCAGCGCCACCGAGCTTGGCCACGTTGAGGCCGCGCCCGCGCCCGAGCTGTATGGCTGCGGCGTCGAGCGCCGCGTGAGCGCTTGAGCGATCGGTGACGGGTGTGAGGCCGGGGGTGGCGAGCGGGCCGCCGCGCGTGGCGTCGCCCTCGCGGCGCGACAGCGCCAGCGTCAACAAGGTCGCGTCAGCGAGCTTCGGGCCAAAGCCGAAGGTCTGCTCTAAGTAAGCGGTCGCTTCGCGACGGCCCAAGCCTGCGCGCCCCAGGATGTGCTTTAACGACTCGTCCACGCTCGCGCGCAGGTAGCGGCCCGTGCTGTTGTAGCGCGGGCAGCGCGTGGCGATCTCGGCCTCAAGCTTCGCCAGAGGGCGCTCGTGCGCGCCGTCGATGGTGCCAAGGTTGAACTCCGCGCCGATGTCGAGCAGCACCTGGTTGCGACGCGAGGACACGCCCTCAAACAGCGCGTCGATCGTCTCTTGCGCGTCGATCTGCTCGGGGCGCACGCGCGCCTGAATGGCGAGCAGCGCGCGCAGCGCCTCGGACACCGGCAGCGGCTGATCCTCGGGGGCGACACCGCCGCCAGCGGCCTGCGGTGCGGGCGCGGGCGCGGCTGCGGGTGCGGACGCAGGCTGGGCCTGCGCCGCAGGCGCGGCTTGCGCGGCGCTCGGCGCGGGCGCTGACTCGACCTCAGGATCAGCGTCGCGCGCGAACACGAGGTCCGCGTCGGCCTCGATGTTGAGGATCTCCACGTGCGCGACCTCGGGGCCGATCAGCTCGCGGGTGTAGCGCGCCATGCCCGTGAGCGTGGGCTGGTAGCCGACGCCGATCTCAATGATGCGCTCCACGCCCATGCCACCGCGCGCGGTAGAGCGCATGAGCAGGTCTTGCGTCTCAATCCAGCGCACCGGAGAGGCGAACTGCCAGCTCAACAGCTCGATGAGCAGGCGGCGCGCGAGGCGATCGGGGGTGGCGTGCCACGCGTCCCAGTCGCCCAAGACCTCGGCCAAGGGCGCGCTCTGCGTGTAATCATACACCTCTTGGATGTAGGCGAGCTCGAGGCTGAACGGGCGCGGCACGAGGTTGGGGATGTAGTGGCCCAAGAGCCGCGCGGTGTTGAGCGTCTGCGGCAGGCGCTCCTCCAAGGTCTTGCGAAACGGCGCGACACCCTCAGACAGCACGCGCGAGTGGAACGGCACATCGACGCCGGGCACGAGCACCCAAGCGGGCTTGCTGCCTGGGCGCTGGCGCGCCTCAAGCGCGGCCACCAGCGCGTCAATGGCGGCGATCTTGCCCACCACGGAGTACTGACGCCCGGCGATGTTGTCGTTGACGATCTCCAGCGGCAGGTTCGTCTCGGCGCAGATCTGCGCGACCAAGGCGCGGGCTTGTGCCTCATCAAGGCCCGCGTAGTGAGGTCGGATGACGCCCATGCGAAACCCGCTCTCACCGCGCTCATCGCGCGGCACGAGCCTATGCATCGCCATGCCGCGCTCATACACCGTGCGCACCACCACCTCCAGCGCCAGCACGCCGTCTAGCGACCCGAGCGCGTTATACTCACCGACGCTGTGACCGCACACGATGGCGTCGTGTTGCAGCATGCCAGCCTCGCGCAGCGTGGCGATCTGGGCCATCGAGAGCACGGCCATGGCGACCTGCGTGAGCTGCGTCAGGTGCAGCACGCCGCGCTCATGGATCAGGCGCTGGCCGCGCACCTCAAGCTCGGTGGGGTTCTCGCGCACGACGTGCAAGATGGAGAACCCAAGCTCGCGGCGCGTGAACGCGTCGGCGCGATCCCACACGGCGCGCGCGGCGCGGCTGGCGGCGTAGCTGTCCATCCCCATGCCCTGCTGCTGGATGCCCTGGCCGGGGAACACATAGGCGGTGCGCGGCGGCCGCACGGTGGCGTCGAGCTTGGCGAGCGCCGCTTCGGCGCCCTCACGCAGCGCGACGACCTCGACCTCGACGCGGCCAAGCCCCGAGGGGCCTTGGCCGCGCCTGGCGCGAAGCGCGATCGGCTCGCCAGGGATGCACGGCGCGAGGAACGACACCTGGAGCTTGAGCACGCGCGACGCGTCACCGCTCAGGACCTCATCGACCAAGAAGGCGTGTGCGCGCGCAGACGTCCACATGCCGTGCACGATGCAGCCGTCCAGGCCGCCCATGCGCGCCATCAGCGGGCTGCTGTGGATGGGGTTGCGATCGGCGCCGATGACCGAGAACGGCGTCATGGTGCTGGGCGCGATATCGCGCGCTTGGGCGAGCAGGCGCGGGGTGGCTTGGGCCAGGATCGGCTCAGGCGCGCCCAAGACCTCGATGAGCTTGGCGGCTAAGTCGGGGTCGCCTGCGCCCGCCGCGTCGATCGCGGCGACCTGCTGATCATCGCGCCACAGGCCGCCTAGCACCTGCCAGCGCGTCTCACCGGCGCGCGACACCTCGCGTCGCGCGCTGACGCGCAGCGTCAGCGCGTCGCCCGCGCGCGGGCTCCAGTGATCGATCGACAGGACGCCGGGCTGCGCCAAGAGCCAGCGCGCGGCCTCCTCATCGCTGACCACCAGCGCGCGCTCGATCGTCTGGTGCGCGCGCGCTTGGGTGTTGGTGTGGGCGAAGCTCTCGCGCACGAAGAACGCTGAGCGCATCGACAGCACAAGCGCGCCGTCGTGATGCAGGGCGCTGTCGATCTCAATGGTGCGCCCGCGCGCCTCATCCAGCACGCGCGTCACGCGCGCGCTGCTCTGCAACGCCTGACCCGTGCGCAGCGGCCACGCGGGGCCGACCTCGAAGCTGTTCGACAGGTGCACAAGCCGCAAGAGCCCGGTGGCGAGCTGGGGCGCAGACAGGGCGCGGAAGATGGCCTCCCAGGCCAATGAGAAGCCAAAGTGCAGGGGCGCCTCGTCGGCGTTCAGGCGCGTGAGGCCGGTCACGCGGGCGTAGCCTCGGGCGCGCTCGGGTGAGGCGCTGACCTCGACCTGGGCGGCCTCATGCAGCGGCGGCGCGGGCAGGGCTGCGCCGAACAGCGCCTCTTGGTAGAAGCGCTGCACGGCTTGATCGTAGGCCGCGCCGTCGAGGCTGACGTAGCCGCCCTGAGGGCGCGCGTGGGCGGTGAGCTCAAAGCGCAAGGTGGCGGGCGCGCTGCCTGGAGCGGGCGTCTGCTGCGGGCGCGCGCTCACGCTGACCTGATGGCGCTCAAGGTCTGCCTCAAGCGTGACCTGCTCACCCTCGGCGGTGGTGTAGGTCGCGTGCGTGACGACGCCTTGGGCGTCATGCGTGAGATGCAAGGTGCCCGCGCGCATGGGGCACAGCGCGCGCAGCGGGTTGGGGATCATGGCGCGGCCATCATGGACGGTCGAGGCGCCGAACGCGGCGGCGATGGGGCCGCGCAAGCCGCGCGCGCTGAGCGCGTCATCGCTCAGCGTCATGGTCCCAGCTTGGGCGGGCGCCTCGGGCGCGCCGAGCGCCCAGGTGCCCACTGTGTCAGGCGCGGGCGCGCCCGCGTCGATCAGGTGCATCACGAGCGCGCGATCGAACCGCGCGAGGATCTGCGCGA
>CAYXWB010000029.1:0-28946 GCA_964468515.1 uncultured Bradymonadales bacterium | reverse complement strand
AATCCTGTTTGGTTCCCCCTCGCCATTCATGGAGAGGGGGCTAGGGGGTGAGGTCGCCACGCGCCTGCTACCTCGCTCGCTTCTCCCTCAGCGCTTGACCCTCCCAAACTCAGAACTCACGTTAAAGGGGCCCTTGAGCGTCCCCCACTTTTAAAGCGATGCAGCGCGCGTGTGATGAGGACTGCTCACACACGACCTCCGGCGCGGTGCGTCGCAGGTCTTGATTCTAAGCGGGGATCGTCCAAGCGAGCGGGTCACTCGCGGACAGCCTGACTGAGGCGCTGGCGAGCGCGCTGACAGCGCGCGAACGCTCTGTGCGCGGCGCGCTCAGTCGAGCGGGCCATCACCTCGCAGGCGCGGGCCTGTGGCGAGCAAGGTGGTGATGAGCTGGACGATGGCCTCCAGGCGGCGATCAGCGTGGCGCTCCTCAAGCAAGACCTGGCGGCTGTGAGGATCATCAATGAGCATGGAGGCGATGTTGTCGGCCACCGCGCCGGGCTCATCCATCTGACTCATGAGCCGATGTAGGGCGTCGGCCAAGCGGCTGAAGTGGGGTTGCAGGCCGACGGCGCAGCCGCGCAGCGTGCTCATGAGCTGATCGAGGCGATCGACCAAGCAGGGGGCGTCGGGGACAAGCTCCGCGCGGCCGACGCGATAGGGGCGCGGGCTGTCGAGCTCCTCGATGATGCGCACGCGGGCGTGACCTTGGAGCAGGATGTTAAAGCGGCCATCGGGCAGCGGCTGGTGCTGTGTGATGAAGCCGACGCCGCCGATGGCGTGGTAGGCGGGCTTGCCGAGGGCGTTGAGCTGACGTGGCTCCACGAGCTGCACGAGCGCGATGGGCAGCGCGTCGCGCAGCGCCTCAGCGGTCAGCTCCCGGTAGCGCGGCTCGAAGATGTGCAAGGGGAGCATCGTCTGCGGGAAGAACACCACCCCAGGCAGCGGGAACAGCGCCACGTGGTTGAGGTGAGCTTCGGTCAGGATGGGTGTGTGCGGCGAGTGCATGATGTGGGCTCCTGTGCTGCGCGCAGCAGGGTGTCGCGCGCGCTTCACAGCATGTGAGATGCTAGCACAGCTCAGATCGGCGCACCTGTTCCTGTCAAGAGCACCATAACAAGGATGCTCACATGCTCAAATAGAGGGTGTGATAATGCCCGCCCTGGGCCATGAGCGCGTCATGGGTGCCATGCTCTAGCAGCACGCCGCGATGCAGCACCAAGATGACATCGGCGCTGCGGATGGTGGAGAGCCTGTGCGCGATCACCAGCGAGGTCTGGCGCGCGAGCAGCGCCTCCATGGCCTCTTGGAGCCTAGCCTCGGTCTCCGTGTCCACGTTGGCCGTGGCCTCATCGAGCAGCAGCACCTCGGGCTGGTAGGCCAGCGCGCGGGCGAACGCCACGAGCTGACGCTCCCCGGCCGACAAGTTGCCGCCGCGCTCTTGGATGGGATGATCGTAGCCCAGCGGATAGCGCATGATGAGGTCATGGGCGTGGACGGTGCGGGCGGCCTGCTCGACGCGCTCGCGCGCCATGGCGCTGTCGCCCAAGGCGATGTTCGCGGCCAAGGTGTCGCGGAACAGGAAGCTGTCTTGCAAGACGACCGCGAAGCGGGCGCGCCACTGGGCGATGTCAAACTCGCGGATGTCGATCCCGTTGGCGCGCACCGCGCCGCGCGACACGTCGTGCAGGCGCAAGAGCAGGTTCAAGATGGTGGACTTACCCGCGCCTGTGTGACCCACCAGCGCGGCGCGCTGTCCTGGCGCCACGGTGAAGCTCAAGCCCTTGAGCACCCAGGCCTCGTCGCTGTAGGCGAACCACACGTCATCAAAGCTGAGCGTGAGCGGCCCCTCGGGGACAGGCGTCGGCGTGGGGGCGCTAGGCAGTGAGTCATCGGCGTCGAGCAGCTGGAAGATGCGCTCGCTCGACGCCATCGCGCTCTGCAAGAGGTTGTATTTTTGCGCCAAGTCACGGATGGGCACGAAGAAGCGCTGCATGTACTCGATGAACGCGATGAGCACGCCCAAGGTGAGCGCGTCGCGCAGCACCTGGCCGCTGCCATACCACACGATCACGCCGATGGCGCATGAGCCGACCGTCTCGACCACGGCGTAGAGGGCGGCGTCATAGCGGATGGAGTCGTAGTTGGCCGCGCGATAATCCTCATTGATGACGCGGTACTCGCTCAAGCTGACGCGCTCTCGCCCGAACAGCTGAATGACGCGCATGCCGGTGACACCTTCTTGCAAATAAGCGTTGAGACGAGCGATCTTAACGCGGATGGCGCGGAACGCCTTGCGCATGAAGTGGCGACACAGGGAGGTGACGCCGAGCAGGGGCGGCACGACGATGAAGCTCACCAGCGCCAGGCGCCAGTCCTTGACCAAGAGCACGATGATGATGGCGACGAGGGTGATGGCGTCGCCGAGCATGGTGATCATGCCCGAGGAGATGGCCTCTTGGACGGACTCAATGTCGGTGGTCATGCGCGTCATCAGCCGCCCGACGGGGTTGCGATGAAAGTAGCGCATGGAGAGCTGCTGCACGTGGGCGAAGACCTCCACGCGCAGGTCGTACAGGGCCTGCTGGCCGGCGCGCTGCATCAGGTAGAGCTGGCCAAACTGGGTGAGCGCCTTGAGGACCACCGCGCCAAAGAACAGCCCCGCCAAGAGGCCGACGCCCTCAAACCTGCCTGGTACGAGGTGGTCATCAATGGCGAGCTGGAGCAGGTGCGGCTGCAACAGATCGATGCCTGACAAGATGGGCAACAGCAGCAAGCACGCAAGGAAGCTCCAGCGATAGGGCGCCATGTAGCTCCACAGCCTGCGCATGATGGCGAGGTCAGTGGTCTGTCCGAGCTGCTGCTCCTTGAACCCTGCGCCGATGGCGGCGCGGTCACGTTTGTCGCTCATGAGGCCTCTAGCTGCTCGCGCAGGCGCTGCTGGGCGACCATCTTCGCGTACAGACCGCCGCGCGCCATCAGCGCCTCGTGGTCGCCGCGTTCGACGATCCGCCCCTCATCGAGCACGAGGATCAGATCCACGCGTTTAAGCGCGTTGTAGCGGTGTGTGGACAAGATGCAGGTGCGCCCAGCCATGATCGTGTCGAGGTGATCGAGGATCTGCTGCTCGGTCTGCGCGTCCACGCTGGAGAGCGCGTCATCAAGGATCAGCACGCGCGGGTCCATCAGGAGCGCGCGCGCGAGCGTCACGCGCTGCTTCTGGCCGCCTGACAGCGTCACGCCGCGCTCCCCGACCAAGGTGTCGAGCCCTTGAGGCAGCTGCGCGATATCGTTCGCCAGCGCGGCGGCCTCGATGGCCTCATGCATCCGGTCCTGCTGGGAGATGGGCGGTCCATCAGGGCGCAAGAGGCTGCGCGTGGGCGCGTCGCGCTCAAGCGTGGGATCTTCGAGCAGCGCGTCGAGCCCAAAGCGCAGGTTCTGGCCGACGCTCATGGAGAACAAGAAAGGATCTTGCGGCACCATGCCAAGCTCGGCGCGAAGCGCGCGCAGATCGAGCGCGTTGAGCGCCACGCCGTCGAGCCGGATGGTGCCCTGCTGAGGATCGGCGTAGCGCGTCAAGAGGCGCAACAGCGCGGTCTTGCCGCTGCCGGTCTTGCCCACCAGCGCTACGCGCCCGCCAGCGGGGATCGTGAGTGAGAGGTCATGGAGCACGGGCCGCGCCGGATCATAGCCGAAGGTGACATGCTCCAGCACAAGCTCGCCGCGCGCGTGCGCGCCTTCGCGCGCGGGCATGGGCTGGGGGTGAGCCGGAGAGGTGATGGCGGTGGGGGCGTCGAGCACCTCCAGCACGCGATCAAAGGCCGCCAAGCCGCGATGCCACACGGCGAACACCCAGCCCAGCGCGGCGGTGGGGAAGGCGAGGCTCACCACGTAGCCGTTGAACTCGACGAACTGCGCCACGCTGAGATCGCCTGACTCAATGCGTGATGCGCCAGCCCACAGCACCGTCAGCGTGCCGACGCCCGCGAACGTGGCCATCATCGCCGTCAGCAGGCCGCGATAGATGGCGAGCTTCAAGCTCTCGTCGAAGAAGTCGCGGCTGGACTTGCGAAAGCTCGCGATCTCGCGCCCTTGCAAGTTAAAGCTCTTGATGACGGGCATCCCCGATAGGTTCTCTTGCACCAGGGTTGACATGTCCGCCAGCTGCCCCTGCACGATCTTGGTCTGCGTGAACAGCGCGCGCACGATGAACCTGAGCGCGAACAGCATCGCCGGATAAGGCGCCAAGCACCACAGCGTCAGCTTGAGGTCAATGGTCACCATCTGGCTCAGCGCCATGGTGTAAGCCATCGTGGTGTTGACCATGTGTAAGAAGCTGATCGCGTAGAGCAGCCGCACATAAGAGACGTCGTTGGTGACGCGGCTGGTGATATCACCTGTGGTGGTGGCGTCGTAATAGCTGGCGTCGAGCTGGGTGAGGCGAGCGAAGACCTCATTGCGCAGATCAAACTCGATGTCGCGGCCCGCGTTAAAGATCCAGATGCGGCTGGCGACGCGTGCGATCCCTGCGCCGATGGCCAGCGCGATGATGGTCAGCGCCACAGTGCGCAGCGGCCCTTCGGCGGCCAGCGGCGCGCTCGACTCAGACGCCTCGCGCATCAGCGCGACCGCGCGCCCCAGCTGCCTGGGGATGGCGATGCCCAAGAGGTTGGTCAGCAGCAAGGCCGCGCCGCCGCCGATAAACAGCCAGCGGTAGCGCTTGAAATAAGCGCGCAAATGCGCGCTGCGACGAGCGCGCGCGTCGGGATGAGGTCTTTCCGTTGCCATGAAGCCCCGGTGATTCGGTGAGCGAGGAGGGGGAGAGCGCGTGTCTGAGGGATGCCCTGGCCTCAGGGCTGGATGCGCAGCCCGATGCGATCCCATCGCACGCGCCCCGTGTCAAGGTCGCGCGACCAGAGGATGAACAGCGGCTTGCCTCTCACATGGGAGCGCGACACGGGGCCGAAGTTGCGGCTGTCGCGGATCGGCGCGCGCTCCTCATGAAGCGGCACCTGGGAGCGATTATCACTGAGCACGATCAGCGTCTGCGCGTCGAGCTTCGTGGCGGGCAAGCTCGCCAGGGAGATGGCGTTGGATGCGCGGGTGATCACATAGCTCACTGGGGCGCGCGCGGGGGGGCAATCGCGGATGAGGAGCTGTGGGGAGAGCGCCTGCGCCTTAGCGGCGGCCTCACGCGCTGCGGGCACCTCGGGCGTCTCAGCCGCTGAGAGGTCACAGCTGCCTGGCCCGATCACGGTGGAGTTCTGCTCCTCAATCGGCATCATATCGCGCGTGGGCATCTTGCCAAGGCGCCCGCTCAGATCAAGCGTCGAGGGGGCTTGCACCAGCGCTTCCTCGTTGAGGTAGACCAGATCCCCTTCTACGCGCATCACGTCAGGGCCTCTGCCCACCACGCGCAGCACGTGTACGGGCGCGTCCTCCTGCGCTGACACCGCCGCGAGCTCCCCCACCTGCGGCGCGTCGGTCGCGAAGCCGCCGCGATCGATCAGCGCCACGTCGCCCATCAGCAGCGTGGGGAACATGCCCGAGTGGGGTAGCGCCGCGGCCAACCACAGATGATCGGCCACCACCTTCACGGATGCGCCGATCGGCAGCGCGAAGCTGAACACCGCCACCAGCGTATAGGGCAGCCAGTGATTGTGCGCGCGCAGCAGATAATCACCCTCGGCCCAGCCCTCGCGGGCGATGATGTCGCGCGCATCGGCTGCTACTAACAGCGCCATCACCAGCCAGCCGACCACGAACACGAGCAGCGGCAGGAGAGGGAAAAATTTCAACATATACTGGGCGATGACGAACGCTTCGACCCCCAGCAAAAACAGCAGGTTGGTGATGATGCCGCGCATCAGGCGGCCTACATAGAGGTAGGCGAGCCCTGGGCATAGGAGCGCGAGCGCGGTGGCCACGCGTGGATCGCGCGCGAGCGTCTCGCCATCATAGCTCAAGGTCGCGTCTGCTTGTGCTGCTCGCTCCGCTTCCATGCGTCTCATCGTGTCGAGAGGGGGCGTCCTGCGTGACGCGGCTCAATGTAGACCTCGCGTCCAGGTCGGTCAACGCCCCCGGTCAACGCCCCCGGTCAACGCCCCCGTGTGCGAGGCTTCGCCGCGGCGATGTACCAGAGCGCGTCGCCAAGCTCCCAACGCCCCCCGTGTGCGGATCGGCAGGCGCCACGCGCCACAGGCAGAGGGCGTGCGCGGTGCGGCGCTTGTCGAGCGGCCTGAAATGTGCATGACTAGGTACCACTGTGCGTCAGCGCACATGCGCCTACCTTGAGGCCAGCCCAGCGCGATGAGCGCGCTGCCCCAGCACGAGACGAGGTCTTCTACGATGAGTGAACAAGCCCCCGACGCGCGCCCCGCGCTCTCTTCATGGATCGTGCTCGCGCTGCTGGCGGCCTTGCCAGCGAGCTTCGCCACGGGCTTCTCCAGCTACGAGGCGCTGCGCGGGCAGCTGCTCATCGTGGTGGGCGGCGCGGCGCTGCTGGCCTGGGGCGTGGAGACGGCGCGCGCCCGTCGCCTCGCGCTCAGCGCCGGTCGCGCGAGCTTGCTGCTGCTCGCGTTCGCCCTCTACACCGCGCTGAGCGTGGCGTGGTCGGTCAACCCGCTCTATGGGCTCACCGAGGCGTTGCCTGTCTTCATGATGGGCGCGCTCGCCATGATCGTGCTCGCCCCCACCCGTGGCCCCCTCACCTCAAGCGCGCTGCTCGGCGCCGCGAGCTTAGGCACCGCGCTCGCAGGCTTGATGGGGATCCTCGATCGGGTCGGTCTGAGCATCTTCTCCGTGATCTGGGACGCCCCTGGCCCCGCAGGCGCCTTTGACGGCCTCGAAGGCGCCATCGCCTATTATGCCATCGCGCTGGCGCTGTGCGCGGGCGCGCTGGGCGCGCCTGGCGCGCCCGCGCGCCGCGCGTTAGGCGGCGCGGGCTTGCTGTTGGGCGCCGCCCACTTGGGCCTGTTCGCCTCGCCAGGCGCGCTGGCGCTGCTGCTCATCGTGGGCGTCATCTGTGGCGCGGGCGCTTTAGCGCTGCGCGCCGCGCGCCCCGCGGGCTTGGCGCTGTTGGGCGGCCTCGCCATCACGTTCGTGACCGCAGCGCTCGTGCCGCGTCAGGTCGAGCACAATTGGGCCAATGACCTGCCCGTGATCGACGCCATCCAGCGCGACATCACCACCGCGACCAAGCGCGAGGAGCTGGAGCAGCACACCCGCTTCGCCATGATGCGTCATGAAGATCTGCCCCAAGATCCTCAGGCGCGCGAGCTGCTGGTGAGCTGGAGCGTCGATCGTGCGATGGCGCGCCCGCTGATCGGGCTCGGGGCAGGGGGCTGGTGGCTTGATCAGTCGCCAGTGATGACCGTGGTACACCCCTTCTTAGCGGGCAAGTTTAACCACTACGTCACCTTTCGTACGCCGCACTCCGCCTGGGCGAAGCTCGCCGTGGAGCAGGGCGCGCCAGGGCTCGTCTTGCTGCTGGGCTGGCTCATCGCGGCGCTCGTGCTCGGCGTCGCGCGCCTGCGCCCGCGCGCCGATGCAGCTGAGGCGACCCCCGCTGACCCAGGCGCAGGGCTGGTGTGGGCGCTGTTGAGCGCGGCGATCCTCGGCGCGGCGATCATGGTCACCACCTCCGCGCTCTCCTTCGCCGCCGCAGGCGCCCTCTGGTTCATCGCGCTGGCGGGGCTCGCCCGGGAGGCCGCCCGCGCTGGCGCGGGCGGCGGCTGGGGGGCCACCTGGCATGCCCACCAATCACCGCGCGCGGTCGCCGTGGGCGGCGTGTTCGCCGCCGCTCTCGCGCTCGGCGCGATCGTCCCTGGCGCGCTCGACGCGGTCGCGGGCTACTGGCGCGGCGCGGGCGATCAGCTCATGCTCAAGAACCGCAGCGTCGAGGCCCGCGACCCCTATCTCACCGCCCACGCGATCTACCCCGCCCACGCCGAGGTCCTCTATAATGTGAGCTTGACCGCTTACCGCAGCGGGCATGTAGAGGAGTTCTTAGACGAGCTGCGTGAGGCCCGCACGCTGCGCCCTCATGACGCCCGCATCTTGCTCTTGCTCGCCCAGGGGGAGTCGCGTCGCCGTCAGGTCACCGCCGCCATGGGCGCAGCCGAGCAGGCGCGCCTGCGCGCGCCGCACATGCTCGACGCCTATAAGCTGCTGGCGGGTCTCCACTACGCGCGCAATGAGATGCAGCAGACCGCTGACATGATCAAGGCCTCGATCGCGCTTGAGCCACCCCCCCAAGCGCTCGGCTCGCTGCATGAGCAGCTGGCCGACATGTACGACATCTCGCTCAAGCGGCCCGCGCTGGCGCTTGAGCAGTACGCGCTGGCGCTGAAGTACCTCGACGCCCCGTTCGTGCGCGAGCGCATCCAAGACCGCGTCGATGAGCTCACCAAGCGCCTGGAGCGCGAGCGCTTGCAGCGTGAGGGCAAGCCCATCCCCGAGGGGCTCATGCCCAAGGGCGATCATGACGGGCACAATCACGGCCCAGGCGATGGGCATGATCATGGCGCCCCCCCAAGCCCCATGGGCCTGCCGCCCGGCGCCCCAGGCCAGCGCCCCAACCCTGAGCTGCTCAAGCGCCTCATGGAGCAGCGCCAACAAGAACAGCCGCAAGAGGCGCCCGCCGCGCCCCAGTGAGCACAGCCCGCGCGCGCGCATGGGATGACCTTGACGCCCGCGCCCCTCACGAGGGGCGCGGGCGTCTCTGCGTCAGCGTGATGCCAAGCGAGCGCGCTTGCTTGGCATCGCGTCAGCGCGCATCATCAGCTCGTCACGGCCCACGGAGCCCTCATGCGACCGCGCTCACACATCTTCATCGCGCTTGCGACGCTGACGCTGCTCGGCTGTGAGCCTGAGCGCCGGCCGCCGCTGCCCTACCTGTTCACGCCCCCTGAGCCCCAGACGCCTGACGCGCCCCCTGATCAGGTCGGCCCCATCATCACCCCCGACTCGCGCTGCGCGGGCGCCTTGGAGGGCGCGCGCTGTGAGCTGCCTGGCGCCACAGGGGTGTGCGTCGCGGGGGGATGTCAGCGCTTGGCCTGCCTCGCCAGCGCGCGCGATTGTGATGAGGAGCCGATGAACGGCTGTGAGCGTGACATCTCAGTCGCCACGAGCTGCGGCGCGTGCGACCGCGCGTGCGATGAGGCCCAGACCTGCCAGCTCGGGACCACAGGGTTCGTGTGTGGGGCGGGGGTCGTGTGCGGGCGCGGACGCTTTGATCTTGATCGTGACCTCGCCACGGGCTGTGAGTGGGCCGTGGGCGCGGAAGCGGTCGTGCCTGGGGTCTTGGCTAAGTTCACCATGTCGATCGCGGCGCGAGCACCCTCGGGCGCGCTGTTCGTCGCAGGCATGGATGACCAAGCGCGCTTTATCAGCGCCGCTACCACAGCGCTCGCTGACGCGGCCCCGCTCGCGAGCTTACCAGCGGCAACGCCGCTCGCGCTCGACGCGAGCGACGCCGCAGGCGGCGTCGCTGTCGCGCTCTGGTCTGACGCGCTCGCTTGGCACCAGCCCGGCGTTGGGGAGCTTGGGCGCGCGACGCCCACCTGCGCAGGGCAGGGCGACCAGGCGCGCTTTGTCAGCGCCGCGCTCGCGCACGATCCGGCGCACCCGACGCGCGCGGTGGTGGCCACAACCTCTGGGGTGGCGTGGCTCGACCCCGCCACGTGTGCGCTTGATCCGCAGGCGTGCCTGCGCGATGCACCTCAGCAGATCGGCTCCGCACAGTACCTGCGCGCCTTCGCTCCCTCATCTGCTCACCCCGCGCTCGACGCGCGCTGGCTGCTGCGCGATGAGGAGCTTGAGGCTTGCATCCCATGCGGCTTCTCACTTCAAGCAGAGGATGAGGACCCCTCAGCAGACGCGCTGCGCTGCCACGGCGCCTCACAATGCCGCGCCGACGGCTTTGACACCACCGCCTGCGGCGCCTGCGGCGCGCAAGGCTCACGCGGCTGCCCCGACTTAAGCCCCGTCGCGCTGGCCGTTGATCCAGCCTCCTCGCGGCTCGCCGTCATCACCCGTCGCGGCTTGCTCGTGCTAGACGCCCGCGATGGCGCGCCGCAGGCGCGTCTGGAGACGCCCTTTGATCCGGGCGTCACCACGGGGGCGGCGTTCATCGGCGGCACCATCGGCCAAGTGAGCGAGGGGGAGTCCTGGGCGGTGCTGCTGCATAATCGTGGCTACGCGCGCGTCGTCGCCGCGCGTGAGGATGACCAAGGAGAGCTCATCCTCTCACCGGCCTCACCTGATCTCGGCCTGCCGCTCGACTTTAACGCCCCAAGCTTGAGCGCGCACGTGCTCGCTACGACCCGCGCGGGCGGCCTCATCGTCGTCCATGACGGCCGCGACGCGGTCGTCATCGCCCCGCGCTTGAGCGGGGCGAGCTTCCACGTGATCCGCGACCCCGAGGGTGTCAGCAGCGCGCGCCTGATCGCCGTCACCGCGTCTCCCAACGGTGATGGCCTCTCGCTGTGGCGCGAGCGCTTCAATCAGCTCGGCCGCCAAGACATCACCTATCAGGTCGATGATGAGATGAGCGCGCCTTGATGCCAGCTCATGGGGCTTGTGCTCCCCCTAGCTCAAGCGATGCTTCATTTAAGATCAACGGCGCGCGTGAGCACAACCTCTCGAGCGGTGCCTCGCTGATCCGCCTAAAAAGCGGCGATCGTCCAAGTGAGCGAGGCGCTTGCACGCGCTAGTGCGATGCTGGCGGTGGCGGTGGCGCGCTCGCACTGAAGCAGAGGTGAGGGTTGGGGCAAGCCCCAACCCTCATCCTCTACTTGAACTGTTTCATCGCAAACGTCTCAGGGCTTGTAGCGTGGATCGAGCTTGAGCCACTGGGTGAGCTTGGGGCCGAGCATGTGGGGCTTGTGTTGCAGGGCGGTGATGCTGGCGCTGCCAGTGAGGGTGAAGATGGCGCGCAGGCTGGCGATGAGGGAGTGGCCATAGGCCAGGGCCGCGTCGGCGCCGCCGTCGTGGACGCTGCGCAGCCAGGGCAGGGCCATGCCGGCGACATCGGCGCCGAGCGCGATGGCGCGCGCGGCGTCTAGCCCGTGCCTCAAGCCCCCCGACGCGATCACGCTCAGCCCGCGATTGCGCGCGTACACCACGCTCGCTGCGGTCGGGATGCCCCACTCCCACAGCTGCTCTCCGAGGTTGCGCTCAGCCGGTGGTGTGCGCAGCGTCTCGACGCCGATCCAGGTCGTGCCGCCCGCGCCCGAGGTGTCCACCCAGGTCGCGCCCGCGCGTGAGAGCCGATCAAGCACAGAGTAGGACAGGCCGCAGCCCGTCTCCTTGATGATGACCGGCTTGCCAAGCTCCGCGATGAGCCGCGTGATGCCGTCGAGCACGCCTTGAAAGTCGCGGTCGCCCTCGGGTTGCAGCAGCTCTTGGCCGGGGTTTAAGTGGACGCACAGCGCGTCGGCGTCGATCGTGCCGATGAGATCGCGCGCCTGGGCGGTGGACATCTGCGCCGCTTGCACGCCGCCGATGTTGCCGAGCAGCACCACGTCCGGGGCCACGTCGCGCACCTGATAGGTGCGCGCAAGCTCTGGATGACGCAAGATCGCGCGCTGTGAGCCCACGCCAAAGGCGATGCCGAGTTCTTGCGCCACGCGCGCCAGCTCCCGGTTGATGCTGCTCGCGCGCTCGGCGCCGCCGGTCATCCCCGTGATCAGCAGCGGCGCGGCCAGCGCGCGATCGACGAGCTTGCTGCTGAGGTTGATCTGCGCCACGGACAGCTCAGGCAGCGCGTCGTGCAGCAGCTCGACCTCCTCCAAGAGCGTCGTCTTTTGGCGAAACTCGACCTGCGCCTCGGCGCACAGCGTGAGGTGGTCGTCTTTACGGGTTGAGATCGTGGGCGTCGTCATGCAGCGGGCTCCTTGCGCGAGCGTCAGGTCCAAGCGGCCTGTTGCCATAGCATGGCCGCTCGTCACGGGTCCACCCCGCGCCTGCTGGGATGGTCTAGCGACGCCCGATGGTGCGCAAGAAGGCGATGAGCGCGACGCGCTCCTCGTCGCTGAGGTTTAAGCCGAACGGATGCCCCGGCGTGTGCGTCAAGCGCTCAGGATCAAGCAGATCCTCTAAGCTTGTCACGCCCGCAGTGTGAAAGTACTGCGCGCGATCGCCCACGAGCCACAGCGACGGCACGCGATAGGCGCCCGTGCCGCGCTCGCTGGAGAGCCCCACCGCAGGATCGGTGCCAATAAGCTCAAGCGCCACTGGCTCACCTGCGCTACCATCGGCGCCGTGGCACGCGCTGCAATGCGTCGTGAACGTGGCCTCACCGCGCGTCTCGACCTCATCAAGCGGCGCGCCCGCTTCGGGCGGCGCGCCGAGCTGCCACAGGTAATAGGCCAGCGCGAAGGACACCTCACGCGGCGGCCGCGCGCGCTGACCCAGCGAGGTGATGATGAGCGTCTCCACGCGCACGGCGAGGATCTCAAGATCGTTGTGCAAGGTGGCCGCCCATTGCAGGCGGCGCTGGTGGCGGATGGGGCGCAGGTCTGTGATGGCGACCGGGTTATCGCGCTGATCATTGGTCACATCCACGCGGCCTGGACCCCAGCCGCGCTCCTGCTCCAAGCCATCGCGATCGGCGCGCAGCGCGCCCAAGTTAAAGCGGGCGTTGGTGCGGCCATGCACGAGCGCGCCGTCGTCGCGGGTCGACCCGTGACAGCTCGCGCAGGTCAGCCCCACGCTCATCTGGCCGTCAGGCTGGCGCAGCCGCACGACGCCGCCCACATGCTCGCGCGCGTCGATCCACAGGCCCGCCGCCCCGGCGCTGGCGCGGCTGATGAGCGCCCCGGCCAGCGCGGGCTCCACCTGCAAGGGGTAGCGCTCGAACGCCTCGCGCCCAAGCGCCATCAGCCCCTCATGGCTCCAGTCTAAGTCATCCCCGAGCGATGTGAGCGGTTGCTGCGCGAACCAAGCGTCGGGCTGCCCCAGCGCCTCAACGGTCATAGGCAGCGCGGGTGGATCCCAGACGGGCAGGGCGTCCCAGCCGCCCGCAGGCAGCGCGTAGCTCGACAAGCGCAAGCCCGCGTAGCCATTATCGCGCCGCACGAGGCTGCGCTCCAGCGCCGCGCGCCGCGCGACGCGGTCGCGCACATAGCGCTGCCCCAGCGCGATCGGATCTTCGAGCGGCGGTGGCTGCTCGACGGGCTGATCGCCGCATGCGGTGAAGATGAGCGTGAGGGCGGTTAAAGAGCGGGCGAGGTGGGGGCGCATGGTCTGCCTCATGGTGCGCGCGACGCGAGGCGCAGAGCCTAACATAAGAGGGGCGCGCGGCGCGTCGATCCTGCGCGCATCCGCATCAGCACGCGCGCACAGCGCTCAAGGTGAGTCGCGCTGGGCGTCAACTTTGTGCTTGTGACTGGCGATCATGGGTTTGTTAGGTTATCCCTGCCACGCAGCGCCCTTGGGCTGTGCGCTGGTTTGCTTTGATCCTGCCTTCAAGAGGAGCCTGTATGTTGTGGCGTCACCGCCCCTTGTGGATCTTGGTCGCGATGGTGTGCGCGCTTGGCGCGTGTGGTGGTGAGACGAGCGATCCGCCGCGTGCGGATATGGCGCCCGCCATTGACATGACGCCCGTCGCTGATCAACCCGAGGATCTCTCGCCAACCCCAGACGCGACGCCCGATGACACCCCGGACTCGCCCGATGCGCCCGCAGAGATGGGCGACGCGCCTGGCGACATGATCGACGCGCCCGATGATATGATCGACGCGCCTGATGACATGGGCGCGCTGCCCGGCGCGCTAGTCGTCGCGACCTTTAACGTCGAGCGCCTGTTTGATCAGACCTGCAACTCGGGCAATTGCGGCCCCAATGATTTTGAGGGGTTGCCTTCGCAGGCGGAGCTCGACGCCAAGCTCGCCACCTTGCACGCCGCCATCGCCACGCTGGATGCCGACGTGCTGATGTTACAAGAGATCGAGACGGAGGCGATGCTCGACGCGGCGCTCGGGCCGCACCTGTTGTCGTATCCTGCGCGCGCGTTTGGGGCGACCGACTCTGAGGGCCGCTCGACGATGGACGTGGCCGTGGTGGCGCGCGGCACGCACATTGAGACGCGCAAGCATCGGCGCGGCAACATCCCCGATCTGATGGGCGGCAACACCCAGTTCGTGCGCGAGGTGCTGGAGGTCCACGTCGACTTCGACGGGATGCGCGTGATCGCCTTCGGCGCGCACCTCAACTCCAAGGCCAGCGACCTCGACGGCACGCGCCGCCGCATCCCCGAGGCCACCGCCATCGCGCAGCTCATGAAGACGCGCCGTCAGGAGTACCCCGACGCGATGGTCGTGCTGGGCGGCGATCTCAATGACTCCACCGGCTCGGCCACCTTGCAAGCCTTCTATGACCAGGACATCCAGACCGTGGTCGAGGGCTTGCCCGTGCTGGATGTCTTCACGTATCGCTACTTGGAGGAGCTGGACACGATCGATCACATCCTCTACATCAAGCCCATGCCGCTTGTGCTTGACGTGGCGAGCGTGGAGGCGGTGCGCGATCCGGGCCTGGAGACGTTTGGGGGCTCTGACCATGCGGCGATGCGCGCGACCTTCAACCCCGCGCCGTGAGCGCTGGCATGCGCATCACACTTGGCGTATGCTCGCGCTAGCGAGGGCTGCCCCAAGAACAAGTGACGTGAGGTCTGTCGTGGTGAGTCATGTGAGGATGCGCGTTGTGGTCTTAGCCAGCGCGCTGCTGATGGTGTGGGGCTGCGGGGAGCCGGTTGACCCCTCGACGCCGGATCAGCCGCCTGTCCCACAAGACATGACCCCCGACACCTCCGACACGCCCAGCACCTTCGTGCCGCGCGTGAAGGTCGCCACCTTCAACGTGCGCCGCCTGTTCGACACGACCTGCGACTCGGGCCGATGTGGCCCCAATGATTTTGAGTCAGCCCCGACGCAGGCGGAGCTGGACGCGCAGCTGGCCAAGCTGCACGAGGCCATCGCCACGCTCGACGCCGACGTCCTGATCCTGCAAGAGGTCGAGACGCAAGCGATGTTTGAGGCGGCCTTGGGGCCGATGCTCAGCCAATATCCAGCGCGCGCGTTTGGCGAGCACGGCACCGCCGCGACGCTCGATGTAGGCATCGCCAGCCGAGGGCGCCTGCTAGAGACGCGCAAGCACCGACAGACGCGCATCCCGCAAGAGGGCGGCGGCACGACCACCTTCGCGCGCGAGTTCTTGGAGGTGCACTTTGACTTTGGCGGCGAGCGCGTGATCGTGTTTGGCGCGCACTTCGTGTCGAAGTCGAGCGATCTGGAGGGGGTCAGGCGCGTGGCGGAGGCCAAGGCCGCGGCTCAGCTCCTCAGCGCGCGCGCGATGGAGTTTCGTGAGGGCCTGATCGTGCTCGGCGGCGATCTCAATGACGAGCCCGACTCCGACGCGCTCGCCGCATTCTATGCGCTCGGCATCCGCTCCGCCATCGCCGGCAAGCCCGCGAGCGAGGTCTACACCTACCGCTTTCAGGACCGACTCCAGAGCATCGATCACCTCCTGTTCATCGACCAGGCGCCGTTTGTGCTGGACGGCGCGACGGTGTCGTCGTTCCACGAGGGGAACCGGTCGGGCTTTGGGGGCTCGGATCACGGCGCGCTGCGCGCGACGTTCTTCATCCCGAGGCCTTGATCCGCGCATGTGATGCGCGCTTCGCGCTGTTGAGGCGTTGACGCTCGCGCGAGCGCCCGCCTATACTCACCGCGTGCTGGGTCTCTAAGCGCGCTCGCGTCGCGCCCTAACGTGAGCAAGGTGAGCTGATGCGGCCGATGTTGTTTGGCAAGTACTGCCTGCTGGAGCGTGTCAGCGTGGGCGGCATGGCCGAGGTGTTCCGCGCTAAGCCTTTCAACGCCCCCCCTGGCCCCGAGCGCCACCTCGCGCTCAAGCGCATCCTGCCCCATCTGGCCGAGGACGACGAGTTCATCAACATGTTCGTCGATGAGGCGCGCTTGTGCGTCCATCTGCGTCATCCCAACGTCGTCAACATCTTCGAGCTGGGCCAGTTCCAGTCCTCTTATTACATCCTGATGGAGTTCATCGCGGGCCAGGACGTGCTCGCGTTGCAGAAGCGCATGCGCCGCGAGCGCCTCATCATGAGCGTGGCGCAGGCGTGCTACATCATCATGGAGCTGGCCAAGGGCCTGGACTACGCGCATCGCGCCCGCGATCAGTACGGCGCGCCGCTTAACATCATCCACCGCGACATCTCCCCGCAGAACATCTTGGTGACCTACCGGGGCGGCATCAAGCTCATCGACTTTGGCGTCGCCAAGGCCGCCGTGCAGTCGTCGCGCACCCAGGTCGGCGTGCTCAAGGGCAAGTTCGGCTACATGAGCCCCGAGCAGATCACGGGCGAGGCGCTGGACCATCGCAGCGACATCTTCGCCGTGGGCACGGTCCTGTGGGAGCTGCTCACCAACCGCCGCCTGTTCAGCGGTGAGAACGAGTTTGAGATCTTCCAGAAGGTCCGCGACGCCGACGTCGAGCCCCCCAGCGCCAAGAACCCCCAGGTCCCCCCGGAGGTCGATCGCATCGTCATGAAGGCGCTCGCCCCCAAGGTCGGCGAGCGCTACCAGTGGTGCTCGGAGCTGGCCCAGGACCTCGGCCAGTTCTTGCGCACCATGGACCCGATCTACACGCAGCAGCATCTGTCGGAGTGGATGGGGCGCTTCTTCCAAGCGGAGCTGGCGGAGGAGCAGGGCAAGCATCGCCAGTTCTCGCAGCTCCGCACCGCCCAAGACGTGCGCGACCTGCTCTTTGCGGGCTCCCCCTCAGAAGATGGCGATGAGCCCGCCGCCACCAAGCTGTGGGACTCCGAGGTGCAGCCTGGCGCGGATGAGGCGCCCGAGGAGTTCGGTGAGAACAACACCCGCGTCGCGGCCGGTGGCTTTGATCTCAATGAGTTCTTGACCCTGGATGATGATGATCTCATCGAGGTGGATGAGGCGCCACCCGCAGCCTCCCAAGGTGAGGTGCGCACGCAAGACATGGCCGCGCTCAACGCGGCCATGCTGCGCGGCCCGGTCGCAGGGCCAGGACCTCAGCTGCAGTCAAGCATGGGGGCGATGCAAGCGCAGTCGATGATGGGCGCCACGCTCTCGGGCGTGCAGGCGCACCCTGGCCAAGCTGAGGGCGTGACCGCCGCCGTGCTGCGCCAAGCGCGCGCGCGTCGCAACCAGCGCGCGGCGTTCGCCGCGCTGGCGGTGGCCGCCGCGCTCACCCTCACCATCGCCTCGCTCATCACCCTCACCAGCGCCCCCGAGAGCGCCGCCTCCAGCGTGCCCGCCACCCCTGGCGCGCTCCTGCTCACCATCACCCCTGACGACGAGGTCGTCGTCGTCCTCGACGGCGTCTCGCGCGCCGCCCAAATCCAGCACGGCACCCTCCACCTCACCGATCTGGCCCCAGGCCCCCACGCCCTCTCCGTGAGCGCCCCTGGCCACACGCCGGTTGATCACGTCGTCGAGATCCCCGCTGGCGGCTTCGTCCCCCTGGACATCCAGCTCAAGCCCCGCTGAAGACCAAGCCTAATTCAAGCGATGCAGCGTGCTTGATGCGAGGATCGCTCACACGATCCTGTAGAAGCGAGCTCCCGCTCGCTTTGGCGCTTCGATGTGCGCCAGTCAGGATAAATGGCCGCTTGTGCCTCCCCCCACTTTCAAGCGATGCAGCGCGCTCAATAAGACGCCTCGCTCACACACGACCTCCCAAGCGACGCCTCGCAGCGCCAGATTTTATGCGGGGATCGTCCAAGCTAGGCTGGCGCTTGCAGCTCAGGCGCGGCTGTCGCGAGGGTGGGGCGGATAGCTGAGGAGCGGCGTCCGCTGGAACCAGATGCTCAGATCAAACGCCGAATAGCTCACGGGCTCAACGCGGCTGTTCTGGACACACAGCGGCTCGTCCATGCGCAGCAGCGCGCCGCGCATCGCCTTAAACGCGTGGCCCAACGCGTCGAGCGCGTCAACGCCATGCGCGGTGTGCGCCTTGATCGGGTCGCCCTCAAGGTCCATCGCGAGCGTGCAGTCAAAGCCGCCGCGCGTGGGGTTGGGGGTGGGCTGATAGAGCGCGATGTGGAGCGGCGTGTGGGTCGCCGCGCGCGCCACAAAGAGCGTCATGGTGAGGGAGGGTGTTTGGGGAAGCGCCGCCGCTGGTGTCTCTTGCATGAGCGCCGCAGGGGGCATGGGCGCGAAGGGTGGCAGCAGCTCATCCACGCCCACCTTCACGTAGCCTGTCGGCGCGCTGGGATCGACGCGCCAGAGCTGCCCAGGGGCGCGTCGCGGCTTTTGGACCTTGTGATTGAGCCCAATCCTGAGGATCTCCAAGGCGCGCATGAGGGCCTCAAGCGGGCTGCAACCAGTGAACTCCCCCATGCGCGATGAGAACAGGTTGGTGGCACGACAGTTGAACATGTCTGGGTATTGAGCGTTGCGTGTGGGCTGATAGAGCTCAATACGCAGCGGCTCATCGCTGCCCTCATCGTGATCAAAGCGCAGCTCAATCGCTAAGAACGGTGTGGCGTCGTCGGCGGTCATCATCACGTCCTTGGGCGCAGGTCCCCCACGCGGCTTGAGTCAGGTGTCGTCGAGGTCGTCCGCTTGGATCTCGTACTTCTGCATGAGCTTGCGGAAGTACTTGCGGTCGATGTCGGCCTCGCGCGAGGCCTGGGTGATGTTGCCCTTGTGGCGGATGAGCAGGTCGGTGAGGTAGTCCTGCTCAAAAATGCCGATCCACTCCTCTTTGGCGTCTTTGAAGGGCTTGGCGCGCAGCTCGCCGCGATCGGGCAGGTGCTCCCACTCGCCCGAAGTTTCTTGCGAGGAGGCGCCGCTGGACTCACCGCTCAAGCCGGCGCCGCCGCGCCCCAGCGGGATCGAGGCGCTGGAGGGGGCGTGTGAGGGGGCAGGGGAGGCGGCCTTGGCGATGGGCGCGGGCAGGTCGATGAGGCGGATGCAGTCTGTCTCGGCCATGGAGCAGGCGCGCTCCATGACGTTCACAAGCTCGCGCACGTTGCCCGGCCACGCATAACGCGCCAAGGCCTCAAGCGCGTCGCGCTCGATGCTCTTGATGCGCAGCTCGCCCGAGCGCTCATCGCGGTTAAAGCGCAGGTTGGTCAAGAAGTGGCGCGTCAGCAGGCCGATGTCCTCACCGCGCTCACGCAGCGCGGGCAAGAACAGCCGCACGACGCTCAAGCGATAGAACAGATCCTCGCGGAACTTTCCCGAGCGGACCTCATCTTCGAGGGCGCGGTTGGTGGCGGCGACGACGCGCACGTTGATGGGGATGGGCTTGTTGCCGCCGACGCGTCGCACCTCGCGCTGCTCCAGCACGCGCAAGAGCTTGGGTTGCAGGTCAAGCGCCAGCTCGCCAAGCTCATCGAGGAAGATGGTGCCGCCGTGGGCCATCTCGAACAGGCCCTTGCGGGCCATGACGGCGCCGGTGAAGGAGCCCTTCTCGTGGCCGAACAGCTCGCTCTCGATGAGGCTCTCGGGCACGGCGCCGCAGTCAAAGACGACGAAGGGGCCATCTTTGCGCGAGGACATCTTGTGGATGGTCTGCGCGACGACCTCTTTGCCGGTGCCTGTCTCACCCTCGATGATGACGGTGGCGCTGGTGTGAGCGACCTTCTCAAGGATGGAGAAGATCTCGCGCATCTTGACGCTCTGGCCGACGATATCACCGAAGCGGTTGGCCTCGCTGGGGACCAGCGGCACGCGCTCGCGAAAGGGGGTGAAGCGAAGGCGCGCGTTGCCCACGGCGATGGTGGCGCCTGGCGCGAGGTAGGCCTCGCGCACGCGGACGCCGTTGATGGCGGTGCCGTTGGTGCTGTGGTGGTCGATGAGCAGGTAGTCATCGTCTTGTTGGACGATGCGGCAGTGATAGCGGCTGACCGTCTCATCGTGGAGGACGATGTCATTGTCGTCCATGCCACCGATGGTGATGAGGTCTTGATCAAAGGTGACCGAGCGCTGGTTGGGCATGCCGGGGTTGATGATGATCTGCGCGCGCTGAATGTCGAGCGCGCTGGGGCGCCCGTCCACATAGGCGAGCTTGGTGGGCTCGGCTTGTCCGTAGTTGTGGTGATCCATGAGCGCCCATCAAGCGAGGGTGTGATGCGCGCTGTGTGTGGGGCGCATCGGACCGTGTCGATCGTGAAGACGCGCTGACCATAGCGCGGCGCGTGAGGGCGTGGCAAGGGCGCTGCTTCGAGGGAGGGCTCTCCCACGCGATTGTCACCTGCTCGCTTTGGCTGTAGGATGAGGTGATTCTAGCGGCGCCCTGACAAGGCGCCGCGCGAGACCTTGGCGCACGGCTCCCCGCGCGTCGCCTGCGGCAAAATAAAGAAGGCGCATGAGCGAGAGCACCGAACAGTTTGGCAAGTATCGCCTCTTGGATCGCATCGCCATCGGTGGCATGGCGGAGATCTTCAAGGCGAAGACGATCGGCGTGGGCGGCTTTGAGCGTCTGGTGGCGATCAAGCGGCTGCATCGTCACCTGAGCGACGATGAGGAGCTGGCGCAGACCTTGGCCGATGAGGCGCGCATCGCGGTGCAGCTCACGCACGCGAGCATCGGCCAGGTCTTTGACCTGGGCTGCATCAATGGCCAGTACTTCATGGTCATGGAGTATATTGACGGCCTGGACTTTCACGGCATCTTGCGCCGCATGCGTGAGCAAGATCGCACCATCCCCATCCCCATCACGCTCTACGCGGTGGAGCAGATGCTCGGCGCGCTCGACTACGCGCACAACCGCTTAGGCGAGGACGGGCTGCCGCTGAACATTGTGCATCGCGACGTCTCGCCGCAGAACCTGATGCTGAACCTGCGCGGTGAGGTCAAGCTCGTGGACTTCGGCATCGCGCGGGCGCAGTCGCGGGTGATGCACACCCAAGCGGGCGTGATCAAAGGGAAGTTCTTCTATATGGCGCCCGAGCAGGCGTATGGCAGCAAGCTCGACGCGCGCACAGACATCTTCTCAGCGGGCATGGTGCTGTATGAGCTGCTGACGAACCGCCCCGCTTACGATGAGGCGGGCGATCTGGCGCTGCTCAAGAAAGTGCGCGCGGTCGACTTCGCGCCGCCGTCGAGCTGGCGGCGCGATCTGGACCCGCAGCTTGAGGCGCTGATCATGCGCGCGCTGCATCGCGAGCCCGCGCAGCGCTACAGCAGCGCGCGCGAGTTTCAGTTCGCGCTGTCTCAGTACATCCAGCAGCGCTTTGGCCAGGTCTCACCTTATGACGCCGCCGAGTTTATCAAGGGCGTCATGGAGCCTGAGACGCAGCAGGAGCTGTCAGCGCAAGCGCTGCTCCAGCGCAGCGAGTATCGCGCCGAGGACAGCGTCATCTTTGACGCCACGGGGCTCGCGCTCACGGATCCTGGCCGACGCACAGGCGCCGCAGAGAGCCACACGGAGCTGCTCAGCAACCCCTTCACGGAGAATGAGGCGACCTACGTCTACAGCCGAGAGGAGGCGCAGGCCCAGCTCCAGGTGCCAGAGCAGACGGCGCCCGCGCGCGCCTTGCCGCCTCGCCCAGGGCCCGCGCCGCGCCCCTCAGAGGAGGCCACCGATCAGCATGACATTCAGCTGCTCGCGGGGCTGCCCGCGCGCCCGCGCGCGCAGCGCGCGGCGCCCGTGACCTCGGCGCCTGTGACCGGCGCGATGGTCTCAGTGCGCGGCGCGATAGCGCTGCCGCCGCGCCCTCAAGGCGCGCCAGCAGCCTCGGTGAGCGCGCGCCCCCATGGCGGCGGCGGCGGCCTTGGGATCGCCGCGCCCGATGTGAGCCTAGAGACGCAACCGCATGATCTGAGCCACTTCGCCTCGGCGCCGCCCTCAGCCTTTGGCGCGCCCCAACCCAGCCTCACTCAGCCGAGCGCGCCCGGGATGATGACTGGCGCGCCAGCCGCGACGCAGGCCCCCTTCGCCGCAGCGCCAGACACGCGCTCAGGTTTGCACGACGCGCGCCGCTTTGATCCGAAGCTCATCGTGTCGCGCTTGCGCAGCTTTAACCCGCGCGCGGTCGCGCCGCGCGTCTGGATTGTCATCGCCGCCGCGCTGGCCGTCGCGCTGCTGCTCGGCGTCGCCTTGTCCATAGGGGAGGGGGAGGGTGACGACGCCGAGGCGTCCGCGCCGATGGTGCTCGCGCCGCCGCCCGGTCAAGGCGTCGCGATCGCGACGGTGAGCTTGCCTATCACCTCCAACCCTTCGGGCGCTGATGTGAGCGTCAATGGTGAGCTGATCGGCAAGACGCCGCTGACGCTCCCAGACTTAGAGGCGGGCACGACCTTAGAGATCGCCGCCATGTTGCCTGACTATCCGACCTGGACGCGGTCGGTCTTCATCACGCGCTATCCTAAGCCTCTGCTCGCGGACCTCGACGCGCTGCGCCCTCGCCCTGGCGTGCTCAAGGTCGTCACCACGCCGCCAGGCATCAAGATTGAGGTCAACGACGAGGATCGCGGCAAGAGCCCGCTGGAGCTGCCCGTCAGGCGCGAGGGTGCATATAAGGTCGTCGCCGTGCGCGAGGACGGCACCATGCGCCGTCAGACCTTGACCTGGAGCGATCGTGAGCGCGCGACGATGGTCGCGGAGTTCTCCTTTGATGACGCGTCGACTGACAGCGGCTTGCCTGAGCCTCCTCAAGACACGACGCGACGCAACGTGCGACGCACCAGCCCCTCAAGGCCACCCCCACGCCCCAAGGTCAACGTCTGGGGTGACAAGCCCAGCGTGGCGAGCCCTGAGCCTGTGGCCAAGGTCAACGTTTGGGGAGGGGGGGACGCCGCCGACAAGCCTGTGCCACAGCCTGATGCCGACGCCAAGCCCGGCTTCCTCATGGTCTATGTGAAGGGCGATCAGTCGGGCAAGGTCTACCTGGACGGCAAAGACACGGGCAAGAGCGCCCCGCTGCGTAACTATAAGCTGTCTTCAGGCGATCACAGGGTGACGGTGCGCTATAGCAAGAACAACCAGATGAGCGATGAGCGCGTCATCACCGTCAAGCCTGGCCAGACCAGCCGCGTCACGTTTGATCCCGCGCCCGACTGAGGTCGCGTGTGAGGTGGCTCACACGACCTCGCGCCCGAGGTCGTGGCGCCGCAGCTTTGATGCGCGGATGTGCGCGGTGAGCGTGGCAGACGCGCGCGCTAGCGCGCGCGTCTGCCCCTGTGTCAGCGGATGTCGAGGCCCACGGGGGGTAACATCAGCGCCTCGCCGTCCTCATAGCGCAGCAGCACGAGGGCGCTGCGCTCCAAGCCTGAGAGCACGCGCATCAGCGGCGCTGCGGTGGCGATCAGCGGCTTTAAGGGGGTGGACTGGTAGGCGGCGAGCTGGGCGGCGGTGGCGTCAGCGAGGGCTTGGATGCCGGGGATGGGGATGAGGGGGCTTGAGCGTGGGTAGATGACGACCTTAGCGTCCTCTGGCGAGAGGGCGGCCAAGCGCTCGGCGTGGCGCAAGGCGTCGATGAGCCCACCTTGCTGGTCGACGAGCTGGCGCTCAGCGGCGTCCTCGCCGGTCCAGACGCGCCCGCGCGCGACCTCATCAAGCTGGGAGGCGCTCAAGGGGCGGGTGGCGGCGGCCTGCTGGAGGAACAGGTCATAGAGGTAGAGCAGGCCGCGAGACATGGCCTCGCGCTGCGCCTGGCTGTAGGGGATGAGCAAGGTAGCGGCGCCCGCCAAGCGGCCCTCTTGGAGGGTGGTCACGTTGAGGCCCAAGCGCTCGCGCAGGCCCGCCGACGCGGAGAACTTGCCCGCGAAGATGCCAATGGAGCCGGTCAAGGTCAGCGGCGTGGCGAAGATGGTGTCAGCGCCGACGGCGACGTAATAGCCGCCGCTTGCGGCGATGTTGCCCATGCTGGCGACGACGGGCTTGACCTGCGCCAGGCGGCGCAGCTCGCGATAGATCTGCTCGCTGGCGTAGGCGCTGCCGCCGGGGCTGTTGATGCGCACGATGACGGCGCGCACGTTGCTGTCACGGCGCAGATCATCAATGGCGCGCGTGAGGGTGGAGCCGCCGGAGAAGGCCTCGCTGCCGAGGATGTCTTGGCCGGAGCTGCCCTGGATGATGGTGCCATCGACCACGAGCACGGCGATGACGGGAAGCGTCTCCCAGCGCTCCTCGTTGGTGCGCTTGGGGTTATAGTCGCGCTGTAGTGAGACGAAGGTGCCGGTCAGCTCGCGCAGCTTGCGCTCTAGCTCGTCGGGATAGAGCACGCCGTCGATGAGGCCAAGCTCGGCCGCCTGATGAGGCATCAGCGGCAAGTTGTCCATGACCGTGCGCACTTGCGCCTCGCTACGATCTCGCCCCGCGCTGATGGCGCCGATGATGGCGCTGTAGAGCTGAGCCAAGTAGTCGCCGGTCTGCTCCAAGCTCTCGGGGCTTGGGGTGGGTGAGACGAAGGCCTCGGGCGCGGTCTTGTAATCGCGCACGCGCAAGAACTCGGCCTCAACGCCGAGCTTCTGCAAGATGCCCTGGTAGCTGACCAGCTGCGCGGAGACGCCGGTGGGCTCGTAGAGCGCTTGCGGGACCATGAAGATGGCGTCTGCGGCGCTGGCGATGAACACGTCGCGGGTGTCCGCGCTCTGCATCAGGGCGACGACCTTCTTATCGGCCGCGCGCAGCGCGGCGATGCGCTGGCGCAGCTCCCAGGCCTGGGCGTAGCCCAGGCCTGGGCTCGCGAGGTTGATGACGACGCCGCGCACGGCGTTATCGCGCGCCATCTCATCCAAGCGCAGCAGCATCGTGACGAAGCTCTGCGAGGAGGGGCCAAACAGGCCTGAGACGGGCAAGTCAGCGAAGCTGGAGGTGAGATCGATGATCTGCCAGCGGCTGGGCGCCTCAATGATGGAGCGCTGCTTCTCATTGGAGAGCCAGACCGTGTGCGCGTGGCCGATGAGGCGCGCGTCGCCATCGGCGCGCCCGAGCTGGGCGGCGCTGGCGACGCCTAAGAACCCGAGGCTCACCTCCAAGCCCGCGATCAGTTCTTGGAACTGGGGCATGCGCTGCTCGGCCCCGGTGTCAAAGCGGGCGCGCCCGAACACGCGCAAGCCGTCGACTGGCTCGATCACCAAGCGTGGGATGATCTGCCACTGCTGGCGCCCTTGCACATAGGCGATCTCTTGATCGAGGATGAGGCGCCCGGTCCAGAGCCTGACGGCGAGGTCAGCGGCGAAGCGGCGCGGCAGGGCGACGTTGTCGCGATAGAGGTAGGGGGTGTTGGCGTCGCGCATGAACAGGCCGACGCCCACATGCTCGCTCAGGCGCAATTGGGCGCCAAGATCGATGGTCGCGAGCGCGTCGAGGCGCTCATCGCGATCGGCGCCGAACAGGTTATAAGTGAGGCCCACGCTGAAGTTTTCGCTGTTGCTGATGGCGCCGCCCAAGCTGTACTTGCGATAGCGGCGCATGCCAGCGGGCTGATCGGGGCGAGTGAGCCATTGCAAGCCGAGCCCTAAGCCCATGCCACCGCCGCCAATGGCGGCGAACACCGCGTGGCCTTCGGGCAGGGTGCCCTGCAGCGAAGGAGCGGCGAGCTGGAGCGTGTAGCTGAGCTCAGGCGACTCAATGTAGCCCAAACCCGCAGGGTTGGTCTCGACGCTGGCGGCGTCGGTCTGCGTGCTCAGGGAGCGATCGGGCAGCGCGATCCCCTCCGTGGGGGAGCTCTGGGCGCTGGCGAGCGAGGGGAGCAAGAGCAGCGCGGCGAGGGCGCTATAGCGTGAACAGAGCGGCTTCAAGGACGACCTCCTGCAGACGTGGCGCTGGTGTCTTACACCAGCGCGCGCCGCGCGTCGACGCGCGGTGCGTCAACGCACCGCGCGCGCTGAAGAAGGCTTCACGGGGAGGTGAGGTGGCCCGTCTCAGGGGGCGGCGGGCTTTGAGGGGGGCTTTGATGCAGGCGCGGCGGCCTTGGGGGCGGGGTTGGCGCGCATGCTGGCGAGCCGCTGCAAGAGCGTGCGCAGCTCAGGCTCGGTCATGGCGCTGGCCATGCGCAGCTGGGCCTTGTCTTGGGCGATGCTGAGGTTGCGCACCAGCGGCCCCGCGCCGACCATGGCGGCCATCAGGCCTGCGTCTTGGCGCCTCTGCTCCATCTGGGCGAGGGCGGCGCTGGCGTCGGCCTCGTCCTTGAGGGTCATGCGGCTGCGCAGCCCCAGGCCGGCGCTGGCGTCGAGGTCAAAGGTGAGCGCGTTGACCTTGGGCTTGTCTTTGATGGCGGGGATGTTCTTGAGGTTGGCGACACCCCAGACGGCCTTGGTGGTGTCAACCTGCTTGAACAGCCCCTGGATGGCGGCATTCTTGGGCAGTGATTTGCCCTTGCCCGAGAGCGACGCCCAGGCGCTGTCACGGAAGCTCTGCTTGCCGCCGACGAGCACCAAGGTGGTGTCATTGAGCAGGGCGGCGTCGGCGGCGTCATGGGGGATGACGCTGAGCTTGTTCACAGCGCGGCGCGAGGCCGCGGGGTGGCGCGCGTCGAGCGCGGCGCGATCAAAACGCCCCGACAGCACGGCCACGAACGGCTCGTCACCGCGCACCTTGGCCTTGGTGGCGGCGGACAGCTGCAAACCGAGCGCGACGGCGTCGACGTCGCGCTCCAGATCGATGGCGAGCTGGTCTTGCAAGGTGGTCATGAGGTTGGCAGCCTCAGGGGCTTGGCGCAGCATGGCGAGGCCTTGCTGATACAGCGTGGTGTTGCGCGCTTCGCGGGCGTTGACGCCGATGACGAGGCCTGTGCTGTGAGGCAGGTGTTGGGTCAGCTCCCGCGCGCTCTGCGCGTAGGCGGTGGATGACAGCGTCATCATCATCGCGCTAGAGAGCAGGATGAGGCTGGCGAGTGAGGCGCGCGCGATGAGCATAGCGTGAGGTCTCCAGGGCTGAGGGCAGCGCGCGTTGCCAGCGGCAGCGCGCGCGTTGAGATCATCAGGTCAGCGCGCGCGCTGAGATGCTGCGCGCGCGAGCGCCTAGTTCAACGTGGCAGGCGCCCTTTTCATTCAGGCGCGCTATAATAGTTGCATTGAGAACCTGATGTCTCTCAGGTGCATCTGTTATCATGTGTGCCTATATTTTGTTTGCCACTCAACCCAAAGCGCTCGTGACGCGTACTGTCGGACAGACAGAGAGGTGTTCTGGCGAGCACCTCTTCAAAAGCCCGCCTGCGTGTCCAAGGATGCCCCCATGACTACCCCTCGCCTGATGCTCGTGCATCGCGCCGCGCCTCTGTCCAGCGCTCAGGTCACGCTGCTCAGTGAGCGCGGCACGAGCGAGCTGGTGACAGATGGGGCAGGGCAGCTCACGTTGGCCGAGGACACCACGACGTTGACGGTCGAGGTGGAGGTGGAGGGGCGGCGGCTCAGCCGCAAGATCGAGGTGCGCCCTGGGGAGCTGATGGTGCTGGACATGGACGCGGCGCCCGAAGCGCTGATGTCAGCGGTGACGGGCTCCTTTGATCGCTTCCGTGGGCAGCTCTTGGGCGATCGTTATCGCTTTGAGAAGCTGCTGGGGCGCGGCGGCATGGGGATCGTGCTGCGCGCGCAGGATGAGCTTTTGCATCGTCAGGTGGCGATCAAGATGCTCAACGAGGAGCTGAGCGAGCACCCTGAGGCCCAGAAGATCTTTATGGCCGAGGCGCGCAGCCTCGCCGCGCTGCGTCATCCTAACTTGGTGGGCATCTATGATGTCACCATGATCGATGGGCGCGCGCTCATCGTGTTTGAGTATGTCGAGGGGGTGAACCTTGAGGACATCTTGGCCGAGCGCGGCCCCTTGACGGAGGCCGACACGGTGGCGCTGGGCGCCCAGCTCGCCAGCGCCTTCGCGTACTTGCATGAGCAGGGGATCGTGCACCGCGACATCAAGCCCGCGAACCTCTTGGTGCAGCCCGACGGCTTGGCCAAGATCATCGACTTTGGCTTGGCCCGGAGCCTCGCCGAGCTGCACGCGCGTGGCACCCAAGTGCGCGGTACGCCAGCGTATATGGCGCCTGAGCAGCTCTTGGGCGAGGCCATCACGCCAGCGGTCGACCTCTACCAGTTTGGCGTCACGCTCTATGAGCTGCTGACGGCAGACTTGCCCTTCTTGGCGACGGCTAACATGGCGCTGGCGCATGTGAGCCTGCCGCCGCGCGCGCTGTCAGGGCTGCGCCCGAGCGTGGATCCTGAGCTTGAGGTGATCATCCATGACTGCTTGGCCAAAGAGCCGCGCGCGCGCCCCGACGCGTTGACGCTGCGTGAGCGGCTTGATGGGCTGGCGGCGAAGCATGAGGCGCGCTATGCGAACCAGCGTGAGATCGCCTCATGGGTGCCCGCGCGTGCCGCGCAAGGCGCGACGCGGCGGCTGACGCCGCCGCGCGCGCAGACAGACGTCGCGCCGCCGATGTCGCGCCTCTTCAGCCCTGTGTCGGGCCAGCCCCAGACCGCCTCTGGGCCTGTCGTTGGCGTTGCCGTGGCGGGCGCCTCCTATGAGGAGAGCGCGGCGCAGGCGCGCGCCTCTCACTTGCCGCGTCACGCGGCGCTCATGATCGCGACGTTGTGCGTGCTGATCCTCGGCGCGTCATCGCTCGTCCTGGCGCTGATGATCAACAGGTCGGAGCGCTCATCAACGCCGCCTCCTTCGGAGCAGGCGGCGTTCATCGCTGAGCCGAGCGCTGCGTCATCAGCTCAATCGGTTGAGCTTGAGCCTGCGCCCGCTGAGCCACCTCAGGTAAAACCTGAGGTTGCCCCTCGCGAGGAGGTGCAGCCGCCAGATGAGGTGGCGTCGGAGCGGCCCAGCGTCAAGGTCACGCGTGCCGTTGATCCGAAGCCAGCGCCAGCCAAGCCTAAGGCAGCGCCGCAGGAGGCCAAGGCGCTTAATGCGGTCGCGCGGGCGCGCGGCGAGGGGGGCCCGGCCCCACCCCCCCCCCCCCCGCCCCCCGGGGCCCCCCCCCAAACCCCCCGGCA
>CAYXWB010000028.1:0-29492 GCA_964468515.1 uncultured Bradymonadales bacterium | reverse complement strand
CGCCGACGAGCTGGAGGCGCTGGTCGCCTCTAAGCAGCTCGACGCGCTCTTGAGCGCTTGAGCCAGTGAGCGCGGCTTCGCCGCGCGCGCGCGTCAGGCCAAAGGCCTGACGGGCGCCAGGTCTAATTCAAGCGATGCGGCGCGCCTGCGCAGAAGATCGCTCACACGACCTCCCGCGCGGTGCATCGCAGCCCTTGATTTTATGCGTGGATCGTCCAAGCGAGCCCTTCACTTGCGGCGCGCACCTGCTCCCATGGCGAGCGCTCGCGGCGCTTCAGGACAGCTCGCCGAGCGCGTCGAGCGCCTGCATCACCACGAGCGCGGGATCTTGCGCCCGCACCACCTCGCCCATCATCGCCACGCCATAAGCGCCGGCCTCAAGGACCTGCGCGCAGCGCTCAGGCGTGACGCCGCCAAGGGCATACACGCGCGCGCCCTCAAGTGAGGCGCACCATTGGCCGAGCGTGTCCAGGCCCAGCGCAGGGCCGTAGCCGGGCTTGGAGGCCGTCTCAAACACGGGGCTCACCAGCAGCAGGTCGACGCCCTCGGCGCGCAGCGCCAGGGCGTCGTCGAGGCTGTGGGCGGCGGCGCTGATGAGGCCGTCGCGCCCGACCAGCGCGCGCAGCGCGCTGACGGGCAGGCCGTGGCTTGGCCGATGCACGCCATGCACGCCCAGCGCGAGCGCCACATCCGCACGATCATTCACCAGCAGCGTGGCGCGATGCACGCTCGTGGCGGTGGCCACCTCGCGCGCGATCTCCCACAGCAGGTGCGACGGCACGCCAGGGGCGCGCAGCTGGATGAGCCGCGCGCCGCCTGATGCTGCGCGCCACGCGAGCTGGCTTGGTGACTTGCCAAGCGCGGCGCAGGTGGGCACGTCGATGATCACGCACAGCCGCGAGGGTTGAGGTCCGCTCATAGCTCGCCAAGCTCCACGCGCCCGTGAATGGGCGAGGACGCCTGCGCGTGGAGGCGGCGCGGGATGCGGCCTGCGCGCAGGGCGGCGCGGCCTGCGTCGACCGCCGCGCGGAACGCCCGCGCCATCAGCACCGGGTGCTGCGCGCCTGAGATGGCCGTGTTGAGCAGCACGCCGTCGCAGCCAAGCTCCATCGCCAGCGCCGCGTCGCTGGCGGTGCCAAGCCCCGCGTCCACGAGCATCGGCACCTCAAGCTGCGAGCGGATGATCTGGAAGTTATAAGGGTTGCGAATCCCCATGCCGCTGCCGATGGGCGAGCCAAGCGGCATGACGGCGGCGCAGCCGCTGTCTTGCAATTTCTTGCACAGGACGGGGTCATCGTTGGCGTAGGCCATCACCACGAACCCGTCCTTGACGAGCGCGCGCGCGGCGATCAGCAGCTCCTCGCCATCGGGCAAGAGGGTCTGATCATCACCGATGACCTCCAGCTTGATGAGGTCGGTCTGCAAGGCCTCGCGGGCGAGCTGGGCGGTGAGGATGGCGTCGCGGGCGGTGTGACAGCCGGCGGTGTTGGGCAGCAGCGTGTAGCGATCCTGGATCAGCTCCAGCAGGCCGTGTTCTTGGGCCGCTTGGAGGTTCATGCGCCGGATCGACACGGTGACAAGCTCGGCGCCGCTGGCGTCGAGCGCGTCGAGCATGACCTGGTAGTTAGGATAGCGCGAGGTGCCGACGATGAGGCGGCTGGTGAAGGTGTAGGGGCCGATGCGAAGCGGGGCATCGTCAGGCAAGACAGCGCTCATGAGTTCACCGTGGGGCAGTGGGACGATCAGCCGCCTTGAGTGGCGCGGATGATCTCGACGCGATCGCCTCGGGCCACGGAGGTGGAGGCCCACTGAGCGCGCGGGATGACATGATCGTTGAGGGCGACGGCGACGCCGCGCGTGGCCTGAACCTCCAGCTGATCGAGCAACCCTTGAAGCGTCGCATCGTCAGCCAACAGGAGCGAGACGGGCTCGCCGTTTACATGCAATGACAGCTCAGACATCACGAGGGCTCGCCAGGCAAGAGGGTTCAAGGGGTCGATGAGGGGTCAGCCAGCCGCTCCAGCAGCGCTTGCTGTGCGTTGAAGGGGGCCTCATCGGGTGCTGGGGTGACGCGGCTGTAGGAGGCGTCGCTGTGGAGCTGCCAAGCGCTGGTGTTATCGCGCAGATAGCAGCCAAAGGTCTCATCGACCACGCGCGCGGCGAGCTGGGGATCGAGGATGGGGAAGCAGGTCTCGACGCGGCGGTGGAGGTTGCGGGTCATCCAATCGGCGCTGGAGCAGTAGACCTCAGGGGCGCCGTCATGATGAAAATAATAGACGCGGGTGTGCTCAAGGAAACGGCCGATGATGCTGCGCACGCGGATGCGCTCGGAGACGCCAGGGATGCCAGGGCGCAGCCGACAGATGCCGCGCACGATGAGGTCGATCTCGACGCCCGCGCGGCTGGCCTCGTAGAGGGCGCGGATGATGTCCAGCTCGGTGAGCGAGTTCATCTTGGCCATGATGCGGGCGGGGCGGCCCGCCAGGGCGTGGGCGATCTCGCGCTGGATGCGCTCGTGGATGCCGCTGGCGAGGGTGAACGGCGCTTGCAGCGCGCGCTTGAGCTGGGCCGCGCGGCCAAGGCCAGTGAGCTGTGAGAACAGGTTGTGGACGTCCTCGCACAGCTCGGCGTCGCTGCTGAGCAGGCCATAGTCGGTGTAGAGGCGCGCGGTGCGCGGGTGATAGTTGCCCGTGCCCAGGTGGACGTAGCGTCGCAAGCCCTCGGGCTCGCGCCGGACCACGAGCGCCATCTTGGCGTGGGTCTTATAGCCGACCACGCCGTAGACCACGTGCGCGCCAGCCTCTTGCAGGGTGCTGGCGATCTGGATGTTGCGCTCCTCATCAAAGCGCGCGCGCAGCTCGATGACGGCGGTGACCTCCTTGCCGCTGCGCGCGGCCTCGGCCAGCGCCTCAATGAGCGTGGAGTCGACCTCGGTGCGATAGAGCGTCTGCTTGATGGCCAGCACCTGCGGATCGGCGGCCGCTTGGCGCACGAACTCCAGCACGGTGGTGAACGACTCGAAGGGGTGATGCAGCAGCAGATCGCGCTCGCGCAGCAGCGCGAACAGGTCGGTGTGTCGCAGCGCGGGGGGGCTGACGGCGGCCTTAAACGGCGGGTAGACAAGCGCCGGCTGGCTGACCATCGCGGTGATCGTCATCAGGCGGTTGAGGTTGACGGGGCCGTTGACCTGGTAGAGGTCTTGGGGGCCAAGCTCAAACTCATCGAGCAGGTAGCGCGCGACGTTCATAGGGCAGTTGTCCGCGACCTCCAGGCGCACCGCGTCGCCGAAGTTGCGGGTGTACAGCTCATCTTCGAGGGCGTGCATGAGGTCCTCGACCTCCTCCTCATCGACGAACAGCTCGCTGTTGCGGGTGACGCGAAACTGGTAGCAGCCCTTGACGTGCATGCCGGGGAACAGGGCGTTGACGTGGGCGTGGATGATGGAGGACAGGAACACGAAGCTGTGGCCGCTGGGCGCGATCTCGGGCGGCAGGTGGATGACCCGAGGCAGCGAGCGTGGGGCTTGGACCACCGCGATGCCGCTCTCGCGCCCGAACGCGTCTTGGCCCTCCAAGGACACGATGAAGTTGAGGCTCTTGTTGAGGATGCGCGGGAAGGGGTGAGCCGGATCGAGGCCCAGGGGGCTGAGCACGGGCAACACCTCGCGCTCAAAGTAGGACTTGATCCACTGCGATTGCTGGGGCGTCCAGCTGCGCCGGCGCGCGAAGTGGACGCCTTGCGTCTTGAGGGCGGGGAACAGCTCGTCATTGAGGATGCGATATTGATCCTCGACGAAGCGGTGCGCCAGCGCGCTGATGTGCGCGAGCTGCTGGGCGGGCGTCATGCCATCTGGCGAGGTCTGGTGGGCGTGCACGTGGAGCTGCTGCTTGAGGCGACCGACGCGGATCTCGAAGAACTCATCCAGGTTGGTGCTGGAGATGCATAAGAACTTGAGGCGCTCCAAAAGCGGCGTGCGCGTGTCGGTGGCTTGTGCCAGCACGCGCGCGTTGAACTCCAGCCAGCTCAGCTCGCGATTGATATAATAGGCTGGATCGCGCAGCGCGCGCTCGTCATCGGCCTCGACGAGGGCGCTCACAGGCGCGGGCGTGATGGCGGCGCGGCGCGCGGGGGCCTGCATCGCGCCATCGCTCGTCGCGTCGCGCTCGTCTTCAGGGGGCTGAGGGGGCGTGTTGTTCATACCGCATCGGGTGGGGGAGGGGGGGCGCGCGGTGAGCGCGCATGGGCTCGCTGTAGTGTCTATCTCTCACACCGCGTCGTCAAATTGTCCAGCGATGTTGTTGACGCGCCATGGGCGCCTGTGCGGTTTGCGCGTCGCTGTGGTATAAAGGGGGGGCCGCTTGGCGAGGTGGGTGGAGAGACGCTCAACGTGAAGGTTTGGGAGGCGCGCGATGGCGAAGATCACCTATGAGGGGAAGGTCTATGAGGCGCTCGGCGAGGAGGTCGCGCTTGACGCGCTGATCCGTGGGGGGGCGTCGGTGGCGTTCTCGTGTCGCAAGGGCTCGTGTCACACCTGCGTGCTGCGCGCGGTGGAGGGCGATGTGCCCGACTGCACGCGCTACGGGCTCGCGCCGAGCTTGGTGGAGACGGGCCACTTCTTACCCTGCGTCTCGTCATTGAGCGGGCCGCTGAGCTTGGGGCCGCCCGATCTGTCACAGCGCTGGCTGAGCGCGGTGGTCGCGGGCAAGCGTCAGCTTGGGCCCGAGGTGTTTGAGCTGCAGCTTGAGCTGGAGACGCTCATCGCGTGGCGTCCGGGCCAGCACGTCGACGTGCGCCGCCCTGATGGGCTGGCGCGCAGCTACTCGATCACGAGCATCGACGAGGAAGATTACTTCATGTGCTTGCAAGTCAAGCGCGTGGCGGACGGTCAGCTCAGCCGGTGGCTGTGTGATGAGGTGAGCGAGGGTGACATGCTGTCGCTGCGCGGGCCGCTGGGCGCGTGCGTCTACGATGAGGCGATGGCCTCGCGCGCGCTGCTGCTGATCGGCACGGGCAGCGGCATCGGCGCGCTGCACGGGATCGCGCGTGACGCGCTCAAGCGCGGGCATCAGGGCCGCATCGACGTGTATCACGGCGCGCGCGAGGCGTCGGGGTTGTATCTGGACGACGCGTGGCGCGCGCTTGAGGCGGCCCACCCGCAGGTGCGCTACACCGGGTGCGTCAGCGGATCGGACCCTGTGTTCGGCGCAGCCGCTGGCCGCGTGACGCAGGTCGCGTTCGAGGATCATCCTGAGCTTGAGGGGCGCGTGGTGTACCTGTGCGGCAACCCTGACATGGTCTATGAGGCGCGCTATCACGCGATCTTGGGCGGTGTGTCGCGCGCCGCCATCTGGGCCGACCCCTACGAGCCCGCCCACCCCTACATGCCCCAAGACAGCGCAAAGCTCGCGATGATCGCCCCAGATCTTGAGCTGTGGCGTGGGCTGGGTGATGGCGCGCTGCTGCGCCTGATCTTGGAGGACTTCTACGCGGAGGTCTACGAAGACGCGCGCCTCGCGCCGTTCTTTCACAACGTGACGCGCGAGCGCGCGATCGACAAGCAGTACGCGTTCTTGTGCGATGTGATCAGCGGCTCGCGTGAGTATTTTGGGCTGCGCCCGTTCAACGCGCATCATTGGATGGTGATCTCGGATGAGCTGTTCGACTACCGCGAGGCGATGATCGAGCGCGTGGCGCGGGCGCGCGGGCTGGAGGAGCGGCTGCTGAGTCGGTGGATGGCGCTGCATGAGCGCTTTCGTCGCGAGCTCGTCAAGCCTGTGGCGCGCGGCCTGATCGTGGATGGCCGCGAGCGTGAGCAGCCTGACTTCAGCGTGGAGACGCTCGACAGCGGCACGCTGTGTGATGGGTGCGAGGCCGAGATGAGCCCCGGTGATCGCGGGCGCTTGCATCATCGCACGGGCAAGCTGTTCTGCTTGGGCTGTGATGCGGCGAGCGCGGTCAACGAGGTCGGCGCGCCAAGCTGACGCTCGGGCGCCTTGATGTGCCACGATCCGGATGAATGGGTGCCTGTGCAGGCGCACTTTTAAGCGATGCAGCGCGCCATGATGGGCGCATCGCTCATACACAACCTCCCGCACAATGCGTCGCAGCGCCTGATGTTAACGTGAGTTCTGAGTTTGGAAGCGTCGAGCGCTGGGGGAGAAGTGAGCGGTTTGAAAGCGCGCTGTGCGTCAGGCGCGTGGAGACCTCACCCCCTAGCCCCCTCTCCATGAATGGCGAGGGGGAACCGAACAGGATGGATGTCGTTCAAAACCAACAGCTTACTTCAACAAGCGAAGGCACCTCATCCGCAAGCTAATCCCAATCTTACCAAGGAGTCACCTCCTCTCCATTTATGGAGAGGGGGCCGGGGGGTGAGGTCTGCGCCTAGCGTCACACTATGTCAAAATCACAACTAAGTTGCTGAATTTATTAAGAACAAACTCAGAACTCACGTTAAAGTTACGCTGGGCGCAGGCGACCATCTCTCCTGACTGGGGCGAATCGAAGCCGACTGAGAGGGGAGGCACAGAAGCGCGCGCGACGTTGGGCTCGCTCGCCACGCGCGGCGCATCTGTGCTATCAATGCGCCGTGTAGGACGAGCAGCGCGCTGTGAGCGCAGGAGTGAGGCGATGAAGATCAAGAAGCGACGGGGCACGATGCGGGATCGGCTCAACCACGCCAACGGGCTAGGGGAGCTGAGCGAGAAGGCCTCAGGGGGTGACTCGGTGCTGCGCGGTGCGCAGGCGCGCCAGCTCTTAGAGGCGTACGGGCTGCGCCCGCACGCCGAGGTGTTGGCCGACTTCGCCAAGCCTGTGCTCGACGGGCTGGCGGCGCAGAACGCGCCGGAGTCGAGCTTTCGTGAGGGGCTGACGATGGCGATGCTGTGCTGGAACGCGCAGGTCGCGGGCGTGGCGCGCGATGAGGTGCTCGACAAGCTGGAGCGCGATAGCGGCGCCAAGATCCCGCAGCGCGATGAGGTCGCGCGGGTGTGGGACATGCTGGCCGCGCGCAAGCGCGAGCGTCACCCTGATGATCCTCGGATCTATGTCGGGATGCGCGTCTCGATTGATGCGCAAGGCCGCCCGCACATCCACGCCACCGCCAAGCTGCCGCTGCCTGACAAGGGCTGAAACAGCGCCTGTTGTGCGAGCCAGGGGGATGACGCCTCACGCGCGCTGATGAAGATCGATGCGCGCGGTGCGTCTATGTGCGCGTTGACGGGGTCAAGGGAATGGATGAGCGCGCTTGCTTGTCCAGTGGCCCATCGCGCTTGAGCGCGGCCCCCCTCTGTCACGTGGCACGCCAGCCTCACGCGACAGATGCGCCTTGATGATGCTGGTGTGCGGCGCGTGACGCGCCGAGGAGTGCGAATGGCGAGACGTGGAGAGGGCGCGAGGTTCGACGCAGCGCCCGGCGCGGAGGCAGGTCTGGAGCTTGAGAGCGCGCGGGCGCTGTGGCGGATGATGGCGCCCGCGATGTGGCGCCACAAGCTCCAGCTCGGCGCGGCGGTGACGCTCTTGGTGAGCGCCAAGGTGGCCACGGTGTCGGTGCCGCTGGTGCTCAAGGCGCTGGTGGACGCGCTGGATGCCAGCTCAGGCCCCGCGCTGGCGCTGCCGGTGGGCTTGCTGCTGGGTTACGGCGCGCTGCGCTTGGCCTCGGCGCTGTCGCAAGAGCTGCGCAACGTGGTGTTCGTGCGCACCCGCTATCAGATCATGCAAGAGATGGCGATGCAGGTGGTCAGCCACCTGCACGCGCTCTCACTGCGCTACCACTTGGAGCGCAAGACGGGCGCGATCAGCCGCGACATCAGCCGTGGCACGCGCAGCATGAGCGACGTGCTCAGCTATGTGCTGTTTAACATCGTGCCGACGATCCTCGAGATCACGATGGTGACCTCGATCCTGATCGCCAGCTACAGCGGCAGCTTCGCCTTGGTGGCGCTCGGGACGTTCGTGGTCTACTTGGCCTTCACGCTGCGCTTTACGGCGTGGCGCATTCAGTTTCGCAAGGAGGTCAACCAAGCGGAGTCGGTGGCCAACACGCAGGCGATCGACGCGCTGTTGAACTACGAGACGGTGAAGTACTCGGGCAATGAGACGTTCGAGCTTGAGCGCTACGCGAACAGCATGCAGGTGTGGCAAGACGCGGCGGTCAAGAGCGAGACGACGCGCAGCGCGCTCAACGCGGGCCAGAGCTTGATCATCACTGCGGGCGTGACGGGCTTGATGTTCTTGGCCGCCGATGGGGTGGTCACGGGCGAGCTGACGCTCGGCGATCTGGTGGCGGTGAACGCGTTCTTATTGCAGCTGTTCTTGCCGCTGGGGTTCTTGGGCAGCATCTACGGGTTCATCCGCAACGCGCTCACGGACATGGAGCGGATGGTGGCGATGCTGAACCTCGCGCCGGAGATCCAAGACGCGCCAGACGCGCAGACGCTTCGCTTGGGCGCGGGCGAGGTGCGCTTTGAGGAGGTGAGCTTCGCCTATGATCCGGCGCGCCCGATCCTCAAGGACATCAGCTTCACCATCGCGCCGGGGACCAAGACGGCGCTGGTGGGACCGAGCGGCGCGGGCAAGTCCACGCTGGCGAGGCTCTTGTTTCGCTTCTACGATGTGACAGGGGGCCGCGTGTGCGTGGACGGGCAAGACGTGCGCGAGGTGACGCAAGCCTCGCTGCGTGACGCGATGGGCGTGGTGCCTCAAGACACCGTGCTGTTCAATGACACGCTGGGCTACAACATCCGCTACGGGCGCCTGAGCGCGACGGATGAGGAGGTCGCGCGCGCGGCCCAGATGGCGTCGCTGAGCGCGTTCATTGAGCGGCTGCCGATGGGCTATGAGACGGTGGTCGGCGAGCGCGGGCTGAAGCTGTCAGGCGGAGAGAAGCAGCGCGTGGCGATCGCGCGCGCGCTCTTAAAGCAGCCGCGCATCATGATCTTCGATGAGGCGACCTCGTCGCTGGACTCGGCCTCGGAGCAGGCGATCTTGGGCGCGATGCGCGAGGCCGCCAGCCGCCAGACCTCGCTGGTGATCGCGCACCGGCTCTCCACCGTGGTGGACGCGGATCAGATCCTGGTGTTGGAGGATGGGCAGATCACGGAGCGCGGCACACACCTGGAGCTGCTGATGCAGGGTGGCGCTTACGCGCGGCTGTGGCGGATGCAGCGTCAGGATGAGGAGGGCGAGGGCGGCTGATGGGGCTGATGCGTCTGCGACTGAGCTAGTGAGGCAGGCGCAGCGTGGGCTGCTGCGGCAGCGCGGCCACGTCCCACAGGTGGATGAGGCCGTCGCTGTGACCGGTGAGCAGGCGGCGCCCGTCGGGGTGAATCGCGAGGGCGGTGATGGCGGGCGCGCGGGTGGTGAGCGTGTGGGTGACGCGGCGCGCGTCGAGGTCGACGCGCTCGATGTGGACCTCGCGGTGCGTGGCGTCGAGGGCGTGCAGGTTCTGTCCGGGCTCATAGACCCCGCGCTGGCTGCGGCTGCCCGCCACGATCACGGCGCCATCGGGGGCGAACACGACGCCGCCGATCTGCCCCATGCCCACCCCGATGGCGAAGGCGCGCTGCTCCTTCACCAAGAAGACCTCCAAGTCGCCGCTGTTGGCGAGGCAGGCGAAGGCGCTGGCGTCGGGGGCGATGGCGCAGGTCGAGCGCGCGAGCTGGCGCGTGGCGGCGCGCTCAAGCAGCAGGCGTCCTTCGCGCAGATCCCACAGCGCGACGCGCGCGGGTGAGCGCTGCGACAGCACGAGCGCGTGATGGCCGTGGGGGCCGATGGCCAGCAGCCTGGGCGCGCTAGCGGGAGGCGACGCTAGCGCGCTGGCATCGCGCTGCGCGTCCTCAACGAGCGGGCGCGCGACAGCATCGCCGCGCGCGATGAGCCCGCGCGCGGAGAAGAGCGAGGGCACGCCAGCGTCATCCATGGCGAGCGCGGCGACATGCTCGCGCGTCAGCGTTGAGGGCGCGCTGTGTTGGAGCGCGCGCGTGCGCGCGTCGAGGACCATGACCTCGGCCTTGACCTGCTCCCCATGCGCGATGGCGACGCGTGAGCCATCGGGGGAGCTGGCGATGAGCAGCGGCCCAGGCTCAAAGCTAGGCGTCACCAGGGGCGCGCCTTGGCGCGTCTGCAACGACCAGCGCCAGACGCGCCCCTCGCGCGAGGCGCTCCACAGGGTGTCATCGGCGCTCAAGCTCAAGCTGGTGATGGCTTCTTGGTGGGGGTGGCTCGCGAGCTGCGCGGGGGTGAACGCCCCCCAAGGCACGAGCGTGAGGGCGTCAAGGTGTCCTAGCAGCGCGCCATGCGGCCCCAGGTGCAGCAGGCGCCCTGGCCACTCACGCACGGGACCATCCACCACGTCGGGGATGAGCAAGACGCGCGAGCGCGTGGCGCCGGCCAGCCCCAGGGACGCGATGCGCCGCCCCTCGGGGTCATACGTCAGGGCGAAGACGCTGCGCGACAGCGTCAGCTTGCGCGGCGGCTCGTCGGGGTCAAGCAGCGACCACTCGGAGGCAGAACCATAGCTGCTGAGCAAGCTCACCGCGTCACCGCTGGGGTGCATCGCGGCGTGGAGCAAGCGCGAGGTGTTGTGTTTAAGCGCCCGAGCGAGCTGCCCCGACGCAAGATCGATCAGCCGCAGCTCATCCTTGACGACGAGCACGAGCTGCGCGCCATCCGGCGTAGCCAGCATGAAGCGTGGCTCAGGGGCGAGCCACGCGTTGACAGCTGAGCTGGGGGCGTCGAGCGCGATGACGCTGAGCTGCTGCGCTCGCCAGACGATGAGGCGCGCTTGGGTAGGATGAGCGATGACACGCAGCCCGGCATCCGCGCCAGCCCAGACGCGACGCCCCGAGCTCAGCTCCCAGACGATCGCGCTGTGACCGGGCTTTGAGCCGATCACGAAGCGATCATCGTGCGAGAAGACGACCTGCGTGATGGGGCCAACTTGCAGGTCACCGATCAAGACGCGCGCCACGCCCGCGCGGCGCTTGTCGAGCAGCGTGACATCGCGGCCGCCGCTGGCGACGGCGATGGTGACGCCATCGCTGGCGAGGGCGGCATCCGCGAGGTTACCGCGCACGCGCATGAGGTTGGAGCCGAGCCTGGCGAGGGCGCCTGGGGGCAGGTCCGCCTGCGGTGAGGGCGACAGGGCGTGCAGGCGAGCCAGCGCGCGCGCGTCGCGCGCTGACTGGTCTTGTGGGTGACAAGCACCGCCTAGGAGCGCACAGCACAGCAGCAGGTGGCGCGATCGCATGGTGACAGCTCACAGCTCAAGGGACCAAGCGCAGCTCCATGTGCCCTTGATGGGTGTGTCGCACCTCAACGCCGGGCGTCTCCTCCATGAGGCGACGAAACCAGCCAGTGGGGCGACTGGCGGGCAGCTCCAGGCCGGCGCCATCTTCGAGCAGGCGCTTGCCCTCGTTGAGGGTGTGAGGCGCGGGCATCCAGGAGCCATCGGGAGGCAGCGCGTCGCGACACAGCTCCCCGAACAGGTCAAGGATCTGCTCATCGGTCATCTTATCGGCCGAGGAGGCGGGCGCGGGCTCGGGCTCGTCTTCGACCTCGGGCAAGCCGACGAGGAAGGAGCGGCCCTTGCCATCGATGGGCACAAGCTCAGGGATCTCGGCCAAGAGCTTCATCATCTGGGCCTCATCGGGCAGCGCGCCAGCGGCCTCGGGGTGGGCCTTGTGCAATTGCTCCAAGAGCCAGTCCACGCGGATGAGCGGCTGATCGGTCTCGCGATCGGTGAGGCGCGTGCTGCCGACGAGCTCAAGCACGGCTTGGCGAAGCTTCAGCGGCGGCAGGGGTACGGGGGCTGGGCGCGCGGGCTCGGCCTTCTTGCGTCCGCCGAAGGTGACCAGATGATCGGCCACCAGGCGCAGCTCTGTGGAGAGCTTGGCCTCGTTGGACATGACGACGACCATCTTACCGCGCCGCTTCCAGTGGCGGATCACGGGGATGAAGTCGGCATCACCGGTGCCAAGGATGATGGTGGTGATGTTGGGGTTCTCATAGAGCACGGAGATGGAGTCGGTGGCGAGGGCGACGTCGACCATGCTCTTGAAGCCGCTGGAGGTGCGCTTGCCCAAGACGTGTACGGGCTCAAAGCCGACCGAGCGCGCGGCGAAGCCGCCATCGCTCAAGGATTGAAAGTCCATATAGAGGCGCGCGATGGCGACGTAGCCAAACTCGCGCGCCTTCTCAATGAGCAGGCTCCAGCTCTGGCCAGAGAGGTTGTCGCCGTCGATGAAGAAGGCGACCTGACGTGTGGGGGGAGAGATATCTATCATAAGGTTTGGTCGGGCTTGAGGGGTGAGTTTATGCTGACGCGCGCCGCGCGGACGCGGATCCACATCCTAGGATGCGGCGCTCATGACAGACAGTGTTGGAGTGGTCAGGCGACCACGTCAAGCGCGCAGACAAAGACCCAGTGACCTGTTGAGGCGGTGAAGCCCCATGCAGTGGACGAGGATCCGTCAGATCCTAACGCTCGCGCTGCCGATCATCGGCGGCATGATCTCCCAGAACATCCTGAACTTGATCGACACGGCGATGGTCGGTCACTTGGGCGACGCGGCGCTCGCGGCGGTGGGCATCGGCGGGTTCGTGACCTTCATGGCGACGGCGCTGATCACGGGCTTGTCCTCGGGCGTGCAGGCGATGAGCGCGCGGCGCTTGGGCGAGGGGCGCGTGACGCAGACGGCGACGCCGCTCAATGGGGGGTTGTTGTTGGCGGTGGGCGTGGGGTTGCCGATGACGGCGCTGTCGATCGCGCTGGTGCCCTGGCTCGTGCCGCTGCTCGTAGAGGATGTGGCCGTGCAAGCGGTGGGCATCCCTTACATGCAGGTGCGCATGGCGGGGATCGTGGCGGTGGGCTGCAACTTCGTGTTTCGCGGCTACTGGAACGGGGTGAACCGCTCCGGCCTGTACATGCGCACGCTGGTGGTGATGCACGCGACCAATGTGATCCTCAACTACGCGCTGATCTTTGGCAACTTGGGAGCGCCTGAGCTTGGGGCGACGGGGGCGGGGCTGGCCACGGTGATCGCGCTGTATGTGGGCACGCTCTATTACTTCTGGATGGGCTTGAGCCACGCGCGCGAGGGCGGGTTCTTGCGCGCGCTGCCCGATCGGGTGGCGCTGCGCACGATGGCGCGCTTGGCGATCCCAGCGGGCATTCAGAACCTGTTCTTCTCGGCGGGCATGACCACCTTCTTCGTGATCGTGGGGCGCGTGGGCACGGCGCAGCTCGCGGCCTCACAGGTGCTGGTGAACCTGCTGTTGGTGGGGTTGTTACCCGGCATAGGGTTTGGGCTGGCTGCGGCGTCGATGGTGGGGCAGTCGCTGGGGCGCGGACAACCTGACGAGGCGATGCGCTGGGGCTGGGAGGTGGCGCGCTTGGCGATGGGGGTGATCGCGCTCTTGAGCGTCCCGGCGCTGATCTGGCCTGAGCTGCTGCTGATGCCATTCATCAAGACCCCGGAGACGCTGGCGCTGGCGCGCGCGCCGCTGCGCCTGATCGCCGCGACGCTGTGGCTCGACATCGGCGGCAACGTGCTGCTCAACGCGCTGTTAGGCGCGGGCGACAGCCGCCGCGTCATGGTGGTCTCAGTGCTGATGCAGTGGGGCATCGGCCTGCCGCTGGCGGCGCTCGCCGGACCGGTGCTGGGCTGGGGGGTGCTGGCGATCTGGGGCGTGCAGTGCGGCTACCGCGCGGTGCAAGCGCTCATCTTCGCGATCATCTGGCGCCGAGGCGCTTGGGCGAGGGTTGAAGTCTAAGGGTGATTGTGAAAAAACGTGTGACCCATCCGCCAAGCGCGCCATCTGTGGCAGTCGCTTGGCGGCGCTGACGCGTCATCAACAACACACGCGCTCGCGCCCTCTCGCTCACACGCTCACCTCACCCATCAATCCCATCTCGCTTGGAGGCACGTCTCAATGGACAGGACCCGCGCCTGCGCTTTAAGCGCCACCCTCATCGCCAGCGCCCTCGTGAGCGCCACCCCCGCGCTCGCCCAAGACAAGGGCATCGCGCTTGAGAAGGTCGAGAGCAAGTACGACATCAACGGCAAGAAGCAGGGCTGGGATGGCACCCTCGCCGTCGGCGCCACGCTCAACTTCGTGGACAACCGCGCCGTCGTTGGTCAAGCCGAGGGCTCCACCTGGAACCTCGGCGGCACGGTCAACGGCACCGTCGAGTACGTCAGGCTCAAGCATGAGGTGCGCGGCAACCTGACCATCGCGGAGATCTTCTCACGCACGCCTGTCATCCGACAGTTCATCAACACCTCGGATATGTTGGCGATCGATCTGACCTATTACTATAGCTTTCAGCCGTGGGTGGGTCTGTTCGCGCGTGCGGAGGCGCGCTCCAGCTTGTTCGTGGGCGAGGATGTGCGGCCCGAGGATGTGACCTACCAGATCACCCGTGAGGATGGGGCGGTGGATAACCTCACGCAGAGCCGCTTGAGGCTGCGCGATCCGCTGCGCCCGTTCAACTTCAAGGAGTCTGCCGGTGCCTTCGTGCGCCCCATCTCAAGCACCGCGTTTGACCTTGAGCTGCGCTTGGGCGCTGGTGCGCGCCAGGTGATCGCTGACGGCACGCTCAACATCAATGATGACGCGAACACGCCGCAGATCGAGGTCGTGGAGCTGGCGAACAACGCGCAGATCGGTGCGGAGAGCGCCATCGCGATCAAGGGCGAGCTGCAGGGAGGGCGGATCACGTACAAGTCATCGCTTGACGCGCTGCTGCCGTTCTACAACTCGCGCAACCCGGATGATCAGAGCACGCTGGAGCTGACCAACATTGAGTTCGCGACGCAGGTGTCCGTGAAGCTCGCCGATTGGGCCTCGCTTGATTATCAATTCCGAGTGCTGCGTCAGCCGCTGCTCGTGGAAGACGTGCAGATCCAGAACAACCTGCTGCTCACGATCGGCTACACGCTGATCCAGCAGCGCCCCGTGGCCGAAGCCTCGGAGTGAAACCCAGCGCGAGGCGCGCGCGCGCCTCACGCTTGGCCCCCAGAGGAGCTTATGGAAGACCTGCTCATGAAGATCGGCCTGTCCCGTGAGGCCGTCCCGCTCGTCACCTCGTATCTGGTCCGCATCGCGTCGGTCATCGCCATCTTGCTCGGCGCGCTGTTCGTGAGCGGCTTGGTCAAGAGCTGGGTGGAGCGCGGGTTAGCGCGCATCAAGTTCGACGCCACCCTCACCAAGTTCTTCGCCACCCTGACGCGCTGGTTCATCTTGCTCATCGCGGTGCTCGGCTGCCTGGAGCTGTTCGGCATCAAGACCACCAGCTTAGCGGCCGTCATCGGCGGCGCGTCGCTGGCGATTGGCTTGGCGTTTCAGGGCAGCCTCTCCAACGTGGCCGCCGGGATCATGCTGCTGGTCTTTCGCCCGTTTAGCGTCGGTCAGGTCATCGAAGCCGCCGGTCAGCTGGGCGTCGTCGAGGAGGTGGGCCTGTTCACGACGCACATGAACACGTTTGATAAGCGCCACGTGATCATCCCCAACGGCCAGATCTTCGGCGCGACGATCGTCAACTTCTCGCGCAACCCGATCCGACGCGCGGACGTGAGCGTGGGCGTGGACTACAGCGCCGACATTGATGAGACGCGCGAGGTGCTTGAGCGCGCCGCCATGAGCGTGCCGCAGCGCTTGGAAGAGCCGCCCCATGTCGTCTTCCTCTCGGGCCTTGGCGCCTCCTCTGTGGACTGGCAGGTGCGCGTGTTCTGCAACAGCGCTGACTTTGGCGATACCTTGGAGGCGCTCACGCGCGCCATCAAGGTGGAGCTGGACGCCGCAGGCATCGGCATCCCTTACCCCCAGATCGTGGTGCATGGCACGCACGAGGGGCCGCTGCTGGTGCGTCACAAGGCCGATGATGGCGCCGACGGCGATGGCGGGGGCGATGGCGGTGGCGACGCGCTCATCACAGAGTGAAGCTGACTTGAGCGCGCGAGCGCGCCGCCCGACCAGGGCGCGCTCGCGCGCCGCGCCATCGCCGCGCGCGCCAGTCAGCCCCCATGCCTGCAAGCGCCTCGCTCGCTTGGACGATCCCCGCTTAGAATCTAAGCCTGCGACGCACCGCGCGGGAGGTTGCGTGTGAGCGGGGCTCCTCTTAGGGAGCGCTGCATCGCTTAAAAAGTGCGTGAGGCACAGACAACCCTCCCTCCTGACTGAAGCCAATCGAAGCGCCAAAGCGAACGGGAGTTCGCTTCTACAGAGAGCGACCTCCAGGTCGCGTCTCGCGTGAGGACGCGCGGGCGCGAACACGCGCCCGCGCGTCCTCACGCGCGCTCGGTCAGCGCCTGCGGCGCCAGACCAGCAAGCCGACGACCAGCAGCAGCAGGCCGCCCAGGGGGCTGCGCTGCGCGGGTGAGGCGGCGACCTGACAATCACAGGAGGAGTCCTGCGAGAAGGTGCGCGGCGGCGAGGGCTCCTGGGGCTGCACAGGCTGCTCGGGGGCCTCGACCGTGAAGTCAACGCTGAGCGAGGCTTGATTGCCCGCCGCGTCGGTCGCGGTGACCGTCACCGCGTGCGCGCCCTCCTCCAGCGGCTCAGGCGTGTGCGACCACTGCCCATCGGCGCCGACCTCCACAGTGACAGGCGCGCCGCCATCCACGGTCACGATGACCACGCTGCCCGGCTCAGCGGTGCCTGTGATGACCCCATCGACAGACAGGACGCCGTCTGGGGTTGGCGAGGTGATGGTGAGGTCGGGGGCGCTCAGATCGACGACAAAGCGCGAGGTGACGCTCACCGCGCCTGCGTCCACGCTGGCCACGAGCGCATGCTCGCCATCGGCCAGCGGCGCTTGAGGTGTGGCGCGCCACTGGCCTTGTGCGTCGGAGACGACGATCATAGGGGGCTGCATATCGAGCGTGAGCGTGACCTGCACCAGCGGCGCCGTCTCACCGCGCAGCTCGGGCAAGCGCTCGGCGATGGCGCTGCCATCGGCGGGCGCGTCGATGCGCAGCGGCGGCGGCGTGAGATCCACGCTGAAGCTGGCGCTGACGCTGGCGCTGTTGCCAGCGGCGTCGATGGCCACGACGGTGACCTCATGGGCGCCCTCCTCCAGCGCCTCTTGCGGCGTGTAGACCCAGCGCCCGCTCTGATTGGCGGTGACCGTGGCGACGACCTCACCATCGATCGACACCTCGATCTGGGCGCCGGGCTCGGCGAGCCCTGAGATGACGGGCAGCGCGTCGGCGAGGACGCTGTCATCGGCGGGCGTCTCCAGCGTGACCATGGGGGCGGTCACGTCGAGGATGAATGAGACGCCAGCGCGCGCGGTGGTGCCCGCGATGTTGGCGGTCTGCGCCTCCGCGACATAGGCGCCCTCGGCCAAGGGCTGTGACACCGCGTGCGTCCACTGGCCTTGCGCGTCGGCGGTGACGGTGGCCAGCGGCGCGCCGTTGAGGGTGAGCGTGACCGTGGCGCCAGGATCGGCGCTGCCCGTGAGCGTGGGCTGCGTGGTGGCGAGCGCCGCGCCTTGGGCGGGCGCGTCGAAGGTGAGGTTGGGGGCGCTGGTGTCGATGGTGAAGTCAACGCTCACGCGCGCCTCATTGCCGAGCGCATCAGACGCGCGCGCCTCAACCGTATAATCACCGCCCGACAGCTCCAGCTCGGGGCGATAGAGCCACTGTCCTTGGTCGTCGGCGGTGACGGTGGCCATGAGCGCGCCATCAAGCCAGATGGCGACGCGCTGGCCCGCGTCGCTCGTGCCGCTGAGGCTCGGGCGCGCGTTATTGGTGATGCTGTCTTGGGCGGGCGCGGTGATCGCGAGGGCGGGCGGCGTGAGATCCACGCTGAAGCTCACGCTGTCGCTGGCGCTGTTGCCCACGGCGTCGGTCGCCGTCGCCGACGCCGAATAAGCGCCATCACCGAGCGGACCTGTCACGGTCGAGGACCACGCCCCTGAGGCGTCGGCGCTGAGGGTGGCGCTGAAGACGACGGCGCTGGCCGCGTCGCGCACGGTGATCGTGACGCTCACGTTCGGCTCGCTCATGCCCGTGATGACGGGCGAGGCTTGGGCGAGCGCGGCGTCGGGCTGTGGGGTGTGGATGACGAGCGAGGGGGCGCTGGTGTCGATGGTGAAGGTGCGCGTGCGCTGCGCGCTGTTGCCCGCAGCGTCCGTCGCGATGACGAGCGCGCCATGCGCGCCCTCACCGAGCGGCTGCGCCAAGGTGACGCTCCAGAGGCCATCGGCGCCGACCTGGGCGGTGTAGACCTCGACGCCGTCCACGCGCACGCTGATCGCGCTGTTCGGCTCGGCGCTGCCGCTCAAGGTCGGGCGCGCGCTCGCCAGAGTCGCATCGGGCGCAGGGGCGATGATCGTGAGCGCGGGCGCGGTGGTGTCCACGGTGATCGCGGCGCTGGCTTGGCTGCTGTTATTGGCGGCGTCGGTCGCGACGACGACGAGCTGATGGGGGCCGTCGGTCAGCGCGCTGGGTTGCGCGGACCACTGCCCGCTCATCGGCACGGTGAGCTGCGCGATGACTTGCCCATCGAGCGTGATCACGAGCGCGCTGCCGGGCTCGGCGCTGCCCGCGATCATCGGGCGCGTCTCGCGCGTGAGGGACTGATCCGCAGGCGCTGTGAGGGTGAGCGCGGGGGGGACCGTATCAATGGTGAAGTCGCGCGTGGCGCTTGAGGTGTTGCCCGCCGCGTCGCTCGCCACGGCCTGCGCCTGATGCGCGCCTTGGCTCAAGGAGGGGCTGTTGAGCGACCAGACGCCCTGGGCGTCAACGCTCACGGGCGTCTGCGGCCCGCCATCCAGGCTGACGCGCACGGTGGCGCCAGGCTGGGTGGTGCCGCGCAAGGTCGGGGTGGTGGTGTCAAGCAGCGCGCCGGGCGCAGGTGTCGTGAAGGCGACGGGGGGCGCGAGGGTGTCCACCGTGAAGCCCACGCTGGTCTGGCCCGCGTTGCCCACGGCGTCTTGCGCGCTGGCTTGGAGCTGATAAGGGCCATCAAGCAGCGCGCTCACCTGGGTGTGGCTCCACTGCCCGCTGGCGGGGACGAGGATCGTGGCGATGATGGCACCCTCCAGGCGCAGCGTGACGGTCGCGCCAGGCTCGCTGCTGCCCTCAAAGCGCGGCCTCACCTCGGAGGTCTGCGCCTGATTGATGGGGCGCGTGATGATGACCGCTGGCGAGGTCGTGTCGATCCTGAACGCGGTCGTCGCCTGCGCGCTGTTACCGGCCGTATCCGTGGCGGTCACCTGCACGCTGTGCGGGCCATCGGACAGCGCCACAGGCGGCGTGTAGCGCCACGCGCCCGTGATCGGGTCCACCATCACGGGCGTGATGGCGCCGCCGTTGAGGCGCAGCGTCAGCGCCGCGCCGGGCTCAGTGACGCCCGAGATCTCAGGCCGCGCCGCGCTCACCACGCTCTGCGCGGCAGGCTGCTCGATGCTCACCACCGGCGGCGTGCTGTCCACATAGAGGATCGTCGCGCCCTGCCCCGACTGCGTCGGATCATCGTCGCTCAAAGTGAAGAAGGTCGTGCCCAGCGTGCGCCCGACATAGCCTGAGATGGCCTGATTGCTGATCGGCGTGTTCGCCGTCACGGTGGCGCGGATGCGCGCTTGAAAGGTCACCACCGTGGTCTGGTTGAACGTCAGCGATCCGCCGCGTGTGGCGGTCGCGCCTGTGCCCAAGAAGAGCACCACCTCGCGCGCCGCAGGATCATACTCCGCAGGATCATCGCCGGGCGCGTCCGTGCGCGCTTGGCCATCAATGCGCAGCGAGCCGGGCTCATAGATGACCGCCGCAGGCAGCAGGTCCAACAGCAGCACATCATCGGCAGGATCAGGCCCCAGGTTCTCCACCTCAAACCGATACTCCAGCAGATCGCCCGGCTGCGCGTCGCCGCCGTTTAAGTCTGCCACCGTCTTCTTGATCGCGAGCTCAGGCGCGTAGACCTCGGTGGCGAAGGTCACCACCGCCGGATAATAAAAATCACCGCTCGTCTCCAAGCGGATCTGCGCCGAGGTCGCATTGTTCGCGAGGATGCCCGTGGCGTCGACCAGATCGACGTCGAACCCCATGAGGTTCGCATACGCTGGCGAGCGCCCCGCGCTCGGCGCGCCAAACGAGGCGCTGGTGGAGTTGAAGAAGTTTGAGGTGGGGTTGGCGCCGTCGCTCAGTGAGACGCCGTTGAGGCGCAGCTGATCGCCGCCAAGATCGATGTCCCCCTCATGCGCGATCACGCCCATGCGCGTGGACACCTGCCCCAAGAACGGCGTGATGAAGCCGCTCACCGCGATGTCGATCGTGGGCAACACCGACGACACGGCCGCGAAGCCGTCATACACCACGAGGTTGCGCGTGGGCTCATTGGCGTCGCGGTACACGAGCACCATGCCCCAGCCACCGCTGGCGTTGACGCCCTGCGAGGTCTGCACGTTCGCGACGGTGTACTGGCCGCGCGGATCTTCGGCCAAGAGCGGCGTCACGTCCGCGAAGCAGCTGTAATACTGACCACCCACGGTGGTGTTATCGCAGCTCTGGGCGGTGACCTCATCATAGGTCGCGCTAGAGGGCACGCGCAGCCGCACGCGATCGCGACTGTTCGGCGTGGGTGCGGGGCGCAGCGGCGAGCCAAAGCCCGCCAGCTCACCGCCCCAGTACAGCCCGGCGAACACGACCTGCGCGCCCGCAGGCAGCGACAGCGTGGCGCGGCTGGCGTTGAACGTGGTGGCGTCGGCGTCCACGTCCACATAGCGCATGTCATAGTCATTGTTATCAAGTGAGACGGAGGTGCTCGCGTCGCGCGCGCTGGCACAGCTGCTGGAGAGCGCCGTATCACAGCTCACCACGGTGTTGCCGATCAGGCGCACGTCGCCCTGCTCATTGGCCTGATAGCGCACTGAGAAGGGGCGCACCACTTGGGCTTGCGCCACCACAGGCAGCAACATCAGGACCGCACACCACGCCACCGCCCAGGCGCGCCTGGGTTCACACCATGTCATCATCGCGAGCCGCCTCATCCCTAAATAGTCGTCATGACTGATCAGCGCGAGGGGGCGTCCTGGGCCCGTGAGGCCCAGGACGCCCCCTCACAGCGATCCTTCCGGAGGACGCGGCCTCGCGGGCCGCGACACCTACATCGCCACACAGCGGCGAGTAGGTGCCAGATCTTAGGGAGAAAATCAAGGAACGATGGCGTGATAGGTGGGCGTCCGGGGAGCGCTATCAGCCCTCGCTCGCGCCGCCGCCGTCGAGGTAGGCTTGCTCATCCAAGCGCGCGGACACCAGCGCGAACACCCGATCGCGCAAAGTCGAGGCCAGCGTCATCAGCTCGCCGTCATCATCGCCAAGCTCCTCAAGCTGCGCGATGATGCGCTCTGTGGCGCTCAAGGTCTTGCGCAGCACGCGGATGATCTGCTCGCCAGCCTCCACATCGGGCTCAGGCAAGGCCTCGCGCATCTGCTTCTTCAGCTCGCGCGCGTTGCCCTCGCCCTGGAGCGCCTTCTGCTTCAGCTCGGCGTATTGATCGCCCGAGAGGCGATCGTTGGCCAGCTCGCGCTGCGCGCTCACGAGCACGTCAATCGTGTCCACATCCGGCACCGCGCGCACAGGAGGCGCTTGACCTTCACCGAGCGACTCCACAAAGCGGGGCAAGAACTCGGGCGCCTCTTGGTCGATCCACTGGTAGCCGCGCACGAGCTTGCGGGCGGTGGTCTGCGCCAGATGCAGCTCTTGCAGGCTGTAATCCTTGAAGGTCTTGTAGCCCCATTCTTTATATTCTTTATTGTCAGCGATGACATTGAGGCGCTCGGCCAGCTCCAGCCACGACGCCTTGTAGTCCAAGGTTGCCTTGAGGATCTGATAGCGCGGCTCATCCTTCTCAAGCTGCACCATCTTCTCCATGATGATGGCAGCTTCGCTGGTGACCTGGGTAGGATCGTCGCTCATAAGAGGCTCCGTGGTGTTTGGCGCGCGACGCGCGCGACGCGCGCGTGGCGCGCAGGCAGAAGGTCATAATGCAAGTCGCTCCCAAGATCCAGGCGCTCACACGATCGATCCTGCTGATGACGCTGCTGCTCACGAGCGGCGCATCCTGCGACGCGCCACGCGAGGATGAGGTCATGGACGCCCCCTGCGAGGCGCGCCCCGCGCCGCCGCTTCACACCCTGCGTGTGGGCGGCACAGGCGCAGGCTTAGGCCTCATCCGGGAGCTCGCGCGCGCCTACGCAGCGCACGACCCGAGCGCGACGCCCACCCGCGTGCCCGCCTCGCTGGGCAGCGAGGGCGGCCTGCGCGCCTTGCGCGATGGTGCGCTCGATGTCGCGCTGCTGTCGCGCCAGATCAGCTCACCTGAGCAAGCGCAGGGGCTGATCCAGCGCAGGCTGGCGCAGGCTCCGATCGCCTTCGCGGTGGGGCGCGATCATCCGGCGCGCGCGATCACACGCGCGCAGCTCATCACGCTCTATGAGGGTCACGCGGGCGCGCCCTCACGGGCCGCGATCACGCTGGCGCTGCGACGCGAGGACAATGACAGCGGCCTGCTCGCCATCCTCGCCGCAGACCCCGCCCTCGGCGCCGCCCTGCGCCCTCGCCCCCAAGACGCCCCGCTCACTTGGCACACCGATCAGGCCATGCGCGACGCGATCCTGTCGATCGACGGCGCGATCGGCTGGCTGGATCTGGGGCTGATTCAACAAGCTGAGCTGCGCCCGCTCACGCTCGACGGCGTCGCGCCCACGCTGGAGCATGTCCAGCAGGGGCGCTATCCGCTGCATCGGCCTATCTATCTGGTCACGCGCGAGGGCCACGAGGCGCGCGCGCGCGACTTGCTCGACTTCATCTGCGGCGAAGACGCCGCCACACTCATCGCTCAGGCAGGTTATGTCCCCACACGATGCGACGCGCCGTGATCCTGCGGCGCTGACGCGCCGCATCAGCCGCCAGATGCTGCCGCTGGCGCTGGCGTGTGGCCTGCTCATCGCGCTGGGTGTGCCCGCCGCGTGGGGGCTGATGGGCTGGCAACGCTTGCGCGCGCAAGCGCAGACCCAAGCCCGCGTCGTGGCCGCCGCGATCGCGCGCGACGCGTTGCGCGACCACGACGTCTGGATCTATCGCCTCACCAAGACCGTGCCCGACGCGCTCGCCCACGATCCTGACGCGCCCGACACCACGGTGCGCGTGTTCGAGTGCAGCGGCGCGCCGCTGCTCGCGCCAGACGCGCCTGCGGCGCGCCTGGTGGCGCGCGCCCGCGCGCCCGTGCGATGGCCAAGCGGCGCGCTGCTGGCCACGGTCGAGGTGAGCCGCCCCTTCGCCCCGCTGCGGGTCGCGGATCTGGGCCTCATCACGCTCGCCATCGCGCTCGGCGCGCTGCTGGGCGCGCTCGTGTACCTGCTGCCGGTGCGCGTGGCGCGCCGCCAAGCGGCTTGGCTCGCCAGCGAGGAGCAGGCGCGCGCCGACGCCGAGGTCGCGCTCCAGCGCGCCAACGCCTCGCTGCGCGAGCGCGTGGACGCCGCCACCAGCGCGCTGCGCGCGCTGTCCGCGCGCCACGTCGCGGTCCAAGACCGCGAGCGCGCGCGGCTGGCGCGCGAGCTGCACGATGGCGTCGGTCAGCTCTTGAGCGCGATTCGCCTGGAGCTGACGCGCCCCGAGCACGCAGTTCAAGCCCTGGAGCTGTGCGATCACGCCATGATCGAGCTGCGCCGCGCCTTACAAGACCTGCGCCCCTTGGCGCTCGACAGCGGCACGCTCGTCGAGGCGCTGCGCGACTGCGCCGAGCGCTTTGAGCTGCGCACAGGCGTCGCCACCAGCTTCCGCCATGAGGGCGACGCGACCTGCGAGGAGGCGCTCGCCGCCTCACTCTTGCGCGTCTGCCAAGAGGCCCTGCACAACATCGGGCGCCACGCCCGAGCCGACGAGGTTGGCATCACGCTGCGCGTGAGCCAAGATCAGGTCACGCTCATCGTGCGCGATGATGGCATAGGCTTTGACCCCGCCACCACCACACGCGGCCTCGGCCTCGACAGCATGACCGCCCGCGCGATCCTGCTCGGCGGCACCTTTCAGCTCGACAGCGCGCCCGAGCAAGGCACGCGCCTCACGCTGACCTTGCCTCGCCAGCCCCCTCACCACGGGCCGCAGTATTGATTGTTCAGCGATGACTCCGAGAGCCAGACGACCCCCTCGGTCTGCGCACACCACACCTCAGCCTCAGCGTCATAGTAGCAGCTGCGATTAAGCAGGTCGATGACGGGAGGCTCCCTCAGATCGGGCAGGGTGCATGTGGTGTTGAAACCATCACACTGATAACGCCAAGCGCGCACGCTCACCGGGACGCCGAAGCCGACCTCATGGGGCTCCCCACACACGCGCTGATACAGATAACGCGCGCGCCCCTGCGCATCCAGCGGACACTCGCCCGCGATCAGCGCCCCATCGACGCAGCATGGCCCATCCGAGGCCTCACAGCGCCCGACGCACGCGCCCTCCACGCAGCGATCGCCGCGCGTGCCAGGGCGCCCATCATCACACGGGATGCCCTCACGCACAGGTCGCACGGAGCACCCCTCCAGCTCATCACACACCGCAGCTTGGCACTGACGCTCCTCCACCAGCTCGTCACACACCCCACGCGGCGAAGGCCAGCACTCGCCGCGATCATCGCACACGCCATCGGGGAAGCAGACGCTGCCCGTCTCACAGCGCGTGTCAACGCGAGGCCAGCAGCCATCACAGCACGCGGTCTGCCCCGCGCAGATGCACGAGGAGCTGTCATCATCACCCGCCTCATCCAAGGGCGCGTCCACCGTCGCGTCCGCCATCATCGCGTCGGGCGACGCGTCGGGCGCGGGCGCCTCCTCATCCGCGCCCGCACAGCCTATCATCACACACACCACCCCTAACAACATCGTGAGACGCCTCATCACACCCTCCTAACCCGTCGATTAACCCAAACACACCGCGCGCTTGCGCGCGGCTAAGACCTCATCAGCGCGCGTGCTTGCGTGCCAGCTCATTGGCGATGGCCCAGCCCGCAGCCTCGATCAACGCCACGCTCAGCGCGGGCGCGACGACCTGACCTAAGCCTGGGATAAACTTCGACAGCTCCTTGGCGATCAGCTTCGCGGGCTGCTTGAGCGCGGCCTGCTTGATCGCGTTGAACGCCACCGCCCTCGCCGCCTCCTTGGTCATATCGGCCCCGAAGACGCCCGCCAACGCGACCGCCATCGGCACCAGCGCGAGCGTATCCGCCGCGATGCCCGCACCAGGGACAGGGATGAGGTTGCCGCCGCCTGCTGCGACCGCCGCCGTGTGAATGATCATGCTGCATTGATTTTTTTGTGCCGGTGTCATGAGCGCGCTCCTGGATTAGCGGCGCAGGCGCCATCGCCCACGCTACAGACACATCATGCGCTCTGGCGCGGCACGTACCGTGCCGCGCCATCGCACAGCGCGCTTAAAAAGCGCGCGTCACGGTCAGCGCGCCGCAGCGCACATGCAGCACATACGAGGACATGGCGGCGAACCACTGCGCGGGCTCGCTCATCCCCAAGCCCGCCTCATCGGTGAGCAGGCGCAGCGCGCAGTCGCCATCGCGCTCAAGCGTCACCTCCGCGCCCGACGCGGGCTCGCCATCCACGCTCACATACGCGGACAGCACGAGCGCGCGCCCATCAAACTCAAAGCACAGCGTGGCGCTCAGCGCGCCCTCGCTCAGCTCAAACTCGCGCGTCAGCGCCTCGGGCGCCTCCACCTCAGCGCGCAGCGTGGCCCCCGCCAGTGACAGCGCGGGGAAGAACCCCTCACCCGCTTGCATCGGCGCGGTCACCGGCGCCATCGCCCGCGACAAGCGCCCCCACAAGCGCTCCAGCCAGCCCGGCTCCAGCTGACGCGCGAAGCTCGCGCGCGCGAGCTTCGCGAGCGCGCGCTGCTGCTCGGCTGACGCCTCGCGCGACGCGCTCAAGTACACCGAGCCACCCACGCTCAACCGCTCGACGAGCGCGCCCTCCTCGTGAGGTGCTCGCGGCGCCACGCTCGCGTGCACCTCGCCAAGCGCGATCACCTCGCCAAGCGCGCTCGGCACTTGTCCGAGCGCGCCGCCCGTCAACGCCTCCTCGCTCACCAGCCAACCCCAGCGAGGGCAAACCACCAGCGCCTCACCCGTCGGCGAGTCGCGCTCTGTGCAGATCACATCCTCATCGCTGGCGAGCCAGAGGTGCTCATGGGCCAACGCCGCGCGCCACTGCGCGCCTTCGGGCGCGAGCAAGACGCACAGCGCGGGCAGGCCGTGCGCGTGCGTCACGCGCCACACCTGACCTGCCTGGAGCGCGCAGGCGCGCACGGGCGCGGGGCGCCCTTGACGACGCAGCGCCAGCAGCCAGCTAGGCGCTGGCGAAGCCGGCGGCTCGCTCGATGGCGCGTCTGACAGCGCGCGCAGCTCCTCCTCCATGGCCGCCTCAAGCGCTTGAACTTGTCGCAAAAAGGTCTTCGTCATGATCGCTCCTGGGGCTCAAGCTCAACGTCCTCATCACAGATCATCGCGAGCGCCTCGAACAGCGCGCGCCGCTCACCTGCGTCTAGCTCATGACGCGCTGCGAACGCGCGCACCGCCACGCTCAGCGTGCCGGTGCGCGCGTTCACCTCGCCATCAGCGGTCCCATGCGAGACGCCCAACCACGCGGCCAGCTCGCGCACGGTCATGTCAGCGCCGAGCCTCGCGCTCAGCGCTTGGCGGGTGCGCGTGGGGAGCGCGTCGAGCAGCCGCTGCGCGAGCGGGAGCTGCGCCTCAACTCCCGCAAACGCACCCTCAGACGCGCCCTCCGGGCGCGCCTCGTCGGGCGCAAAGGCCGCTTGCGGCGACGGGGTCAGCGCGTCCCAGGTCCAATCGACGAGCTGATTGAACATGATGGGGCCACGCGCGAGGTCCAGCACCGCCTTGAGGTGCGCGCGCAGATCCACCTCCCGAACCAGCGCGGGTGTCGCACGATCCATCCAGCGCTCAAGGTCCGTGTTGAGCGTGGGCAGCTCGGACCGCCTCACCTCGCGCGGCGACTGCGCGGCGTCTATGCCGCGCAACAGCCAGCGCTCACCGCGCGGCTCAAAGGCCGCATCGTCGCGCAGCGCGCTGGCGACGCGACGCGCCAGATGATCGCGCCAGCGCCGACAGGTGTCCTGCGCCCCGCCCTCCTCATAGCGCCTCAAGAAGCGCCGCACATCCTCGCCGATCATCCCCCAGCCTTGCCCCTGGAGCGCGCGCTGACGCGCGGGGCGGCCCCAGAGGTGTGTCACATAATCTTGCGCGACATCCTCGGGCTGCAACGCGCCATCGCGCGCGCAGGGGTGCTTGCGCAGCCGCTGCGCCACCACCCGCAGCAGCTTAGCCCAGGCCCACGCCGCTGCCTCGTCGCTGTGATGCAACGCCTCGATCAAGGTCTTCGGACAGGACGCGCTCATACCACCTCACGCCTCGCCAGCGAGGATCGACGCCCCCACAAAGCACCTGAAGTTTGCCCAGTAGAAAGGATGCGCGCCAGGGCCGCGCTCGGCGCGCATGGCCAGCGACGCGCGACGCAGCGCGGCGCCCTCCTCACCAGCCACCTCAAGCTGCTCGTAGAGGCCGCGCATCAGCCGCGTCGTCATCGCGTCATGCGCGCCCCACGAGGCGCTGATCACCGCCCGCGCCCCCGACGCGAACGCGCCGCGCAACACCCCCACCAGCTCCTCGCCGCGCGCCTCCACGCGCCCCGTCTCACAGGCCGACAGCACCACCAGCGGGCGACGCGGCAAGCGCGTCATCCCCAGCGCGTCCAGCGCACGCGCGCTCGGCGCGTCCTCCTCGCCAAACGAGGCGTGGCCGCCGTAGTGGATCAGATCCGCCTCGCGCATGATCGCCTCATCCCACTGAGACACGCGCCTGACGCGCGCCCCACGCGCGCGCCAGTGCGCCTCCACCCAGTCCAGCTCCTCGTCCAGCTCCGGCAGCGGCGCAAGCTCAGGCTGCTCAGGGCGCCACAGCACGACCTCCGCCAAGCGCGCCTGTGGCGCGCTCCAGATGAGCTGGCCCGAGCTGATCAGGTAGTCGATGTGATGGGTCTGCCACGCGAACACGCCAGCCTCATCACACAGCGCGTGGAACGGCACCTCGCGCAGCGCCGCCCCTGGCGAGATGAGCACCCGCGTCGCCCCCGCGATCAGCCCCGTGATTGGCGCCCACAGCGCCTGCCCTAGCCGCTCCAGACCGCGCGCCAAGGCGCGCGCGTGCACCGTGGAGCGCGCGCCGCGCGCGCCGCTCAGCCGCGCGAGCGTCGCGCTCAGCGCCTCATCAAACCAAGGCTCAAGCGCCCACGCCCGATGTTGCACCTGCCCCTCGCGCAGCGCGAACACGTGCACCCGAAGCGCGTCGGCTGCCTCGATCAACAGATACTCCAGCACCACCTCACCCGGCGCCAAGCAAGCCAACACTTGCTCAGGATCAGCCAGCGGCGCCGACGCCACGGGCTGATCGCGCACCAGCTGCATGTAATGCTCCAGCAGGCGCGCGCCCGCGCCGCTCATCGTGTGACCGTGCATCGCCGGATGCGTCAGCGGCGGCACCTCGCGCAGCGACGCCGACGCGGGCAGTGACACCGCCTCCATCGCTGAGCGCTGGCGCGCGCGCTCGTAGCACTGGCGCAGCCAGTCGCCCGCCTTGACCTCGTAGAGCGTCGTCAGCGCGCCATACACATCGCCCGTCTCAAGCTGCGCCAACATCAGCGTCGCGCCGATGTGCTGCGCGCGCGCCAGCAGCTCGTGACGCGCTCGCTCGCTCGGGATGAACGTGCTGAGCGCGAGCACAAGCTGCAACGCGCGATGCAAGCTGTCACACGGATCAGCCTGATGCTGGCTATACCAGAGCAGCGCGTCGGCCTCGAACATCACCGCGCCGATCCGCGCCGCCTCTTGGGCCGCGCGCGCGAACCAGCGCGCGGCGGCGTCCGGCGCGGCGGGCGCGTCCAAGTGGCCAAGCTCACACAGCGCGAACATCCGCGTCAGCGCGATGTCACCTTGAGCCAGCGCCTCAAAGCTCGCCCGCGCCTGCGCCACATCCCCGCGCTCCAGCAGCGCCTGCCCCTCACAGATCGCGATGATCTCGCGTGACGCTGGGTGCGGGTGCGCCAAGCGCGCCTCACGCAACGCCTCCAGCGCCTGCGCATGCTCCCCGCGCGCCAGCGCCACGCGCCCCACCAGCCACGCCAGCTGCGCCCGATCCTGCGGGCGCGCCGACGCGGTCACAAGCTCGCGCGCCATCGTCACCAGCTCATCCGCCTCATCCAGCGCGTCGAGGTCCAAGAAGATGTTCGCCGCGTTCACCAGCGCGTGCATCGTCAGCAGCGGAGACTCGCTCGCCACCGACAGCTCCACCGCCTCGATGAGATGATGCAGGCCGCGCTCCAGCGCGCCGCGCCGCGCCCAGATCAGCCCCTCCATGAAGCTGCGCTCCGCCTCAAAGCGCGGCGCGTCGAGCCCCGCCAGCTCGTCCTGGGT
>CAYXWB010000027.1:0-29658 GCA_964468515.1 uncultured Bradymonadales bacterium | reverse complement strand
TGAAGTCGATGAGCGGCGTGAAGCGGCCGGTGTCCTTGCCATCAATGAAGACGCGCGCGACGGGCTTGGAGGCGATGGTGAGCGTGGCGACGCCGACGGCCTTGGGCGGATCCTTGCGCGGGGGAGGATCCTTGCGCACGGCAGGCTCAGGATCGGGATCGCGCACGACCACGGGCTTGGGAGCACGCTGTGGGGTCGGCTCTTTGCGCGGGGGCGGATCACGGCGCGTGTCAGGATTGGGCTCAACCGCGGCGACGGCCTCACGCTCCAAGGTGGCGGTGAGGGTGGGGTTCACGTCACGATCGGGGACCAGCTCATCGGTCCACGTCTCATAGCCGCTGGACTCGACCACGACCTTATAGAGCTTGTCACCGGTGAGGCCCTTGATGGTGTCAGGGGTCTTGCCGCGCGCGACGCGCTCGTTGGTGGTCTTGTTATAGACGGTGTAGGCGGCCTTGCTGGGGCTGCTGTCGAGCTTGAGCGTGAGGGTGAGGGGCTTCAAGGCGACGTTGAGGGCGGGGGGCGCCTCGCCATCAGCGAGCTTGATGGTTTGGGTGGCGGGCTCAAAGCCTGGGCGCGTGATGGTGGCGGTGTAGCTGCCGGCCTTGAGGCCGGTGAGCGGGCGAGGGCTGGTGGCGCCCTCGAACTTCTTGCCGTCCACCTCGACGAGCGCGTCAGGCGGCGTCAGCGTGAGCTGCGGCGTGCCGGGCGCCAGCGCAGGGGGCGTCTGCTCCCCGCTCGGCTTGAGCGAGCGGGTGATCTTGTAAGGCTGCCCCTTCTGGAAGTCTTGGGTCAGGGTGTAGGGCTCATAGCCCTCGCTGCGGATCTCGACGCTGTGCTTGCCGGGCTTGATCTTATAGCCGGTGTAAGGCCCATCGCCTTGGAACACCGTCTCGCCATCGACCACCACGGTGATGTTCGAGGCGGGCGTGGGGTTGAAGTCCACGACCGCGGGGAACGGCCAAAGCAGGTAGATGCCGACCGCGCCCACGAGCACCACGAGCACCATCACGGCGAGCGTGATGGGCGCGCCCGAGCGGCGCTGCTGGGGTGGGGCGGCGAGCTGGTGGGTGACGGTGACGGGGGAGTCTCGGCGCACCTCGATCGAGGGCATCTGGGCGGTGGGCTGGCGATGGCGCGGGTCGACGCGCGCCCTGTCGCTCTCGAACACCATGGCGTCGAGGCCCTGCTGGATCGCCGCGCGGTTGAACTCCACGGTGGGGGGATCGGCGTGACGCTCCTCAATGACGTCGGCGGCGTAGACGATGTCCGACTCGTTGAGGCTGTCCTCTTCGTCCTCGTCATCGCGCCCGAAGATCTGAGTGTCGAGCTCATCATCGCCCCAGCTCAGGCCACCTGGGCGCTGGATCGCGGCCGCTGGCTGCGAGGGGGTCATGCCTGGGCGCGGCGCGTCGACGGGCGCGCGCAGGTTGAGGCTGCGGTAATACTCGACCTTCTTGTTCTCGAACTCGATGTCAGCGCGGAACGACTCGCGCATGTAAGCGCCCAGGTCTTTGTTGGTATAATAATACCCCTGATGACGCATGAACTGTTCGAGCGCGTCGGCGAACTCGTAGGCGGTCTGGAAGCGATCCTCAGGGCTCTTGGCGAGCGACTTGAGGACGATGTCCTCAAGCTCCTTGGGGATGTGCGGGTTGAACAGCGAGGGCGGGCTCATCTCGACCTTGCGGATCTTCTCCAGCGTGTCGAAGTCGCTCTCACCGAGGAACAGCCGCTCAAGCGTCAAGAGCTCATAGAGCACGATGCCGAGCGAGAACAGGTCGCTGCGGTGATCGATGTGCAGCCCGCGCACCTGCTCGGGGCTCATGTAGCTGAACTTGCCCTTGAGGATGCCGACCTGGGTCTGGCTGGTCTTGCCCTGGGCCTTGGCGATGCCAAAGTCGATGATCTTCACCTCCCCTTCGTAGGAGATGAGGATGTTCTGGGGGGAGACGTCGCGGTGGACGATGTTGAGCTCATTGCCCTGCGCGTCGCGCTTGTCATGGGCGTGACCTAACCCCTCGCAGACCTTCATGATCTCATAGCACACGCGCGGCACGCTGACCTTCTCGCCGAGGCGCCGTGAGCGCTCGAAGATGGTCTTCATGTCTTTGCCAGCGATGTACTCCAGCGCGATGAAGTAGTCGTCCTCGACCTTCCCGAGGTCAAAGATCTGGGCGATGTTGGGGTGGTTGAGCTGCCCCGCGATCTTCGCCTCATCGATGAACATGTTGATGAAGGACTCATCCTCAGCGATGGTCGCCAGGATGCGCTTGACCGCGAGCAAGCGCTCGAAGCCCTCGACGCCGAACGCCTTGGCCTTGAAGATCTCGGCCATCCCGCCCACGTTCACACGCTCAAGCAGGTAATACTTCCCGAAGGGGATCGGCTGGGGCAGAATTCCAATCTCGCTCATGAGCCTACGACATGTCCTGGCCAGGGGGGATGCCCCGAGGTCTATCGATGCAACTGGAGAGGGCGCGCATCGCGTGGTTTGGGCCTCGCAAGTCGCGAGCATAACAGCCCTACGCGACGCTGAAAAGCCGCACCGCACATGGCACGCCAACGCGCTCAAGCGCGCGCGCACCGCGCCGCGCTTGAGCGAGCTCATAACGCGCGGCTGCAAGCTGCTGACACAGCGGCGAATCCTAGGCATCAGCGCCCCCTCATGTCAAGCTGACACCCTCACCTTGTCGCTTGGCGCCTCACCCTTGCCTACATCGCGCTTGAGCCAGCGCTTGAGCCAGCGCCATCGCCCAGCAGCTGCGCCCGCTCGCGCGCCACCCAGCGATGGTAGGACCACATCACGACCCTGTGAATGGCCATCTGCGTGCCCAAATACACCCCGCGCCTCAGCCTCCCCCCGCGCGCGCCCACCAGCGCCGGGGCGAAGCCGCGCATCTCGGTCTGAAAGCGCTCCTCGGCGCCGTCATGAAACCAGCGAAAGTAGAGCCGCCCCGCATCAAGCGCCTGTGCCCCCGGCTGCCCCCGCAACAGGCCCCGCTCCACGCTGTAATACAGCTCACCGCCGGCTTGAGGCCCCTGCGCCCCAGGATCGCCGCGCAAGGGGCCAAAGCCCATCAGCTCCACGCCTAGCAGTCGCAGCGAGGGGCCAGCTTCTGGGGTGCCGCGCACGCGCAACAGCCCAAAGAACAGCCGCCCCACGCGCCCCACATAGGCGCGCGCGGCGCGCTCACACCCCTGGGCGAGCCTCGCCCCATCCACCGCGCTCGCGCGCCACGAGGTCGTCTCCAGGCTCGCCGCGAGCCCGTCCGGGCCCAGCGACGCGTCCGCCTCGTAGCGCGCGCGCGCATCGACGGGCTGGGTGGTGGGGGTCGGCATCGGCGCTCCTGTGGGGCATCACATCGAAAGCGGCGCACAAAGGGTGCGCGCGCGCGCGCCCTGCGTCAACCTGCACGTCATCAGGTTGACGCGGCGCCGCTCAGGCTGTGGCATGATCTGACGCCGCCCGTTGTTGAGTCGGCGCGCGGGCCGGGTTACACTGCCCCCTTGTTGTGGCGCGCACCTGCGCGCGCTGTGCTCATCTTGCATCGTAAGGAGTGTCGCGCGATGGAGGACATCTGGGAGCTGGGCCGACAGCTGCTCGACAAGATCCAGACCAGCGAAGATGAAGACCGCTATCGCAGCTACCGCGACCAGCTCTATGGGCTGGGACCCGAGATCGCGCCGCTGCTGCGCGAGGAGCTGGAGAGCCTGCACGCGCGCCGACGCATGGCCGCCGCCACCAACTTGGGTCGCCTCGGCGATGCGCAGAGCGTGCCGGCGCTGGTGCAGCTGCTCAACGATCCTCAGTCGGGTGTGCGCGAGATGTCGCTGTTCGCGCTCGGCATCCTGGGCGACGCCAGCGCCACCGACGCCATCTTAAACGCGCTCCATGACTATGACGCCGATGTGCGCTACCGCGCCCTCGTCGCGCTCCACGATCTGGGCTACCCCAACGCTGAGGAGGTCCTGATCCGCGCCATGGAGGATGACGCCTATGGCGTGCGCGAGCAGGCCTTAAGCCAGCTGCGCCATGTGGCCACGCCGCGCGCCGTCGTCGTCGTGCTGCGCGCGCTGATGGAGCGCGAGCATGAGATGCTGTCGATGGCCGAGGAGCTGCTCGATCGTCTCGTCCCCAAGCTCACGCGCGAGCACTACAAGAAGATCCAAGAGCAGCTCACCCCCCGCGAGCGGCGCCTGATCCTCAACTACCTGGAGAGCCGCAACCTCCAAGAGGTCTACGTCACGCTGTGGCAGCGCCTGCAGCTTGTGTCACGCGCGCAGACCATGCAGCGCGGCCTCGACAAGTACGGGCGCCTGCTCAACTCAGAAGACGAGCGCAAGTTCTTGCGCCGCGCGTACGGCCGCGATGACGTCGTGGACATGCTCGTGGAGCACTTCAGCGACCCCAACGCCACCCGCTCCATCCTGATGATCGGTGAGGCTGGCACCGGTAAGACCGCGATCATCCACGAGTTCGCGCAGCGCCTCATCCAGCAGAGCGAGCAGCAGTGGCACATCCTGGAGACCAACACCAGCGAGCTGATCAGCGGCACGCGCTACTTAGGCGACTGGGAGACCAAGCTCAAGGAGATGGCTGAGGTCATCTTAAAGCACGAGCGCGTGATCCTCTACATCACCAACCCTGATGATCTGCTCGGCGCGGGCGCACACTCCAAGAGCGATGAGAACTTCGCCGACTTCTTCAAGCCTTACTTGCAGCGCGGTCAGCTGCGCATGATCGCCGAGTGCACCGAGGAGCACATCAAGGGCGGCCTCTCGCGCGATCCGGGCTTCTTGCGCCTGTTCCGCCAGGTCAAGCTCCAGCCCATGGACGACGCTCAGACCTTGGACGTGCTCAAGCAGCGCGTCGAGGAGCTTCGCGCAAGCCACGATCGCCCCGTGCAAGCCCACGGTGACTGCCTGTATCGCGTGGTCGACTTCGCGCGCAGCTTCTACACCCGCGCCCAGGCCCCTGGTCGCGCCTGCGATCTGCTCGACGCGCTCATCGACTACGCCAGCCGCAAGGCCGACCCCAGCGTCCCCTGCGTGATGCTGCGCACGGAGCAGATCCCCGCATGTCTGGCCGAGACGACGGGGGTGAGCTTGGACCTGCTCGACGACGCCGTGACGCTCGACCTCGATCAGACCGCTCGCTGGTTCAACGACCGCCTCATCGATCAGCCCCACGCGGTCAGCGCCATCGTCGATCGCTTGGCCATGGTCAAGGCGGGCCTGCAGAGCGGTGAGAAGCCGCTGGGGGTCTACTTCTTGGTCGGCCCCACGGGGGTGGGCAAGACCTACTTCGCCAAGCTCGTCGCGCAGCGACTGTTCGGTGACCCGTCGCGCATGGTCCGCTTTGACCTGAGCGAGTATCGCGGCCGCTTCGCCATTGAGAAGCTCATCGGCTCCCCTCACGACAAAGACCGCGAGGGGCTGCTCACCGAGGCCGTGCGCAATCAGCCCTACACCGTGCTCTTGTTCGATGAGTTCGAGAAGGCTGACCCTGAGATCTACAACCTGTTCTTGCAGATCCTCGATGAGGGCCGCCTGACCGACGCGTCAGGCCGCACCACGGACTTTCGCCAAGCGATCATCTTCCTCACCTCCAACCTCGGCGCGTCACGCACCAGCATCGCGCCGCTGGGCTTCGGCGCAGACCTCGCGGACAACGGGCGCGGCAAGTTCTCAGGCCACATCCAGTCCAAGCTGGATGAGTTCTTCGCCCCTGAGTTTCTCAACCGCCTCGATGACGTCTTGGTCTTCTCGCCGCTCACGCGTCGCGCCATGGATCGCCTGGTGGATCTGGAGCTTGAGCGCGCGTTCACGCGGCGCGGCTTCGGACGCCATCAGCTCACCGTGCGCCCTGAGCCCAGCGCCATCGCGTGGCTTGAGCGCCAAGGCTTCAGCGAGCGCTTCGGCGCGCGCGAGCTCAAGCGCGTGATCGAGCGCGAGGTGCTGGTGCCCATCAGCCGCCTGCTGGTGAGCGCGCGCACGCGCGCGCAGGGACGACAGATCCGGCTGTTCGCCCAAGATGACCGCTTGCAGATTGAGCTGCTCCAGGCCCCGCCCGCGCCACAGCAAGAGGGCCCACGCAGCCACAGCCCCGACACGACGCGCCCGCCCATGCAGGCCGCCTCGCGCAGCGCAGACACCAAGAAGCTCGACGCGTAGATCACCGCTTCACCCACGGGCGGCCTCGCGCGCCGCCCCAGCCCCTCACCCCAAGCTCGCCACGCTATGCACAACCCCATCGTCGACGCCACCCTGCTGTTCTGTCAGGCGCGCGGCCTCGACTGCGATCCTGAGCGCGCCGACCAGCTCGCCGGTTATCTCGCGCTGCTGCGTCAGATGAACCGCACGATGAACCTCATCGGCCCCCTGGATGAGGAGCGCGCGCTGCGCGAGCTGATCCTCGACAGCCTCACCGCCGCACAAGCGATGCGCCCCACCGGGCGCATCCTCGACATCGGCGCGGGGGCAGGCCTGCCCGGCCTGCCGCTCAAGATCCTGTGCCCTGAGTGCCCCATCACCCTCATCGAGCCGCGCCAAAAGCGCGCGAACTTCATGCGCATCGCCGTCAACCGCTTGGGCCTGCGCGACGTCACCGTCATCGACGCGCGCCTGGAGGCCGTGCCTGTGGATCCGCATGACTATGTGATCTCCAAGGCGTTCCAGCCGCCCTTGCAGTGGCTTGAGACGGCGCGCCCTTGGGTCGCGCCCGCAGGTCACGTCGTGTGCATGACGCGCCCGCAAGAGCGCGAGGGGTTGGAGGACAAGGCGCGCACGCTCGGGATGAGCCTGCGCGGGGAGGCCTCACCGCCTGAGCCCGATCGCGTCATCTTGGCCTTTGGGCGTGACGCGCATGGCTGAGGTCATCGTGATCGGCGCTGGGGTCGCGGGCTTAGGCATCGCGTGGCAGCTGGCGCGCGCGGGTCGTGAGGTCCTGGTGATTGAGCGCGAGCATGCCGGCGGCGGGGCCGCCGGCGCCGCCGCCGGCATGCTCGCGCCCACCGCTGAGGTGCGCTTTGAGGAGGAGGCGCTGCTGGCGCTCGGCCAGCACAGCCTCGCGCTGTATCCCGAGCTGGTCGCGCAGCTTGAGCACGACGCGGGCTTGCGCGTGGACTACCGTCGCGAGGGCACGCTCGTCATCGCGCTCGATCGCGACGACGCCGAGGCGCTCGATCATCTGCACGTCTATCAGCGCCGCTTAGGCCTTGATGTGGCGCGCTTGAGCGCGACGCAAGCGCGCGAGCATGAGCCGGGGCTTGACCCGAAGGTCCACAGCGCGCTGTGGTGCCCCACCGATCATCAGGTCGATCCGCGCGCGCTCGTCGCCGCGCTGCGCGCGGCGCTCATCGCGCGCGGTGGCGCGCTGCGCGAGGGCGCGACCGTGGCCTCGATCTGGCACGAGGCGGGGCGCGTGTGCGGGGTGACGCTCGAAGACGGCGCGCGCTTGCGCGCGCCGCTGGTGCTGGTCGCCGCGGGCGCTTGGACGCGCGCGCTTGGGCTGGGGCTTTTGCCCGGCACGCTGCCACACATTCGCCCCGTGCGCGGTCAGATGCTCGCGCTCCAGATGGACCCCGACGCGCCGCTGTGCCGCCACGTCGTGCGCGCGCCAGACGCTTACTTGGTCCCCAAGAGCGACGGGCGCCTGATCATCGGCGCGACCTCGGAGGAGATGGGCTTTGACCCGCGCCTGACCGCAGGCGGCCTGTTCGAGCTGCTGCGCGGCGCGTGGGAGGCCATGCCCGGCATCTATGATCTGCCCGTGCTGGAGACGTGGACGGGCTTTCGGCCCGTCTCACTGACCAACACGCCGATCTTGGGGCCAAGCCCCAAGCTCGACGGGCTGTGGTTGGCGTGCGGCCAGGGGCGCAATGGGATCTTGCTCACCGCCGCGATCGCCCTTGAGGTCAGCCGCGCCATCCTCACGGGGCGCACCCCCGATTCGATCGCCGCGTTCTCGCCACGTTGAAATTTTCCGCGAAGCGGCGCTATAGTGTGCCTAGCTTTGATCAGGTCAGTGAATGGAGAGCGCAGCATGTTCAAGCCCGTTGAGCGACGATCTTTAGCAGACGCCGTCTTTGAGCAGCTCCGCGAGGAGATCGTCTCGGGTCGTATGGAGCCCGGCGAGGCGCTGCCCGCGGAGCGGCTGCTGAGTGATATGCTCGGGGTCAACCGAGGGGCCGTGCGAGAGGCGCTCAAGCGCTTGGAGCAAGCGCGCCTCATCTCGATCCAGCAAGGCGGCGCCACCCGCGTGCTCGACTTCCGCCAGACGGCGGGCACTGACATGCTCTCCTCGCTCTTGGTGCGCGCCGATGGCAGCATTGACACGCGCGTCGCGCGCTCCGTGCTGGAGATGCGCAGCGCCTTGGCCAGCGACTCCGCGCGCTTGGCTGCCCGACGCGCGGGCGACGAGGACGTGCAGCAGATGAGCGCGCTGCTCACGCAGATGCACGCCAACCGCAAGCGCCTGGAGGTGCTGCAAGAACTCAGCATGACCTTCTGGAAGGTCTTGGTGGCCGCCAGTGAGAACGTCGCCTACCAGCTCGCCATCAACTCCTTGGACGAGTCGTACTCCAAGTTTCGCCACGTCATGCTCCAGCTCATGGCCGCTGAGCTCACTGACCTGCCGCGCTATGAGGCGCTGCTTGAAGCGATCCAGGCGCGCGATGAGGAGGAGGCCGCGCTGCAAGCGCGCGAGCTGGTGCGCCTGGGCGAGTCGCGCATTGGCGAGCTGTTGACGACCCTGGACGCGGTGACGATCGTCCCCGAGTGAGGCGCGCTCCATGGCGTGCCCCTTCAACCCTTCCCCGCTAACTGTTGAGCTCAATGATGATGCTGATGTTAAAGCACGCCAGACACTCCCTCGCCCTGATCACCATGGCCCTGTGCCTCACCCTCGCCCCTGTCAGCGCCTTCGCGCAAGATGACGATGACGGCTTTGAGGTGAGCTTTGGCAACGTCTACTTTGTGATCACCAGCGTCACCGCAGGCGCCGTCACCGTCGCGGGCGCGCTGGTGGTGATGCTCAGCTATGGGGGCATCGCGACGACCTCCTCCACCACCCCAAGCGCTGATCCTCCCGCCGCCCAGCGCGAGCGCGTGGCCGCGCTGCTGGACGCCTACATGAGCGAGCACCCCGAGGCGCTGCGCGACGCGCTCGCGCTCGGCGCAGGGCCCGCCGTCACAGACCTCGCCCACGCGCTGCATGTGCCCGCTGAGCAGCACAACATGTTCGCGACGCTGCTGCGCGAGCGTCGCGGCGCGATGGGCGCGCTGCTTGAGCAACCCGCAGGCCTTGAGCGTGGCTACCAGGCCTTGGCTGTGCTCAGCGCCGCACCTTGATCTAAGCGGCCAGCCCAGCGCTGCCCAAGAGGCGGTGAGCGTCAGCGCCCCAAGCGCTGACGCTCACCGCCTCTTGGGTTCTTAGCGAACCCTAGTCAGCATGGCACGCTTGATGCACTATCTCGCAGCCGACGCGGCGCGATAGGCGCGCTGCGTGATCAACCTGCGAGCTTAGAGCGCAGCGAGCCAGCCCCAGGCGCTGCTCAGCTTGCCATGAGAGGCTGACGATGAAGACCACGCCGCGCCGACGACTCACCGCCACCCTCATCGCCTGTGCCATCTGCTTCGCGCCGATGTCGAGCTTCGCGCAGAGCGACAATCAAGACGCAGAGCTTGGTATGTTAACCACCTCTTACCTCTCGATCATCTACCTCCCCTTCATCCTCGCCGCTGTTGGCGCCATGCTCACCACCGCGGGAGGCGTCGTCATCACGACGACCACGTTGCAAAATAACGACAAAGAGAAGAAGCAGCGCGACAGCTTCGCCATGCTGCTGGACAATTACATGAGCGAACATCCTGAGGAGTGGTGTGAGACGGTGTCGCTCGGCGGCGGTCTGCTCATTGAGGATGTGAGCGGCGTGCTCGCGCTGCGCCCCGAGGAGCGCGGCCCATTTGGCGCGGCGCTGCGTCAGCAGCGTCAGCCCATGCTCGCCTTGCTTGATGCGCCGCGAGGCCTAGAGCGCGGCCACCAAGCGGTCGATCTGCTGCTTCACGCGCGCGCCACGATCAGCGCGCAGTGAGCAGCTCAGCGGCTGGGGGCGCGAGGCTCGATGAGGCGGCTTGAGGGGATCCTCAAGGTGAAACAGGAGCCAGCCCCCACCTCGCTCTCGACGGTCAACACCAGCCCCATCAGCTGCGCCAGCTCGCGGCTGATCGCGAGCCCTAAGCCAGCCCCTTCCGTGCGCCGCGCCAGCTGCAGCGACTCTGCCTGCTCAAAGCGGTCGAAGATCGCCTCCAGCTTGTCAGCGGCGATCCCGACGCCGCTGTCCTCGACGCTGAAGCACACATCCCCTGAGGGCGCCGCGCTCACGCGCAGCGTGATGGCGCCGCGTGAGGTGAACTTGGCAGCATTCCCCAGCAGGTTATAGAGGATCTGTCGCAGCCGCCCCCGATCCAGCCTCACATAGCGCGCCTCTGCGAGCTGAAGGTGGAGCGCGAACTGATTGCCCCGCTGCATGGCGAGCGCGCGCGCGGGCGCCTCCAGCTCTCGCGCGAGCTGGCCAAGGCAGACCTCCTCAAGGTGCAGCGTCAGCTTGCCCGCCTCGATCTTGGACAGATCGAGGACATGATTGATCAGCGACTGCAGATGATCGGTCGCTTGGCGTATTGAGCGCAAATCCTCAAGCAAACGCGGCGACGTGTGGGGCAGGTCCTTGAGCTCTTCCAAGATGAGGTCGGTATAACCTGCCACAGCGTGAAGCGGCGTGCGCATCTCGTGGGACAAGTGCGCGACGAAGCGGCTCTTAGCCTGGCTGGCGTGGCGCATCCCCTCAAGCGCGCGCTCTAGCTCGCGCTGCTTGTCACTGAGCGCGCCGTTGACCTCGGCGAGGGCTTGGCTCAAGGCTAAGGCTTGGGCGTGCGCTTGCTCGCTCTCCTCAAGCGCGTCTTCGAGGCGACGAAACAGGTGGCCGGTCGCGCTGCGCAGCAAGATCAGCAGCAGCGGCACCACCACCCACACCACGAACAGGTCTGGGTGGAGCGCCTGCGCCCCTCGCCCCCACCCCATCACGCGCGCGCCGCAGGCCGCCGCGAACACCAAGCCGCCGAGCCAGCCCCACGGGGCTCGGCGCCACGGCGAGGAGGCTGGCAACAGGTTCTCTGGCATGGCGACCGCGAGCGCCAGCGTGGCGGCTGCGCCTGCGATGCCGAGCGGGGTCGGCGCGATCAACATCCACACAGGCGCGATGATCGCCAGCGCGCCCAGCAGCGTCAGCCCCGACGCTTGATGTCTGCCCAGACGCGACAGCAGCTCGCCCGCCCAAAACATCGTCAAGAAGAGGGTGCACGCGATCATGGAGGCGCGGTCAAAATGATTGAGCACGGTCGCGCCCAGCGCCACTGACGCGCCTGCGAAGCCCCCGCGCGCCAAGACGCGCTGCCGATGTCGCAGCCGCTGCGCCTGCTCAACCCGCCTGAGGGTCATCCGCTCCACCTGTACTGACAGTTTCAGCTCATCCCGCTTGCCACTCACCCTACAGGAATCGCAAAGAGGCGACAATGACATCACCGCTCCGCTCAGCCGCTCAGAAGCATTTGCTTTTCCCGGGATGACATGTCACAATATTGACACAGATGAGGCGACGAACGAGGTCCGCCATGCGCGCCAACCCGGTGTTTTTGATGCTCTCGCTCCTGCTGGTTAGCGCCCTGGCCTGTGGCGATGATGAGCCCGAGACGCGCGTGCCAGCGCGCGATCAGAGTGAAGACGCTGACGCGCAGCCCGATGCGAGCCCTGACTTGCCCGCGCCGCCTGAAGACACCTCGCCAGACCTCCCCCCAGTGGCCACCGCCTTGCCCCCAGGTGGCATCACGCGCAGCTGGCAAGTGGGCGCGTCAGTTCAAGGCCGCCCCCTCATCGCAGAGCTCTATGGCTCGCGCGGCCCCGCCATGCTCGTGCTGTCAGCCATTCATGGCGATGAGCGCTCAGCGGTGACGCTCGGGGAGCAGTCACGCGCGGATCTGCTCGGAGGCATGGCGGCTGAGGCTGGCGTGCAGGTGGTCTATGTCGGCGCCGCCAACCCGGACGGCATCCAGGCAGACACGCGCTTTAACGCCCGCCAGATCGACCTCAACCGCAACTTCGACGCGGCCAGCTTCTTTATGGGCATGCACAGCGGCGGCAGCGTGCCCGCCTCGGAGCCTGAGACGATCGCCCTCACGGCCCTGATCGATCAGCTCTTGCCTGAGGCGGTCATCAGCGTCCACTGCTGCATCCCCACCATGGACTACGACGGCCCCGGCCTCTCACTGGCCGAGGCCATGTCCGACGCCGCCAACACCACCTTGGCCGCCCGTCTTCCCAGCGGCAGCTACGCCCCCTTCCCCCCCGAGAAGCTCGGCGCGTCGCCGGGCAGCATGGGCAGCTACGTGGGCGTGGATCGTCAGGTGCCCATCATCACGGTGGAGTTCTCCGCGGGCCACCGCACCCCGATCCTGCCCCAGCTTGAGGCCGTGCGCGACAGCTTACGCGCGGCCCTGAGGTGGGGCGCCGCCCAAGCGCCAAGCAGCCCCCTTGATCTTAACGCCGAGCTGCAGGCGCTGGCGGTGTCTGACGCCGACGCCGTGGGCTACTCCTCAGCGGACTATCCGAGCAGCTCGGCGCAACACACCCTGCGCGTGGAGCGGCGTGAGGGCGTCGATCGCGACGCGCCCGGCGTCCTGATCCTCGCGGGCGTGCGCGATAACGCCCCGCGCGCCCTGCACATCGCGGAGCACATCCGGCGCGTCGTGCTCCACGACGCTACCCCAGCCGCCTCCGTCACCTTGCTGACCAGCGCGAACCCCACAGGCGTCGCCGATCAGCGGGCCACCCTCAACGGCAAACCCCTTGAGGACGCGCTCGCCAGCGCGCCCATCGCCACCCCTGAGGCCGCCCTGCTCGACGCGCTGGTGCGTGAGCAGCGGCCGCGCCTGATCGTGCTCGTGGAGGATGATGTCGACGCCTCCGCCCCCACGCTCCAAGGCGCCATGCAGGACCTCCAGCGCACGGGCGCTGCGGCGGCCGCTGCGCGACGCCTGACCGTGCGGCGCACGCCGCTGACCGGCCCGCTCGCCCAGCTCGCCAGCTCCCTTGACATCGCGATCCTGCGCCTCGGCGTTGATCGCGACTATGGCGAGGGCGATCTGCGCGGGACCACAGTCCGGTTTGACAAGCAAGATGTGTTCAGCGCGCTGGTCTTGTCGCTCATCGAATGAGCGCGGCTCGCACCTGCGCTTGAACAGCCCAGGAGGCTGCAAGTGGCGCTCTAGCCTGGACAATCCCCGCTTAACATCAGGATGTGCGGGGGGTCGCGTGAGAGGTTGTGCGCGTCAGCCCTCGGGCGCGAGCGGCGGATCGCCCGCGCTGGGATCCTCATCCTGGGACGGGGGCGACTGCTCGTCGCTCGCGCCCGCGCCAGGCGCCTTGCCCTGCTTCTTGAGGCGGCGCCACGCGTCCTTGCGCATGCGCTCCTTCATCATCCAGCCCTGACGCTCGCGCACCCACGACTCCATGAAGATCTCCGTCTTCACGACCATGTTAGGCTCGCGATACCACTGCTGCTCGCACTCCACCAAGGCCGTGGGCAGCTTGCTGGCAGGATCGCGCCCGAGGGTGACCTTCTTGATGTCGAGCTGGACGATGTGAAAGTCCTCGCCCATCTCCTCGTAGCGGCCCAAGAAGCGCTCGCGATGCGTGGGGTTGACGTAGACCGACGCCTCCTCAAAGCGCGACCAGCGCAGCTCCTTGTGGAACAACATCAGCGTGCTCTCCAGCGCCACGCCATCATCAGAGCTGGTCGGTGAGGAGACGCAGCCTAGCGAGAGGCACAAGCTGGCGAGGAGCAGCGCGCGCTGTAAGGTGCGGAGCATGGTGGAGGTCCTGAGGCGATCGCGCAGCCTGCGCGCGTTAGTCCTTGGCTTTCTTGTCGCGGCGACCCAAGACCGCGCGCACGCGCGCCAGATCTTGCGCGTTAAACTCGCGCGTCACCGCCAGCGCGGCCAGCATGGCCACGCCCATCACAGCCATCTTAACAGCCACCATCCCAAGGAAGAAGATTTTGCCTCGCTCCGCCACCCAAGCCAGCGGCAGCGGGAAGATCAGGTCCACGCCCCAACACACCAGCGCGGCCACCCCCAAGCGCGCCACGGTGAGCCACGGCAGCCCCGCGCGGTAGGTGCGCCACAGCCACACGAGCGCCATCGACAGCCCGAACGTCATGCCCATCGCCGTCGCCGTCGCCGCCGCGATCATGTAGCGCGGCGCCGCTAACAGGTAAGGCCCCGCCAGCGCCGCGTCAGCCCGCGCGCGCGCGAGGGCGCTGGCGACCTGCGAGGCGGCGTCAAGCCCCAGCGCGGGCGCGGGCTCAAGCCAGCTCAAGCTCAGCAAGGTCTGCGCGTGTACGGGCTGCAACATCAGCCCGTTCAGGCCAAGCGTCGCCGCCAAGCACAGCCCCATCAGCACCGCCGCCGCCAGCGGGTGCCCCGCCCCGATCATGATCGTCGCCGCCACATACAACAGCGCGAACGCGATGATCCCCGCGCTCATGATCGCCAGCGCCGCCGACGCCGCCTGATAGTCCACCGCGTACAGCGCCCCGATCACTGAGTCGCTGTTGAAGATCAGCGGCAAGGCCACCGCGCCGATCAGCAGCAAGCAGTAGCGAAAGGTGGTGCGAATATAAGCGCGCGTCTTCTCGCGATCTTGCTGAAAGGTCGCCTCGCTGATGAGCGGGAAGATCACGAACGTCACCGCGATCACGCCCTGAAACGGCAGCCGCGCGAGGTTCAACGCCGCGCCATAGATGCCCGCGAACTTGTCGCTGACCTGCTTGAACACGGGCGCCGCGCCAGCCATCGCGTCGGGCGCGACGCCCGCGATCGACTTGATGAGGAACAGGTCCGCGCGCATCAGCCCGTTGAGCGCGAAGGTGTAGAGCATCACCAGCAGCAAGAACCTCGCGAGGCGGCCAAGCTGGGCGCCGAGCGACGCGTCGCTCGTCGGCGCCTCGGGTGTGGCGCGCATGATGCGCCACACCCACAGCCCGGCGATCACCATGATCAGCGCCGCCGCGCCCACGAACCCGCTCACCGCCCCCGTCACCCCAAAGCCCAGCACCACCAAGCCCAAGATGCCCACGGTCTTGAGCGTTTGGAAGGTGATGTCGAGCGTGGCCTGACGCACGAAGGACTTGACCCCGTTGAGGTAGCCTACAAAGATGGCGTAGAACGCATACGCGCCGATGATCACGCTGGAGAGCTGCATCAGCCCTGACAAGGTCGGGTCGTTGAACCCGCGCGCGGCGATCCACGGGCTCAACAGCGCATAGACGAGCATGATCGGCAGACCCAAGGCGAGCTGGAGGCGCAGCGACAGGTTCACCACCCGGCGCGCCTGCTCGGGCTGCTCGCTCACCAGCTTCGACACCGCCTGCATCGTGCCCGTGATCACCACCATGTTGATCAGGCCGATGGCCTCAGTCACGATCTTAAAGACGCCAAACTGCTCAGGGGAGCCAAACAAGATCGGCAGCCCGAGCTGGACCAGCGCCCCTGTCACCATAAAATAGAGCTTCGCCGCTGTGATCACCAAGAACCCACGCCCCGTCTTGCGGACCGTCTCGCGCGATGCCGCCTCAGCCGAAGCGTCAACCTCGATAGCGACCTCGCGATCATCCGCCTGTACTGCGGACGATCTTTGCTCCTCATGCTCAGACGCGCTCATCACCACGGCTCGACATCGCTCGGCGCGCGCCGTCAGGCGCGCGCTGGTTGCTCTGGTGCTCGGCGCGCTAGTGAGCGGCGCGTGCAGCGGCGCACCGCCACCCGCGCCCTCATCACAGCCGGAGCGGGGCGACACGCTACAGCAGCGCACCGTGAGCGACAAGCTCGACGCCAGCGCCGCTGCCGGTGAGGACGCCGCCGCTGCCGGTGAGGACGCCGCTGACGCGACGCCCTCACCTCAGCGCCCCTCCCCGCCACGCGAGCCCCAAGCCATCACCTTCAGCGACGCCTGCGCGCCAGGCCCGCGCCTCACGCTCGCCGCAGCGGGCGACGTGCTCATCCACGGCACGTTGCAACGCCAAGCGGTGCGCGCGCCCGATCGCTTCCGGTCGCTGTGGCGCGACATCGAGCCGCTGCTCCAAGCGGCAGACCTCAGCTACGTCAACCTCGAAGGCCCCATCGCCCCCGGCATCGACGCAGACCTTGGCTTGGCCCCCGATCCGGGCTTCGTCTATGACGACCTCGTCTACACCTCGTACCCGCGCTTTAACTATCACCCGTACCTGGCCCAAGACCTCAAGCTGGCGGGCGTGGACGTGGTGTCCACGGCGAACAACCACGCGCTCGATCGCGGCGGCCTGGGCGCCGATCGGACCCTGGAGCACGTCGAGGCGGCCGGCTTGCAGGCGACCGGGACGCGCCGCAAGGGCGCGCCACGCGTGTGGCACACGATCACCGAGCGCGCAGGATTTCGCGTCGCTTGGCTCGCGTGCACCTACAGCACCAACGGTTTGCCCGATCGCCATGAGCAGGTCCTGTTCTGCTTCGAGCAGCGCCAAGAACTGCTCGACGTCACGCGCCAGCTCGCCAAAGACCCCACCATCGACGCCGTGATCGTCACCCCGCACTGGGGCTGGGAGGGCTTCGAGCGCCCGCGCTTGGAGCAGCGACGCTTGGCGCGCGAGCTGGTCGAGGCGGGCGCGCTCGCCATCCTCGGCGCGCACCCCCACGTCTTACAGCCATGGGAGCGCATTGACACGCCACCAGGGCGAGAGGGCTTGGCCATCTACTCGCTGGGCAACCTCGTGAGCAACATGGACAAGCCCGCTGAGCGCGCCGCCATCTTGCTGTATGTGGGCCTGACGCGGCGCAGCTCGGATGACGAGGTGGTCTTGCATGGGGTGCGCTATGTGCCCGTCTATTTTCATAAGCAGCGCGAGCGGAGGTTCGTCCACGACACCACGCGCGGCCCTCAAAACGCGCGCGTGCGCGACGCGCACGCGCACGCGCAGCGCCTGTACGGCGCCTACAACGCGCTTGACCCCGAAGACGCGCTCGAAGCGCTCGACCTCACCCCCCAGTGTGATCCTGCATGGCAGGCGCCCTCGCCGTGGCACGCGCACAACGCAGGATTAGGCGGCGCCTGCGATGAGGACGCGCAGTGTCCCGTCGCCCAAGGCGCGCGCTGTGAGCGCGGCGAGCCCGATGGTCTGTGCGCGCTCACATGCAAGCGCACATGCCCCACGCGCGCTGATGGTGTGGCGCTGATGTGCGCTCAAGAAGAGGGGGGTGATGAGCCGCTCGGCCTGTGCCGCCCGCGCTGCAAGCGCGACGCAGACTGTCGCTTGGGCTACACCTGCCAAGCGCGCCCGCGCGCGGGCCGCGCGGGGCGCGGGCGCGTCTGCGCGCCCGCGCCTGCGGGGGCACCTCAGCCAGCGCTTGAGACGAGCGATTGACCGCTCGCTTGAGCGATCCATCGCATAGAAGCTAGCGCTGCGAGGCACCATTTGGGAGGTTGCGTGTGAACGGGGCGCTTGAGACGAGGCGCCGCATCGCTTGAGCGAGGCTTGGCCCAAGCGTGCTGATTGAGGCGCCCGAGCGGGCGCCTCAGCGTGTCACTCAGAAGCCGTTGCGCACCACGTCGATGACGGTCACAGCGCGCGACGGCCAAGTGATCGCGGCGACGTCCCAGAACAAGCCATCTGACTCCAAGTATTTTTCCCTCTTCTCGAACACCAGCACGCCATCGATGAAGATGCGCGCCGTCGCATAGGACGCCCCCTTCCCTCTATCAGCGAAATAGTGGACCCCCACCCTGTAGATGCCATCCGTCGGGTTGGGATGCTCGATCTGCTCAGGGCCAAGACCGTTGGTGTCATCCAAGGTCATGCTGGGGTCATCACTTGTTTCAAAACGATCGCCCCAGTTAGGGTTACGGTTTTGCCAGTGACAATCGCCTGGGCTGGTGTTCCAGTTGCCGGTCGGGTGAAGGTAATGAAGGTCGAGGTCCGTGCCATTGTTCTCAGGGTTTATCGTCACGCTCGGCGTCACCCAGGTCAGCTCCAGGTACACGAGGTCGCCTGGCGTCGCGTTCACGTTGAGCGAGATCTGCCCGCGCGCACAGGCCCCATTCAACGCACGCGAAGTCGCCTCGATCACATAGGCACCCACAAGATCTGGGACAAAGTTGACCTCTGATGTGGCGCTCTGCGCGAGGCTCAAGGTGGAGCCTTGGGGGCGCGTCACCAAGACCCACTCATAGAGCGGCGGCGGGACGATAGGGGGATGTTGCGCGCGCAAGGTCACCCCCTGAGACACGTTCGCGCTGATCGGCCCGAGGGCGAAGCCCTGGCTCGCCACCCTCCCCTCGACGGTCATCGCGCTGGGGTTAACGCAGGTGCTCTCAGCGCTGCGCGTGCCCGTGAGCGAGGCGCTGTTAAATACCGCGTTGGGATCGTCTGTGCGCCACACCAGCGTCCCCTCAAAGGCATCCACTTGTGTCGGCTCAAAGCGCAGCGTGAGGGTGAGCGAGGCGCCCGGGGCCAGCGTGCGCTGGCCGTTGGTCAGCGCGGGCGACGCGCTCATGCTGAAGGGTGGCTCAGGCGCGTTGAAGGTCAGGTCGCTGATGTTCAGCGGCGCGCTCGCGCTACAGTTCGTCAGCTCTATCGTGCGCGTCACCACGGCCTGTTGCGTGACCTCACCGAAGTCCACGGCCCACACGCCCGGCTGCGTCATCGTCGGACCGCTGACCTCAACGCAAGGCACCTCAGGCTCGACGACCTCTTCAGCCAAAGCCTCCAGGTTGACGCGACGCACGGGTGCGTCGCTGTCAACGCGCAGGCGCGCGGCCGCGCGCGTCTGGCCCGGCAAGGCGCTGACGCGCGCCCACACGACCTCTTGCGGCGCGACCTCTTGGGGTGTGAAGCTCTGCGCGTCTTGCGATGCGTCCGCCAGCGCGCTCGGATCAGGGAAGCTCACTTCAAACTGATCCGCCTGTGAGCCTTCCAACACCACCGCAGACAGGTTCAACGCGACATCGCTCGCGCTCTTGAGCTCAATGAGCTGCGCGCCCTCGGGGTTGCGCTGGGTTGCGGCGAACACCACGCTGGCAGGCGACAGCGTCACCGCTGGCATCCCAGGCTCCACGGGCTCCACCGCGCCCCCAGCGTTGATGGGGATGACGAGCGTGGTCATCGCCTCGCGGTTGGTGGTCATGACGACGCGGCCCGTATCTGCGACCTCATCACCTGGGCGCCAGATGACCTCCAAGGTGAGGGTCTCGTCTTTGAGGAGCGTGGCCTCAGCGCGCCAAGGGGAGCCTGTTTGCAGCTCATCGGGCAGCGAGGTCTGCGCGTCGAGGTGAATGTCGAACAGCCGCAGCGGCGTCTCGCTCCGGTTCGTCACCTCCATCGTCTTCGCCAGCTGCTCGCCCACAGCCGTCGCCTCGAAGTCTACGCGCTCCGTGCTCTCTAGGCCCTCACCGATCGGCCAGCCGCCGGGAGGAGGGGTGGGCTCAGGGGCGACATAGCTATCACTACAGGCGCTGAGCAGCGCCATCATCGCGATGAGCAGCAGGGCTTGCTGCGCATAAAACTTCATCTCACACCACGCTGGCTGAATAGGTTGGCTCAGATCTCCTCAATGACAGGCGCTTGACGTTAACGCGAGGAGATGATTCAAAGCTTTTTTCAGCGAGTGTGAGAGCAAAAACAAGCTAAATTCAGCACACATCGTGCCCTTGATTGATCGTCATGATGGGATCAAGAGGGCACCTCATGGTGATGCCAGCGCCACCCTAGGGACGCTTCAAGGTCCCAGTCAGGTCGAGCGTGTGAGGTTGATCTGCGAGCAGCCAGCGCAACGTCGCGTGCTCAGGCGCGCCGCTCTCTGCTTGGTAGACCACCTCCACCTCACGGCGCTCACCCGGCGCGAGCGTGAGGGTGGGCGCGACGGGCAACCCGCTGACGCTAAAGGCGAGGGAGCCTGAGCGCTCAAGGCTGCGCAGCGTGATCGGATCGCTGCCACAGCTCACCAGCGTCACGACGCGGCGGCTCTGCACGTAGGCTGGGACGAGGCCAAAGTCGATGGCCCAGCGCGTGTGCGCGAGCTGCTGCGCGCCCTCCAGGCGCAGGCAGGTGCGCCTCACGTCGTCCGCTGGCAGCAGCGGCGCCGACGCGCTGGAGGGGCCCCGAGCCTCAAGGGACGCATAGTGAGCAGCGATGTCTGCCCCGTCAGCCTCCACATGCAGGGCTGCGATCGTAAGCGCCTCACCGGGCGCGGCCGCCACACGCACGAGCAGCCGCTCGCCAGGCTCAAGGCGCTGCGCTTCCAAGTGGGTCGCGTCGCGCCTCGGATCGTCAGGCGCCTCACCATCAGGGAAGCTCAGCGAGAAGACCTCACCGCTATCCCCTACCACCCTGACATTGCGCACCAGCAGCGCTCGCTCCCCGACGCTCTCCACGCTCACCAAGCGCGCCTCGCTCGGGCGGCGCTGCGACGCGTTGAAGATGATCGGCGCGGGCGCCAGCTTCACGCCCGCGAGCGTCGGGGTGCGCAGCGTCGCGGAGAGCGTCGCGTAGTCGGCGCGATTGGTGCGCATGGACACCACCGCGCTGTCCTCGATCAGATCCATGGGCTGCCACCGCACGCGCAACACCAGCGTCTCATCGCGCGCGAGCGTGATCTCGCTTGGCCACGGCTGGGCCTGCTCAAGCTCCTGCGCCCACGACATGCTCGGCGTCAGCGTCAGCTCGCTCAAGCGCAGCGGCGCGTCGGCGAGGTTGGTCACGGTCACTGCGGCGAGGCTTGATTGGCCTAAGCGTGTGGGCGCGAAGCGCACCTGCTCAGTCACCCTCAGCCCCTCCATGAGCGCCCAGCCTCGGCCCGCTGCCCTGACTTGATCAGCGCCTACGTCATCTGACAGGTCGCCGCACGAAATAACCAATAGAAAGATCACAGAGAAGCCGAACCCTCTCAACCGCATCACACACCCTCCTGTTCACCGCTTGGGAGCGCGGCCCGCTTGGCGCGCCACTTAGGACGTCTTACGAGGCAGGGGGCTGGGCTGGTAAAATTTATCGACCGCTACGCGCCCGAGCGCCCTCACACGCTCGCGTTGAGTTGTCTCCATCCGCGCCGTGCACACCTTGCGTAGCCCGATGCGTAAGCATCGTGCAAACACAAGGAGTCTTATGAGGATCGTGATCACCGGGGCCAACCGAGGCATCGGCTTGGAGTTCGCCCGTCAGCTCAGCGGCCAAGGCCACCATATCATCGCGACCGCGCGCCACCCTGATCGCGCCGAGGCGCTCCAGCAGCTCACCCAAGCCCACCCCGACCGCGTGCGCGTCTTGACGCTCGACGCCAGTGACGCTGACAGCGTGAGCGCGCTCGCCGCGAAGCTTGGTGAGGATGAGGTGGACTGGCTGATCCACAACGCGGGCGTCTATCCGCGCTGCGGGGCGCTGGGGGAGCTGGACTATGACGCGATGAGGCAGGGCTTTGAGGTCAACACGCTCGGGCCGCTGCGCGTGGTCGAGGCGCTCTTGCCCGCGCTGCGCCGAGCGGAGCGCGGGCGCGTCGCGCTGCTCACCAGCCAGATGGGCTCGATCGCGGATAACAAGAGCGGCGGCGCGTACGCGTATCGGGTGAGCAAGGCGGCGTTGAACATGGCGGCGATGAGCCTGTCGCGCGATCTGGCTGGCGAGGACATCCCCGTGACGGTGCTGCATCCGGGCTGGGTGCAGACGGACATGGGCGGCGCCAACGCGCAGATCACACCGGAGCAGAGCGTGGGCGGGATGATCGAGGTGATCACGGGGCTGACGCTTGAGCGCACGGGCAGCTTCTTGAGCTGGCAGGGTGAGACGCTGCCTTGGTGAGCGAGACGCGAGCGGGACGCGCCCAGCGCGAGCGCTGGGCGCGTCCCGCTCGCCACTCAGCGCTCGACGCGCTCGCGCACGCGCAGCACGCCGCCGGTGCTGGCGACGAGCGCGGCCATGAAGGCGAACAAGACGAGCAGATCGAGCGCGAGCCAGCGCTCATCTTCGGCGCCGACGAAGCGATCGATGGGGTTAGGCGGCGCGGGCATCGCGGGCAGGCCTGGCCCTAAAGGGCGCGGCAGCTCATCGGCGCTCAGCTCGTAGGCGTCGGCCAGATGTTCCACGTGCAACATCCCCTCAAAGCCCCAGCGGCTCATGGCGGCGTGGGACAGCGCCCAGCTGGCGTGCTTCATCTTGTGAACGGGCATGATGGCGCCGCCCAAGATCACCTGCGGGATGAGCATCAGCGGCACCAGCGCCAGCGCTGCGGCGTTGGTGCGCACCAGCGCCGACAGGATCAAGCCCATCCCCGTCGCCGCCAGCGCGCACAGCCACAAGGTCAGCAGGTGGTACAGCGGCTGCCCCACCAGATCCAGCGGCAGATACGTCAGCCCCAACAGCAGCAGGCACTGCACCAAGGAGAGCGCGCCGAGCACCAAGAATTTGCTGCCCACATAGGCTGGGATCGACAGGTTCACCATCCGCTCGCGCCGATAGATGGCCTGCTCTCCCACGATCTCGCGCGCCGCGTTGGAGCAGCCGAACCAGATCGATGAGATCACCAGCAAGAAGATCGCGAACGGCATGGACTCCATGCGGTTGAGCGCGCTCGGCGGCTGCGGCGAGAAGACCAGGTTGATGAGCAGCGCGATCAAGGGGGCTTGGATCAGCAAGATGGCGGTGCCCATCCGATCCTTGAGCTTGATCGTGAGGTAGCGCTGCGACAAGGTCCAGAGCTGGCGCCAGCGGAACTTGGGCGCGGTGCGCAGGCCGCTTGAGGTGGTGAGCTGCACCGCGTCGCGGTTGGTGCGCCGCTCCTCGACGTAGCGCTGATGGTACTCGCTCAAGCGATAGCGCGCGGCGAACGTCTCCATCGGCTCGCCAGCGCGCTTGGCCTCCACCAGCGGCCTCAAGCATGAGCCAGGATCGGCCAAGAGCGCCTCTGCCTCGACCGTGCCCGCCTTCACCTCCGGGTGAAAATACAAGATCGAGTCAGGGTACGTCGGCCCATAATAGACCTGCTCGCCGTCGGCCAAGTACAGCACGTTGTCCATCATGCGGTAGGCTTGCTGCGAGGGCTGATGGATGGTGAGCAGGATCGTGCGGCCCTGATCGCCGAGCTTGCGCAACAGGCGCAGGACGTTGAGCGCGTCCTCGCTGGCGAGCCCGCTTGTGGGCTCGTCCAAACACAGCAGGCTCGGCTCCGTGAGCAGCTCCATGGCCAAGTTCACGCGCTTGCGCTGGCCGCCCGAGATCCCCTTGCGCTCTGGCGAGCCGATGCGCACGTGCCGCGTGCGCTCGATCTCAAGCGCGGCCAGCACCTCATCAATGCGGCGGTCGATCTCGGCGCGCGTGGTGTCCGAGGGCAGGCGCAGCCGCGCCGTATAATACAGCGCCTCATAGACCGTCAGCTCCCCGTGGATGATGTCCTCTTGCGGCACATACCCGATCACGCTGCGGTAGCGGTCGTACTGCTCGATGAGGTCGTCGCCGTTGAGCGTGGTGCGCCCGTGCGAGGGGCGCAGCGTGCCGATGATCGCCATCAAGAGCGTCGTCTTGCCCGCGCCGCTTGGCCCCATGATCCCCACGAACTCCGAGGGGTAGGCGGTGAACGAGATGCCATCAAGCAAGCGCTTGACCTGATCGCCCTCGCGCACGTCCACGCGGATGTGCTCGGCCTGCAACAGCATGTCGCCCTGGTACGAGCGCTGGATCGCGCCGCGCTCAAGGTCCAGTCGCACCGCATAGGTGCCAAAGCTGATGAGGTCTTGCGGCCCGATCTGCGCGCGGCCCACACGCTTGCCGTTGATGTACGTGCCGTTGGCCGAGGCCAAGTCCTCCACAAAGTAGGCGTCGCCCTCTCTGCGGATGCGCGCGTGATGGCGTGAGACCTGCGGGTCATCAAGCACCACGTCATTGTCATCGCCGCGACCCAAGGTGACGATCTTGCGATCGAGCGGCACAGACAGCTTGGCGCGCGAGGCCGGATCATCGACCTGACCTAAGAACTCGCGCAGGCGACGGATCGGGAAGCGATAGCTCCCCATGTAGATCACGTCCTCCTCGCTGACCTCAGCGCGAGTGATGGGCTGGGTGTGAGGATCGTAGAGGTAGGTGCCGTTGGCGGAGCCCAGATCCTCGACGAGCCAGCCCTGGGCGAGCTGCGTCAGGCGCACGTGCTTGCGCGAGATCTGGGGCGCGTCGAGGATGATGTCACACTCGGCGTCGCGCCCGATGAGCACGACGCGCGCTTTGAGCGCCTGGGCTGACACGGCAGGCAGGGCCATGGTGGCAGCCGTCGGCGCGCGCTCGCCAAGGCGCGCCTGCATCGCGGCGTCGAGCGCGAACTCATAGCTGCCCAGCGCGATGATATCACCCGGCGCCACGCGCACACACTTGACGCGCCGCCCGTTGACGAAGGTGCCGTTGGTGGAGTCAAGATCTTGCAGATAAAATGCGCGCTTGGCGCGCACCAGCAGCGCGTGGTGGCCCGAGATGTTGGGCCGTGGGATGACCACGTCATTGTTGGGATCAAAGCCGAGCGTGATGCGCGCGTCATGCTCAGGCAGCGCGTCGAGTTCTTGGAGCAGCGGCCCAAGCTGACCTGTGCTGAGCGCGGGTCGCTCCGCGGTGCGGCGCGCGCGCAGGGGCGCGTCACACGCAGGGCAGCGCGGGGGCGAGCCCGAGAGCGGGGCGCCACAGGACGGGCATGGGTTGGGCGTCATAGGCCTGTCTTGGCGAGCGGGTTGACTCCAGGCATGAGGCCGTTGTACCGCGCCCCTGCGCGCGATGGCAAGCTTGGCGCGCTGGGCGCGCTGGTGTTTGCCTTTTGACAAGCCGCGCGCCGCGCCATTATATAGTGGGGATCATCGATCCTCCTGATGGGCGTCTGGCAGCGCGTAAGACACAGGAGCGGCACCTTGCACCGCAAAGAGGCGTTATGGCGAAGCTGAGAGTGGGCATCGTGGGGGCTGGCCATGTGGCTGACTTGCACGCGCGAGGATACCAACACGACGACCGCGCCCAGATCGTGGCGGTGTGCGACCCCAATGAGGACGCCGCCATCAAGCACGCCCTGGCATGGGGCGCGCGCGCCTATTATGCCGACTTTGACGCGCTGCTGGCCGATCCTCAGGTGGACGCCATTGAGCTGCTCAGCCCCAACGCCTTTCATGCCCCGCAAGCCTTGCGCGCGCTTCAAGCGGGCAAGCACGTCTGCATTGAGCGCCCGATGGCCACCTCGCTGCGCGACGCAGACGCCCTGATCGCCGCCGCTCAAGCCAGCGGCAAGATCCTTCAAGTCTACGAGCCCCTGCTCACGGACATGCCACTGCTCGAAGCCCAGCACCTCATCGACGCGGGTGAGATTGGGCAGCTCACGGGCATGCGCGTGCACGCCACCTTGGGTCAAGCGAGCGAGGGGGGCTGGTCCTTTGACGGCGCTGACGCCGACAAGCACTGGCGCTTTGACCCCGCCATGAGCGGCGGCACCCCGCTGCTCTACGAGGTCGCCTACCAAGCCTTCTGCGCCGCCTTGTTCTTGGTCGGCTCGGTGGAGCGCGTGGAGGCGTGGGCCGGGCAGACGAAGCTCGCGCACGGCGCCCTCATCGACGCGCCCGCGAGCGCCATGTGGAAGCACTTCCAGCAGGAGTGCTTCGGCACCCTGTCGCTGACCTATGCGCCTGAGCGCAAGATGCGCACCGATCAGCTGCCCATTGAGCTGTCGATCATCGTCAGCGGCACGCGCGGCGAGCTGCACATCTGGCGCTCCCCGGACGCCGGGCTGATGGACGCGCCGCTCACCTTGCGTCGTAACAATCAGCAGATCGCCCATGGCCAAAAGCGCGACAGCTACGGCGACAGCTTCACCCGCGCCACGCAGAGCTTCATCAGCGCTTGCTTGGGTGAGGGCGAGCCGCTTTTGCGCGGCGTCGAAGCGCGCCAGATCCTCGTGCTCACGATGGCCTACTTTGAATCCATCAAGCGCGGCCGCGCTATCTCGCTCAAGCACGCATGAGCACGCTCCAGGAGAGCCCCATGTCAGCCTATCGCATCGCACTCACCCTCCTGCTCTTCAGCCTCGTCGCGCCCGCTTGCTCCTTTAATGACGCTGGCGACGCGCCGAACACGACGCCAGGTTGGAACCTTGGCGGCGAAGATCAAGGCCTCGATCAGCCCGCCACCCTCGACATGCCGCCGCCTGGGCCTGACGCGACTCCCACCCTCCCCGTTGATCCTGATAGCGGCCCTGATCAGCCCGGCCAGGACATGGCGCCTGATCAACCCCCGACGCAGCCTGATATGCAGCCGCCGACGCCGGATATGCAGCCGCCTGAGCCCGACATGCAGCCGCCTGAGCCTGACATGCCAAGCGGCGGCGACCTCGGCGAAGATGACCCCTGCGTGCGCACCGCCGAGTGCTCCGGTTCGCTCCAGTGCTGCCCGGACCTCTCGGGGTTGAACCTCTGCAAGGCACAATCGGCGTGCTTCACGGGCGGCGTCTGCTTGGTCGATCAAGAATGCCCCGGCAACCAGCAGTGCTGCGACTTCAGCCAGTTTGGCCTGCCTCAGAAGATCTGCCGCGACAGCTGCATGATCGGCGGTGGCCCCGGCGGCCCTGGCAACCCCATGCCGACGCCAGGCTGCGCGCATAACGGCGAGTGCGCGCAAAATGAGGTCTGCTGCCCGAGCTTCTCAGGCGCCACCTCGTGCACCCTCGTGGGTCAATGCGCCACAGGCGGTGGCACCTGCACCCAAGAAAGCCACTGCGGGCCCAACCTGCAGTGCTGCCGATTCGGCCAGATCGCCTCGGGCCTGTGCCTCAACCGCTGCGGGATTTGAGCCGCGTCTGCGCGCCCGATGCCAAGCATCGGGCGCGCGCGCGTCCTGATGAGCCATTGGAATGACCCACGATCACACCCGCTATCGCGTCGCTCGCCCCCCAAAACGTTACGCCGTCTTGCTCAACGCCCGCGCTAAGGGTTGGAGCGGCCAAGTGCATCAGGACGTCCATCGCTACGTCCCCACGCGCGATCTGTTCCTCACCGATGACTTCCATCAGGCCCGACGCACCGTCGAGCGCCTGCTGCTGTGTGAAGAGTATGACGCCATCTTCGCGGGCGGCGGCGATGGCACCATCGTCTACCTGATCAACGCTCTGGAGCAGGCCATCCGACGCGGCGCCATCGCGCGCGAGCGCGCGCCGCTCATCGGCGTCTTGCGCCTCGGCACGGGCAACGCCATCGCCACTTATCTGGGCGCCAATGACATCATCGACGACCTGCGCGCCTTGCGCGCAGGTCGCCCCGTGCTGGTGCATGACGTCAACATGATCGAGTCGCCCGACGCGAGCATGTTCCCGTTTGCGGGCGTGGGCTGGGACGCGGACATCCTCAATGACTATGAGCTGCTCAAAGACACCGTGCGTGACACCGCGCTTGAGGCACACGCGACCGGGCTTGGCGGCTATGGCGCCTCCATCCTCTCTCGCACGATCCCGCGCGCCCTCACCCAGCTCCCAGCCATCGTCCGCCTCACCAACCTCGGCGACATCGCCAAGCGCGTCACCTATGAAGGTGAGCTGCTGCAAGAATTCGCCCCTGGCGAGGTGATGTACCAGGGGCCGATGCGCATCTGCTCCGCCGCCTCCATCCCCTACTGGGGCTTTCAGGTGCGCATGTTCCCCCTGGCCGACGCGTCGCCCGAGCTGTTTCAATTACGCTGTTATTATGGCCCCATGCGCGAGGTGCTGTCGCACCTGCGCCGCTTCTGGCGCGGGCGCGTGCCGGAGCACTACATTCACGACCTGCTGGTGCAGCACGCGCGCTTGGAGGTCTTGGGTGAGGCGGTGCCCTATCAAGTCTCAGGCGACGCGGTGGGCCTAGAGCGTGAGATCATCTGGCGGCTCAGCCCCCACCCCGTGCGCCTCGCCGTCCCGATGCACTGACGCCACCCCACCTGAAGCTTTGAGGAGCCCACCATGTCCGACGACGCGCTGCTCGCGATCGCGCGCGCGATCGCGCTTGGCCAGACCCTGACGCGCCGCAACGCCGCCCAGATGGCCGCTGCGCTGCGCCCTGAGGCGCCCGCCACCTGGGGCTTGGCCGCGCTCGCCGACTCCGCGCACTTGGCGGCGGCGCTGCTCGGAGACGCGCCACGCTTGAGCAAGCTCGACCCGCTGCGCTTGCTCGTCGCGGTGCACTTGGAGTCTGACGCGGTCGACGCACAGATCGACCGCGCCATCGCCGCAGGCGACGCGCAGGTGGTCAACGCGCTGGCGCGCGCGGGCATCCCTTGGGAGCATGACGCGATGGCCGCGCTCCTTGAGGTGCCCGCCTGCTGCGCAGGCGCGGCGCAGCTGCTCGCCATCACTGACCTCGACGCGCTCAGCGCGTGGGCGCTGAGCGAGCCCTCGCCGCCCGAGGCGGCGCTCGCTGACGCGCTGCGCGCGGTCGCGCAGCTGGAGGAGGTTGATCTGAGCGGCCTCATCGCGGAGCTGCGCGACGCGTGCGATCCTCAGGCGAGTCGCCCAGCGCAGCGGCTGCGCGATCAGCTCGACGCGCTGCGCGCGCTCCTCGACCCTGAGCGCTACGCGCGACAGGTCCTCATGGATGAGCTGGAGCTGAGCTGGCTGCGTCTGCCATCGAGCGTCGCGGACCTGCTGATCTTGCACGGCGGTGAGTCCTCATGGCGTGAGACGCTGGCGATCTTGGAGACGGCGGAGGCGATGACCGCCTTTGAGCTGGCCGCCCTGATCGCCGTCACCGCTGCCTCATCGCTCGGCGATGAGGCGCCTGATGGCGTCGCCCAAGCGGCGCTGCTCGATCTGATGGCACACGCGCGCGATAACAGCAAAGAGTGGGAGGCGCGCGCCATCACGCTCGCGCTGCGCGCGCCGCTGGCGTTTGGCGATGAAGACACCGCGCCCATGCTGGCGGAGGCCGCTGCCCATGAGCGACTGGTCCAAGCACAGGCGCCCTCTCCTGGCATCTTGGGGCTGCCGCTGTCAGCGACCGACGCTGAGGGGATCTCGTGTGAGGCGGCGTATGATCTGCTCGACGGCGCCATCGGCGCCGAGTCTCTGGCGGATGAGCAGGTCGTCACGATCACGCGCACGCTGTGCGATCTGAGGCGCTGGCATCGCGACGCGCCCGACGCGGTTCACGCCCTCACCGCAGAGCCGCGCGTGCTCCACAAGCTCGCGGAGCACGCCCATCCAGCCATCCATCTGGCCGCGCGCCACGCGCTGGCGAGCGTGCAGCGTCAAGCGCCAGGAGGCCCTGTCACCACATGGCGCGAGGCGCTCGCGCTCGACGCGCCCGCGCGCGACGCCCTCGATGCCGTGATCCAGACCGCGCTTGGGGAGTCCATGAGCGCTTGGCTCGCCACGACGTGGCTCGCCGCGCTGCCCCTGCCTGACGCGCTCCACGCGCTGTCGCGCGTGTGGGCGCAGGGCGCGCTCGCGCGCTCCGCTCACACGCAAGGTCTCATGCTCCAGCGCATCGCCACACCCTGAGCGCGCGCCGATGAGACGACGAGGCCCCCGAGCGCGTAACGCGCT
>CAYXWB010000026.1:1316-30021 GCA_964468515.1 uncultured Bradymonadales bacterium | reverse complement strand
CAGGCGCAGGGCGCGGCCCTGGCCGCGTCTGCGACGGGCCGCGCCGAAGGCGCGGCGCGGCCGCCTGCGGTCGCTGAGATGAGCCTAATCTATCTGTTATTGCTCGCGTTTCTTGGCGGCATCACGCTCAACGCGATGCCGTGCGTGTTCCCCGTGCTGACCTTGAAGCTTGGGGCGTTGGCGAACCTCGCCAATGAGGATCGGCGCGTGATGATCAAGCACGGGCTGGCGTACACGGCGGGCATCATCAGCACGATGATCGCGCTGGCGCTGGTGGTGATCGCGCTGAAGGTCACAGGGGAGGAGGTCGGCTGGGGCTTCCAGTTCCAGAACCCGTGGTTCTTGGTGGCGCTGTGCGCGGTGCTGGTGGGGTTCGCGGTGAACCTGATGGGGGTGTTCGAGGTGACGCTGCCGATGGGCGGCCGCTTGGCGGCGCTCACGGGCGGCGAGAGCGGCTTGGGGCGAAGCTACGCCGAGGGCCTCTTGTGCGTCTTGCTCGCGACGCCCTGCTCGGCGCCGTTTATGGGCACGGCGGTGGGCTTCGCGCTGGCGGGCAGCGCGCTTGATATCCTGGCGATCTTCAGCGTGTTGGGGTTGGGGTTGGCGTCGCCGTTCTTGTTGCTCACAGCGCTGCCGGGCTGGCGCAGGCTGTTGCCCCGGCCCGGCGACTGGCTCACCCACCTCAAGCACTTCTTGGCGCTGTCACTGCTCGGCACCTCGATCTGGCTGGTGTGGCTGATCGGCGCGAGCTACGGCGCTGACAGCATGGCGCGCGTGCTGGTGTTCTTGCTAGCGCTCGCTGTAGGGGCGTGGCTGTACGGGATGGTGCAGTTTGGCGCGGGGCTCAAGCGGGTCGTGGTGAGCGCGCTGGCGGTGGCGACGATCGTGGTGACGGGCTGGCTCACGCTGAGCTTTGAGCCGCCCAGTGAGACGCGCGAGCTAGCGCAGGACAGCGGCCAGGGCTGGGCTTGGGAGGTGTTCGATGAAGACGCAGTGCAGGCCAAGCTTGGCGCGGGCAAGCCCGTGTTCGTGGACTTCACGGCGAGCTGGTGTGTGACGTGCAAGGTGAACGAGCGCGGGGCGCTGGCGAGCGATGCGGTCGCGGCGGCGGTGAAGGCGCATGAGGTCGTGATGTTCAAGGCGGATTGGACGCTGCGCGATGATCGCATCCGGGCCATCTTGCGCCGTCATGGCAAGGCCGGGGTGCCGATGTATCTGGTCTACAGCCCGTCACATCCTAACGATCCTGTGGTCTTGCCCGAGCTGTTGACCGCCGCGATGGTGGTCGAGGCCCTTGCAGCGGCGGCGTCAGGTGATTAGAGTGGCGAGGTCTTGAGTGAGCGGCGCGCGCGGCATGGGTCGCGCGCACCCTACGCTGAATAAGCGATAAGGAGCGAGATGAAGAGCAACCGCACGTTGATGGTAGGTCTTGCCGTCGGGCTGATGGCGCTGACCGCCGCTTGTGAGAAGAAGGAGGCCGAGGTGCCCGCGCAGGCTGAGGCGCCCGCAGCCTCGGTCGAGGCAGGCGACAACGCCGCCGCCGCCGCTGAGCAGGGCATGGCCGCAGCGCCCGAGGCCAAGGCTGACGGTGATGTCACCCTGGCCAAGGTCGGTGAGGCCGCGCCCGCGTTCTCACTGACGGATTTGGATGGCAAGGCGCACAACCTCGCTGACTACAAGGGCAAGATCGTCGTGTTGGAGTGGACCAACAACGAGTGCCCTTATGTCGTGCGTCATTACCAAGCCAAGACGATGCAACGGTCGTTCGAGGCGCTCGGTGGTGAGGAGGTGGTGTGGCTGGCGGTGGACTCCACGAAGCACGCCGAGCCTGAGAAGCTCAAGAAGTGGCGCGCGGATGAGGGCTTCAGCTACCCCGTGCTGACCGACAAGGACGGCAAGGTCGGCAAGAGCTACGGCGCCAAGACCACGCCGCACATGTACGTCATCGACGCCGAGGGCAAGCTGCGCTACTCGGGCGCGATCGATGATGATGATCGTGGCAAGGTCGAGTCGCCGCGCAACTACGTGCTCGAAGCGGTCAAGGCCATCAAGGCGGGCGAAGAGGTCGCGGAGCCTGAGACGAAGCCCTATGGTTGCAGCGTGAAGTACGCGAGCTGAGCGCACACGATTGAGCGCGAGCGCGAGCGAGGCCGCCGGACACTTTTAAAAGTGTCCGGCGGCCTCGTCGTGTCGGGCGCGATCTTGGGGTGTGGCAGGTGAGCGCGCATCAGCGCGGGAGAGTGCGTGGGCTGCGTCTATCCCGCTCGCTTGGACGAGCCCCACATAGGATGAGGCTGTGCGATGCACCGCGCTGGAGGTTGTGTGTGAGCGGGCTGATGATGAGGGTGCGCCGCATCGCTTAAAAGTGGGGGGAGGCACAAGCAGCCATTGAGCCTGACTGGCGCCAATCGAAGCGCCAAAGCGAACGGGAGTTCGCCTCTACTGGGGACCTTTTATGTGAGCGTTGCGTCTTATAGAGCGCGCCGCATGGCTTAGGTTTGGCTCAAGGGGTGGGGGCGTGGATGGCCCAGGCGCCGAAGGTGTTGACGAGGGGGTCTTGTGCGTGGCGCAGGGTGTTGCTGTCGGCGTGGGCCAGCGGCTGGGTGGAGTAGCCGCGCAGGGCGCACAGCTCCAGCAGCGCGCGCAGGGGCCAGCGGCCCGACGCGTGATCGGGGCCGATGGGGTCAGGGTCGAGCGAGGCGATAGCTTGGGCGGTCTGGGCGTCGAGGGCTGCAGCCTCGGCTGGGGGCAGCTCGCTGACGAGCTCCGTGGCGATGATGGCCAGCGTGGTGTCGTCCCACAGGACCTCAAGGGCGGCGCGGGCGCCGTCGAGGCCGCCGTCGCCCACGAGCAGCGGCAGGAGCTGGGCGTGGGGCAGCAGCGCGACGAGGTAGGGCAGCTGGAGCGCGATGGCGAGCTCCACGTCGTGGGGCGCGTCGAGGGTGCGCACGGTGTCATCATCGACCAGCTCGCGCAGCGTGTAGGCGTCGAGCCAGAGGTGGCCTGTGGGGCAGGCGAAGGCGTCGTGTGAGGGCAGCGCGAGGCCGTGGAAGGGGATGCGCAGGGCGGGGGCGAGGATCAAGACGCGCTGGATCGTGCTCGCGTGCGCGCGCAAGGTGGCGTAAGCGGGGGCCATGATGGGGCCGACGACGCTGAGATCGCCGAACGGGGTGATGAGCGCGCGTGGCATCGGCGCGGGCGCGAGGGATTGTGCGTCGAGCTGCGCTTGGATGAGCGCGCACAGGGCGGCGGGTTGTGCGGGGTAGAGGTGCCCCGCGCCAGCGACGCGCAGGGGGTGCTCGGGCTTCTTCTTGAGGAGGCGGTCCAACCAGCGCATGGCACTCTCACCAAAAGGTTATCTGTTTTTATAAAATCTTATCGAGCAAGATAAAATCTAAAGCTACGCGCCAGCATCTCACGCTCCACGCGGCGCGCGTGCGCGCGGCCTGGGCTGAGGATGCGGGGCAGCTCGTGAGGATTGAGCGCGATCTTGGCACAGCTCATGCTTTGTCAGCGAGCGTGTCTAGGATGAGATGATGACGCGCGCTCAAGTTTGAGGCGCTTGATAGCTGAGAGGTTGTAGCATGAAAGGTCGAGAGCTTGCCAACATGGGGCTGGTCGGGGGGCAGATCAAGGTGGCGATGGAGGTGTGCGAGGCGGCGTCAAAGGCGGGCCAGAACAAGGCCCAGCTGCGCGACGCGATCCGCGCGGTCATCGCCGATCCTGCCGCCTTCGTGGATGATCCTCACATGGCGAAGCTCGCTGAGGCGCTTGGCGGCGCGGGCTTCACCGAGCGCGCAGAGGGGGCGCCGTGGCAGCAGTGGGGTGAGGATCTTGATCCTCAGTCATTGCGCCAGATGAGCAACGCGTGTCGGCTGCCGGTGGCGGTGCGTGGGGCGCTGATGCCCGACGCGCATGTGGGCTACGGCCTGCCCATTGGTGGCGTGCTGGCGACGCATAACGCGATCATCCCGTACGCGGTGGGCGTGGACATCGCGTGTCGCATGCGGCTGAGCGTGTTCGAGCTGCCGGTGAGCGCGCTGGATGAGCCTGTGGAGCGGGCGCGCTTGATCAAGGCGCTGCAGGAGGAGACGCGCTTTGGCATCGGCGCGAGCTTTCGCCACCCGCGCGATCATGAGGTCTTGGATCAAGACTGGAACATCACACAGGTCACGCGCGAGGTGCGTCAGAAGGCGCACACGCAGCTTGGCAGCTCAGGCTCGGGCAATCACTTCGTGGAGTATGGCACCTTCACGCTCACGCAGCCTGAGCTGGGCTTGGCGCCTGGGACCTACCTCGCGCTGATGTCCCACAGCGGCAGCCGAGGCCCGGGCGCGTCGGTGGCGGCGCACTACTCGCGCCTGGCGCGCTCGCTGCATCCGGAGCTGCCGCAGGAGCTGCAACACTTGGCGTGGCTCGACATGGACTCAGAGCATGGCCAATCGTACTGGGCGGCGATGAACCTGATGGGTGACTTCGCGGCCGCGAACCACGAGGTCATCCACCGCGAGATCACGCGCGCGCTCGACACCACGGCGCTGGTGAGCGTGGAGAACCACCACAACTTCTGCTGGCTGGAGGAGCATGATGGTCAGCAGGTCTATGTGCACCGCAAGGGCGCGACGCCCGCAGGCCAAGGCGTGCTAGGCGTGATCCCAGGCTCCATGGCGAGCCCAGCGTATGTGGTGCGCGGGCGCGGTGATGAGGCGTCGCTGCGCAGCGCGTCGCACGGCGCGGGGCGCGTGATGTCGCGCACGCAGGCCAACAAGACGCTCGACTGGGCCGACGCCACGGCCTTACTCAGAGCGCGCGGCGTGCAGCTGCTGAGCGCGGGATTGGATGAGGTGCCGGCCGTCTACAAGGACATCCAGCAGGTCATGGACGCGCAGACGGACCTGGTGGACATCGTGGGTCGCTTCTTCCCGAAGATCGTGAAGATGGCGCCGCAGGGAGAGCGCGCGGAGGACTGAGCGCGCCTTGACAGGGAGGGTGAGGCTCGCCACGATGTAGGGCGAGCGTCGCCCCCTGCCCTACACGCCCTCTCTAGCCGTAGAAGCCGCCTCCATGTGTGATCGACGCGCCCTGATGATGCTGCTCGCGCTGACCGCTTGTGGAGAGGCGCAGCGGCGCGGCGCGGATGAGGCGCTGGCGCGCGCGGCGCAGCCAGCGCCTGAGCTCGTGGGGCACCACCGCGCTGAGCCTGGGGTGGTAGAGCGCGCGCCAGAGACGACGGTGCCAAACCTGCCACCCAACGCGTCGTCAGAGGCGACAACAAGCGTCGACGCACCTGAGCCCATGGTGGATAAGGCGCCTGCTGAGCGGATCTACACGGTGGCCGTGCTCTCGGACCTCAACGGCAGCTATGGCAGCACGCGCTATGGCGAGGAGGTGCACCAGGGGGTGCGCTGGCTGAAGCAGCGGGTGCGGCCTGATGTGGTGCTCTCGACAGGCGACATGGTGGCGGGGCAGCGCGCGGGGCTCGACTACGACGCGATGTGGCAGGCGTTTCATGGGGCGGTGACGCAGCCGCTGCGCCACAGCGGCATCCCGCTGGCGCCCACGCCTGGCAACCATGACGCCTCCGGCTACGCGCGCTACCAGCAAGAGCGCGGGGTGTATATCCGCCAGTGGCGCGCGCATCGGCCCAAGGTGCGCTTCGTGGAGGACACCTATTATCCGCTGCACTATGCGTTCATGGTGGGTCCTGCGCTGTTCATCTCGCTCGATGATACGCAGATCGGGCCGCTCGGCGGCCCGCAGCGCGCGTGGCTCGACACCGTGCTCCAGGCGCACGCGGACGCGCCCGTGAAGATCGTCTACGGCCACCTGCCGCTGTACCCCGTCTCGCAGGGGCGCGAGGCGGAGGCGCTGCACGACCCGGAGCTTGAGGCGCAGCTGGTGGCGGCCGGGGTGGATCTGTTCATCGCGGGGCATCATCACGCTTATTATCCGGGCAAGCGCGGCAGCTTAGGGCTGTTGAGCGTGGCGTGCTTGGGCGCGGGGCCGCGCAAGCTGCTGGGCGACGCGCTGGTCAGCCCGCGCAGCATCGTGCTGTTGCGCTACAGCGCGCGCGGCCTCTTGGGCCACGACGCCTACGGTGGCGCGACCTTTGATGAGGTGATCCCGCGCGGCGCGCTGCCGCCCTCGCTCATCTATCAGGATCGGATGATCGTGCGCGACGATCTGTGAAGGGCGCTTCACACTACTTCACAGCGCCTGACTTGACGCGCCAGGGGGGTGGGTGAGATTTTAGACTTGCTGGTCTAAACGGTCAGTTTAACTGTCCAAGCTCACGCACCCCAGGCTGCCTCATGGCGCTGCCCCGCTTCCACAAGCTTGATCTCGACAAGCGCGAGCAGCTGCTCGACGCGGCGATGGAGGAGTTCGCCGAGCATGGCTTCGAGCAAGCCTCCATCAACCGCATCATCGAGCGCGCGGCCACGAGCAAGGGCTCGATGTATTATTATTTTGAGCACAAGGAGGATCTGTTCATGACCGTGATCGCGTACGGCAGCGAGCAGATCGCGGGCGCGCTGGAGCTGACGGGGCTGACCGCGCATTTGGAGTCACCGACGCTGAGCGCGGATGACTTCTGGCCGCAGCTGGAGGCGCTCTCCAGGCGCTCCTCGCAGTTCTTCTTAGAGCGCCCTGTGCTGTTTCGGTTTTGGCGACGCGTGATGCAGTGGTTTCACCACGAGCACGGCACCGGCTCCATGCGCGAGGTCTTAAAGCATCATCCCCAGCTCGCCGAGCTGATGACAAGCCACGAGCGATTCTTCTCACTCATCATGAGGCGCGGCCAAGCGATCGGGGCGGTGCGCGATGACCTGCCCTTGATGCTGCTGCTTCAGCTCGCAGACTCAGTTGATGGTGTGATGGATCGATGGCTCTTCGCGCAAGCGAGCGCCAATGACAACATCGAAGGCCTAGAGGCGCTGAGATGCCAGGGCATCGATCTGTTTCGCCGCATCATGGCGCCGCCGAGCGCCTTGCCCTGGACTCAAGAGGAGGCCCCATGAACGCGCACCAGCTTCACGAACACGACGACCCTGAGCCCGCGCGCCTCGACCAGCTCGCCCAAGCGGTGCTAGAGCGCTTCGTGACCCGGTTTGATCAGGCCTGCGCGGCGCGCGCGCGGCGCGATCCGAGCAGCCAGGGGCGCTGGACGCGCGCCTATGAGGGGCTGGACTGGCGCGAGGACTTACACCTGTCGCATGGCGACATCGCGAGCGTGCTCGCGGCGGTGACCTACGCGCGCGTCGCCGCGCCGCAGCTGCTGTGGCCGCTGTCACAGTGGCGCCAAGACTGGGAGGTGATCTTGACCGAGCAAGATCACCTGAGCGAGCAGGAGGCCGACACGCTGCGTCGCAAGGCGCTGCTGTGGCAGGTGGCGCGCTTCTTGGTCCCGAGCTGAGGCGCAGCCCATGTGCACGATGATCGTGAGCATCCCAGGCGACGACCACCGCAGCGCGCGGCGCGTGCTGGCGCACAACCGCGATGAGCGCTACGATCGCCCCACGCTTGCACCACACCGCTGGCCAGACGCCGACCTCTACGGCCCGCGCGATGAGCGCGCAGGTGGCACCTGGATCGGCCACAACAGCGCGGCCGTGGTGGCCGCGCTCACCAACCGCTTTGGCGCTGAGCGCGAGCCCTCGCACCGCTCGCGCGGCGCGGTCGTGACCAGCGCGCTCTCCCACACGAGCGCTGAGGACGCGGCGCGCGCGATCTTGACCTGGCCCGCGCACACGGTGGCCGCGTTTCACCTCGTCGTGCTCGACGCGCGCAGCGCGTGGCTGGTGTGGCATGATGGCGAGGCCTTGCACAGCCGCGCGCTTGGCGCGGGGGTGCATGTGATCACAGAGCACAGCCTGGGCGCATCCTCTAACGCGCGCGAGGCGCGTGTGAAGGCCGACCTCGCCGCGCGCGCCTCGCTTGACGCGGCGTCGCTGCTTGAGGCCCTCAGCGACGCCACAGGTGAAGGGCTTGAGGCGATCCACGTCCACATCCCGCAGTGGGGCTATGGCACGCGCTCAAGCTACGCGCTGACGCTGCCTGATGAGACAGGCAGCGAGGTGGTGTGGCAGGGTGGCGATGTGGCGCCAGCGCGCTAAGATCGTGTCACGCGTTGACAGCGCGGGTCATGAGGCGACATTCTGGTCAGGTTGCGGGCATGGTCCGCATGATAAGTCATGCGCCGCGCGCCTTTATCAACGCCGCGCGCGCTGCGATGTGCGCTCAAGCCAGCGCAGCCATCCAGGATGAGCGCGCCACCGTATCATCCCTCCACGCGCGCGCGACCGCTGCGCTTCCCCCTTCGTCAGGGCGCGATCATGTGGGTCACCGGACATTTGAGCACCGCTTATCTGATGTCGCATCGTCCGCGCCGGGCGATCGCCATCGTGCTCATCGCGTGCACGCTGGGGGCGTTCGCGCCCGACGTCATTGACAAGGCGCTGCTCTGGGGTGGCCTCTCCAATCATGGCCGCACGATCGGCCACAGCGTGCTGGTGTGGACGATCTTCGCGCCGGTGGCGCTGCTGCTGTCGCGGCTGCGCGACGCGCCACGTGAGCTGATGGTGTGGTTCGGGCTAGGGGTGCTGTCACACTTCGCGATCGACATGGTGGATGACCTGTTCAGCGGCGTGATGCACACCGGCTACATGTTCAGCGCGTGGTGGGGGTGGCCGGTGATCGACCATCGTCACCTGCGCGTGATGACCGATCCGCCGCTGCCGTATCGTGGGCGCATCTCGGCCCTGGAGCTGGTGCTGACGGTGGCGACGATGTTGATGATCGTGCGTCGGATCTGGGCGCAGCGCGTGGCCGCGCGGCCCAAGCCCGTGAAGCCGCCGTCGCTGCGGACCACGCGCCAGGGGACGCTGCGCCCCGCGCCACGCAGCGCGCGCCCTGTCACCCCACCGCCCCCAGGCGCGCGTTCGAGCAAGCGCACCGGCCCCTCATCGAAGCCCGCTTGAGCTGCAAGTGCCCTGCTCGCTTGGACAATGCCCGCTTAGCATCAGCCTTGGCGACGCACCGCTCGGGAGGTTGTGTGTGAACGAGGCGCGCTGTAGCGCGCGCCGCATCGCTTAAAAGTGGGGCAGCCCAAGGGATCCCCCTCGCCAGGCTGGGGCGAATCGAAGCGCCGACGCGACCGTCCAGCGGACGGTCGCGTCGACAGAGGGCGAGGGCGGCCAGCGCGCTCAGTCGTGCTGGCGAGGCTCGACGATGGGAGAGCGCGCGATGGGGGCCGCGATGCAAGGCTCAGGGATGGCGAAGCTCTGGACCAGGTGAACGGCCTGCTGGCGCACCTCAACGCACAGCGCGCTGACGGCGTCGCGGATGGCGCGCGCCTTGCTGCTCTCAATAAGACCATTCTCCATGAACCAGGCGAGAGCGCGCTGGATGCGACTCAGCGCGTAGAGGTCGCACAAGGCGTCGAGCTGCGTGGCGAGCGCGGGGTCTTTGCAGGCCTCGACGGCGGCCACAAACTGCTCCAGCAGCACGCGCTCCATGTGAGCGTGCGCGCAGGACATGAGGTGATCTTGGACCTCAATGAGCGCGTCGAAGGAGTCCATGCCGCTGTCGAGGCGGCGCTTAAAGCGTCGCGCGCCGCTGGCCACCAGCGAGCGCTCGCGATAGCGCAGCAGCTCCAGATGATAGCCGCCGTCACGCAAGTGCTCATCGCCTGTGCGGCGCGCGGTGATGAAGTCGAGGCCCGCCACCGTGTCGCGGGTCTGGCGCGCGACGAAGCGCAGCGCGTTGACAAAGTTGAAGTCTTGGAACTGCTGACCATAGTCAGACAGCAGGCTGCGCGCGACGAGCTGCATCAAGACCGTGTTGTCACCCTCGAACGTGGTGAAGATGTCGGTGTCGGCCTTGAGGGCCGCGAAGCGGTTGATGCTGAGGTAGCCTTGACCGCCGCAGCACTCGCGACAGACCTGGATCGACGCCGTGGCGTGCCACGAGGAGACGGCCTTGAGGCCTGCGGCCAACGCTTCGACCTCGCGCTCATCCTCCTCGGACTTGGCGAGGTAGCGTTCTTGGAGGTAGTGGACGCCGAAGTTGAGCGCGTAGGCTTCTGCGATGAGGGGCATGAGGCGCAGCTGGTGGGTGCGAAAGTCGAGGATGGGCGACTCAGGGCGGCCCGCAGGGCCGAACTGGCGTCGCATGGCGCCGTAGCGCGTGGCGATGGTGAGGGCGACCTTGGAGGCGGTCAGGCCCGCAGCGGCGATGCTGACGCGGCCGCCCACGAGGGTGCTGAGCATCGTGAAGAAGCGCTTGCCCTCGCTGGAGATGGGGCTCTCATAGAGGCCCTCAGGGGTGACCTTGGCGAAGCGATCGAGCAGGTTGTCGGCGGGGACGCGGACCTGGTCAAACCACAAGCGCCCGTTGTCCACGCCGTTGAGGCCCATCTTGTGGCCGCAGTCATCAATGAAGACGCCCGGCAACACCTCACCGCGCTCATCGCGGATCGGCACGAGCAGGGCGTGGACGCCGTAGGACTCGTCATCAATGACGAGCTGGGCGAAGACGGTGGCCATGCGGGCGTGGCAAGCGGCGTTGCCGATCCACTCCTTGCGGGCGTCCTCCGTGGGGGTGTGGATGATCCACTCTTGGGTCTGACGATCATAAGTCGCGGTGGTGAGCAGGCCGCGCACGTTGGAGCCGTGGCCAAGCTCGCTCATCGCGAAGCAGCCGGGCAGCTTGAGGCTGGCGGCGTCATCAAGCAGCGCGTGGTGCTTCTCGGTGCCGAGGAAGTAGATGCTGCCGCCGAACAGGCCGAGCTGCACGCCGAACTTGATCACGAGGCTGAGGTCAAAGCAGGCGAGCGTCTCGAAGGAGGCCATGAACTGGCCCAGGTCGGGGGCGCTGTTGAGGACGGAGGGGAAGGCGAGCCTGCCGATGCCCTCGTCGCAGATGATCTGGAGCCAGTCGAGGACCAGCTCGCGGTATTCGTCTTTGGGCAGCTCGTGCTGGAAGGCGAACTCGCTGCGCTCCAGCAGGCGGCGCATGCGCTGACGCGACTCATGGAAGCGACCATCGAGGGCGCGGATCATGGAGGGGACGTCAAACGCGGCGGGCGGCTCAAGCTCGCGCCAGGTGTCGACCTGATCGGGCAGCGCGGGCTTGGGGGGGGTGGCGACGAGCTGGGCTGCGACCTCGGCGCTGGCGACGCCGAGCGCTTGCTCAAGCTCCTGGAGGGCGCGCAAGGTGGCGTCATCGATCTGACCGCCGCCGACGCGCACGCCGAGCTGAGAGAGCGACTGGCGTGACTCAGGCAGCGCGTCACCCGCGCGCTGGATGAGGCCCAGCACGCGCATCAGATCGGTGGCGCTAGGAGGGGCTTGCGGGTTGAGCCAGTCACCGAGGGCGTCTTGGGCGGGCGCCGAGAGGTGCGCGCGCGCCTGCGTCGCCGCTTGAATCTTGGCGATCTCATGATCAGCCAGCTCGCCGTCAGCCCAAGCGACATAGATCATCGGGAGGAAGGGCAAGAACTCGGGCGTCTCCAAGATGACCTTCGGCGCCGCAGGCGCGGCTGGCTGAGCAGGTGTGGCGGCGTCTTGAGCGCTGAACACGCCGAGGACGCGCTCCACCTTGGCGAGCGCATCGCGCGTCGCCGCATCGGCGCTGTCGGCGCCGAGGTCGGCGCCGAGCTTGGCGAGCGCTTGGCGCGTCTCGAGCATCGCCCAGCGCGCGCGCTGGATGACGCCGAGGACGCGCTGAAGATCGCCTGCGCTGGGAGGAGCATGTGGGTCAAGCCAGCTCGCCAGCGCCTGTCGTGTAGTCTCGGAGAGCTGCTCATTCGCCTTCGCCGCCGCCGCGATCTTCGCCACCTCATCGTCGCCAAGCTCGCCATCCGCCCACGCCACATAGATCATGGGCAAGAAAGAGGAGAACTCATCGGTGTCCAAGAGCGGCTTGCCCTGAACCTGCGCTGACGCGGGGGCGTGTTGAAAGGTCGAGGCGACCACGGATGAGGAGGTGAATTGGGCGTCAGTGGGGGCGTTCACAGCGCGGGAGGGTGACGCCGCCGACTGGGCGCTGAACACGCCGAGGACGCGCTCCACCTTGGCGAGCGCATCGCGCGTCGCCGCATCGGCGCTGTCGGCGCCGAGGTCGGCGCCGAGCTTGGCGAGCGCTTGGCGCGTCTCGAGCATCGCCCAGCGCGCGCGCTGGATGACGCCGAGGACGCGCTGAAGATCGCCTGCGCTGGGAGGAGCATGTGGGTCAAGCCAGCTCGCCAGCGCCTGTCGTGTAGTCTCGGAGAGCTGCTCATTCGCCTTCGCCGCCGCCGCGATCTTCGCCACCTCATCGTCGCCAAGCTCGCCATCCGCCCACGCCACATAGATCATGGGCAAGAAAGAGGAGAACTCATCGGTGTCCAAGATCTGCTTCATGCGGGAGGCTCCTGTCGAGGGGGGCGCCCTCAAGTGATGGCGCCGCGCCAAGGGAGGGTAATGGAGCGCGCGCGCGGCTGTGTGATGTCGGCTGGATATTGCACACGGGCGCGCGCCTGGCAACCGCGATACGCGCGCCGCGCTGGCTCAGGGGCAGGCGTCTGGCGTGGAGGCCGCAGCGTCGCGGATGATCGGTGGGGAGTCAGCGCTGAGTGAGCGCACAAAGCAGCCGTACTGATCTTGGGCGTCTTGGCGCTGATAGGCCACGTTGTGGCCGTCGAGCACTTGGGGCGGATACTGGAGCACGGCGGCCGTCACGCCGCTGGGGTGATTGCCTTGGAGCGGCGTCTGGAGCGCCTCACCTAGCCCACGCCAGCGCATCACCTCCAGGGCGCTCGGCTCATACACAGGCTCAGCCAGCGGCGCGCCGATCGCGACGGAGAAGGCCGCGCGACTGACCGGCGTGAAGTAGCCGTCCATCAAGCCAGAGTGCTGGATGACGTGCTTGGCAGGGACGCCCTCAAAGGGTGTTTGGAACACATGGCGCGCGTGGACGGTCGGGTCCACGAAGTCCCAGACGTGCTGCACCGCGTGCAGCGCAGGATCAAACTGATCCAGCGGCTCATTCGTGCGATAGCGCAGCAGCAGCCTGAGCAAGCCGCCGACGTTGATGGGCTTGAGGGAGGTCACCGCGATCTCGATCAAGATGCCGCCCGAGCCCGAGAAGATGGCCGCGTCGGTGACGCGATCGATCGTCATGGCAGGCAAGCCGATGGTCGAGCCCATGGACTGTCCCATCGCGGCGAAGCGCGCGTCATCAAAGCGGATGAGGCCATCAGGGGAGTCGCCAAGATCGATCAGCGCGCGCGCCTGATCCGAGGGCTGGATCAGCTCGACATCGATCGTCAACGCCTGCATCAAGCGCGCGTGCAGCGTGACCTCATTGGCGGCCACGATGAAGTTGTCGACCGTCGCGCGCGGGTTGCCGATCAGGTTATAGAGCTTCAAACCGGTGGTGTCCGGCGGATCAAAGCGCATCCCGTGGAACTGAAAGTCAGCGGCGAAGCCCGCCACGCCGAAGCGCGCCACGACGCCGCCGGGGCCGCTGCCTGGCACAGCGGGAGACTGCGCGTCAGGCTGCGCGCCGCGATCCATCAGCTCGCGCGCGACGCCGCCGGAGCCGTGCATGTACATCATCAGCGGATAACCAGCCGCAGGCTGCGGCGCGCGCGGGATCGTGATGAACACCCGGATCGACTGGTCACCTTGCTTGACCACCTCGCCCGCGTCATTGAACACGATCTTGCCATCAGGGGGGTTATCATAAGGGAACGCGCCCGCTTGGATGATCGGCACGTGATAATAGGCCTCTAAGACCACGTAATCATCGTAAGTCTCAATGAGCGTGATGCCCTTGTCTGCGTCGAGCGTGGGGGTGGGGAGCGCCGCATAGAAGGCGTTGATGCGGCGCAAGCGCGCGCTCGGATCGCCCACGGTGAAGGGGATCACGGCCACGAGCTGCGACGCGTCGAGGCCCGCCTCCACAGCGACCGCGCGCGCGGCGGTGTAATCCGCGCTGGCGATCGTGCGCCCATCGGGACCTGGGACATCCTCACCCGCCAAGAGCGCCTGCATCGCGGCGTCGGCCTCGACGGGCTCACCGCCCTCGCCCCGAAGCCCTGAGGTCACGAAGAACGCGTAGCGGGTGTTGAGCCTGCGCACCAAGCCAAAGGGCGACTTGCAGCCCAGCAGGTTTGCGTCTTGGAGCGTGCCCTCGGGCGCGTCGAACTCACAGCTGATCGGCCACAGCTCGCCGCGCTGCGGTGAGCCTGCGTCGACGTCCATCAAGAACACCGAGGGCCAGCCCGCGCTGGTGTCCACGCTGGCGGCCTCTGTCGCGGGGAGCGTCTGCGGATCGATGGGCTGCGTGAACGCGACGAACACGCCGCTGATAGGGCTAAAGCCAGCGACCAGCTCCTCGGCGGCGTTGAACCACAACCTCAAAAACTCATAGCTTTGGGCGCGCGTCCAGCTCTGAAACGAGAGCGCGCCGCTGGCGTCAAGGCGCGCATCGCTGGGGAAGGGCAGATCAAAGAAGCCGGGCGCGGTGGGCGCGAAGCGCAGCACCGCGGCTTGAGGTGCGCCTGGGGCGTCGTCTGGCGTGTCTTCCAGACCAGGGCCCATGTCCGCATCGGGCGACGCCATATCGGCGCCAGGTGGCGTAGGCTCAGAGGTCGAGTCATCACAGGCAGGCAGCGCGAGCGCCACCAGCAGCGTGAGCGTGAGCTGGAGCGCGCGGTGAGGGCGAGTTGACATGGAGGGCTCCCATAGGTGGTCTTCGCGCCGCAGCGCGCAGCGAGACGAGGCCCATTCTGTGATGATCCCCGCCATGATGCAACGACGACACGCCGCGCTGCTGATGCCCGCGCGCGCGCCACGGGCGTGGTGGCGAGGATGCCCCCCTGGGCCCTCGACCGCGCGCTCAGAGCGGCGGCGCGACAGCGCGAGGTGATGCGCTCAAGCGCGCGTGAGGGTGAGCAGCGTGATCTCGGAGGGGACCATCAGCCTCAGCGGCGGCCCCCAGTAACCTGTGCCGCAGCTCACATAGAGCTGCGTGCGCGACCCCACCTGTGCCAAGCCACGCACATACTTGTGCACGCGCCCCACGAAGAAGTTGAACGGGAAGAACTGGCCGCCGTGGGTGTGCCCTGACAGCTGCAGATCAACGCCAAGCGCCGCGGCCTCCTCGACGCTGCCGGGCTGATGCGCCAGCAGCAGCCGGAGGTCGCCCTCGGGGGCGCCCTCAAGGGCGCGCGCCACGGAGGAGGCGTGCCCTGGGATGACGCGCGCGCCCTTGAAGTCATTGACGCCCGCCACCACCAGCGTCGCAGCACCGCGCCTGACCACGCGGTGTGCGTTGCCCAGCGAGGTCACGCCTAAGCCCTCCACCACCGCCTGCCACCCTGGGCCATCCCAGTGATACTCATGATTGCCGGTCACATAGAAGGCGCCCGAGGGAGGATCGAGCGTGGCGAGGCTGGCGAGGGAGGGCCCAAGCTTCGCGGGGTAGCCGTCGGCGAGGTCGCCTGTGATGGCGACAAGATCGGGCTTGAGGGCGTTAACGCGGCGGATCACCTCGTCCAAAAACGGCTTATGGATGGTGTTACCAGCGTTGCCCAGATGCACGTCGGTGATCTGGATGATCTGAAAGCCCTCCAGATCGGGGTGCAGGTTGGGCACGCGGATCGGCACGCGCCGCACCTCGGGGATGCGCGACGCGTTGTAATGACCGCGCCCGAGCACGCCCGCCGCGCCGAGCGCGGTGGCCGCGCTCGTGCCATTGAGCAAGAGCTGACGACGCGACACGCGCGGCGAAGGGTCCGCGCCGCGCTCAGGCCCAGCCTGAGCGCGGCGCTTGTGATGCGCCCACAAGCGCACCGCTAACAGCCCCACATCGCGCAAGAGCGTGCCGAGCAGCAGCAGGATCACGAGCGACAATGCGGTGAACGAGACCCACATCAGCAGGCCGTGCAGATCATCCTCCAAGAAGGGCCGCTTCTTGATGGCCAGCACGACAGGGTTGAGGCACGCGTGCAAGACCAGCGCACCCCACGCGCCAATCTTGGCATAGCGGGGCATGGTGGTGGTCGTGATCAGGCGCTGACCGACATACCAGTGCGCGACGAACCACAACGGGAAGAAGGTCTTGAGGGTCGTGATCATGACTTACCGCCTGAGCAGTGAGCGCGCCTGCGGCGCGCCTGCGGGGCTAGACTCACCAAGCTCAGACGCGCCGTGAGCGCCGTTGATTCAACGCTCAAGCGCGCGTGAGGGTGAGCAGCGTGATCTCGGAAGGGGCGAGCAGCCGCAGCGGCGGCCCCCAGTAGCCCGTGCCACAGCTCACATAGATCTGCATCCCCGGCACCACCTCGCTCAAGCCCTTAGAGAACGGGTGAACGCGGCCCACGATGAAGTTAATGGGGAAGAACTGACCGCCGTGGGTGTGCCCTGACAGCTGCAGATCAAAGCCAAGCTCACGCGCCTCCAGCACGCTGTTGGGCTGGTGTGCGAGCAATAGGCGCAGATCGGCGCTGGCGGGCGCGCCCTCAATCGCGCGCTTGACCGAGGAGGCGTGGCCCTCGACGCGGCGCGCGGCGGAGTAATCATTGACGCCCGCGACCACGAGCGTCGCGCCGCGATGACGCACGACGCGGTGCGCGTTGGGCAGCGTGGTCACACCCAGCGCCTCGACCTCATCAAGCCACGCGGGGCCATCCCAGTAATACTCGTGATTGCCCGTCACATAGAACACGCCCGCAGGCGCGCTCAAGCGCTTGAGGCCTGCCATGCTCGCGCGCAGCCGATCGGGGTAGCCATCGACCATATCCCCCGTGATGGCGATGAGGTCCGGATTGAGCGCCTCGACGCGATCGATGACCGCGTCGAGGAACGCCTTACCGATCGTGTTGCCCACATGCACGTCGCTGATCTGGACGATCTGAAAGCCCTCCAGATCAGGGTGCAGCGCGGCGATCTTGACCTCAACGCGCTTGATCTCCGGGATGCGCGTGGCGTTGTAATAGCCGCGCCCTGTGACGCCCACGACACCTAGCGCGGTGGCCGCGCTGGTGCTGTTGAGCAGCAGCTGGCGGCGCGACACGCGCGGTGAAGGATCTACCCTAGGCGGCGCGGGGTCTGACTCAGGTGGCCTGAGCTTGCGCCACAGCGCGTCAATGATGAGCACGACCTCACGAGCGAGCGTGCCGAGCAGCAAGAACACGAACGCGCCCATGGTGATGTACACCAAGAGGTTGAGCGGGCGCGCTAGCGCGTCGGGCACAACGACGCCGCGACGTATCGACATCGCCAGCGGTACGATCGCCGACTGCACCGCGAGCAGCGCCCACAGCACTCTGCGCGCGCGGCGTGACAGCGAGGTCGTGCTGATCAGGCGCCAGCCTACGTAATAATGGGCGATAAACCAGACAGGCAGGGTGAGTGCGAACATGAGGCTCCATCAGCGAGGGCGCAGGTGACGCTCGGGGTCACCAACACGTCCCAGGCTCGCCCTATTTCTGGCGCGCGAGCTGCCACAGCCGCGTCAGCTCAAGATCGGGACACCCCAGCGCATCAAGCGCCTCGACGAGCTGGCGCAAGTATTCCAAGTTCGAGCCGCTCGGCCCGTGCGAGCGCGCGATGTGCGCGGCGAGTTCTTGGTCAGGGGCCGGGCCTAAGTAGCAAGGATTGTCAGGCGTCGCGATATACGTCAACGCGTCGATCTCGGCGCCTGTCTCATCCCACACGCGCAGCTGATGGCGCGTATAGCCGCCCTGCTCGCGCGCGTCGAGCGCGCTGATGATGCCGTCGGCCTCAGCCGACGGCAGCTCATAGAGCAGCCCCCACAGCGTCTGGCCGGGCGTCTCAATGAGCGTGACCACGCGACCGGGCGCCTCGGGCGTGCCCCGATGATCCGGGGAGCCTTGCCAGAAGCGGCGCGCCCACCCCTCCACCCGCGCGAGCTTGCGCGTCGCATAGGGGAAGCCCGTCTTCCACAAGATCGAGCCATAGCCAAAGAGCCAGCGGGAGGATTGCGAGTCCATAGAGGGGCCTCTACACTCGGCGCGCGCGCTGTATGACGCGGCGCGCTCCATGAGGTTGTCTTATGCGCAGCGGCGCGCGCTTAAAAGCCTGTATCACAGCCCTCACGATGCTCCTCACGATCCTCGCGCTCGGCGCTGACCGCGCGCTGGCGCAGGAGGTAGCGCAGGCTGAGGTGCGGACACAGGCGCAGGCTGAGGTGCGGACACAGGCGCAGGCGCAGGCGCAGGCGCAGGCGCAGGCGCAGGCGCAGGCGCAGAGCAAGGATGCACCCCCAGCGCCTGAGGTCAACCCGCAGGGGGCAAGCGAGGGCCGCTGGTCCTCTCACTTGCAAGGCTACCACCTGACGGGCTGGGCAGAGGAGGATCCGGGCGCACAGCAGGCGCTCGACGCGCTGCTCAACGCACAACCCGACAGCGCACAGCCCGACAGCGCGCAACCCGACAACGCACAGCCCGGCGCGAACATGCCTTGGCCCGAGCAAGAGCGCGCGGCGGCGCGCGCGTGGGCGCTGTGGCTCGCCTATGACCTGCGCGTGTGGCGCGCTGCGGCGCGCTGCGAGCGCGCCTTTGAGGCGCCCGAGCAGTGCGCGCGCGACACCGCCGCGCTGCGCAAGGTGCGCGACGCGCACCTCGCGCGCGCGCTGCCGCTGTGGACGCGCGTCGCGCGCGCCCACAGCCCGGAGCAGCCCGCGTGGCACATGGCCACCTATTATCAAGGCGTCGGCCTGCTCATCCAAGGCCATGATCGCGACGGGCTCGCGCTGATGCGCGCGCTGGCCGAGGCCGCGCCGCCGAGCAACTACGCCGCAGCGGCCGTCACCACGATGGCTGACTACCTGTTCCAGCGTGATCAGCCCAGCGCCGCGCGCGCGCTCTATCTGCGCGCGGGCACCATGCAGGGCTCAAGCCTGCGCGCTTATGCGAGCCTCATGGAGTCCTGGTGCGCGCTCCACGAGGGCGCAAGCCCCGAGGCCGCGCTCACCCGCATGATGCGAGCCCGCGCGCAAGTTCGCGCGAACCCTCATCAGCTGCAAGGTGAGGCGCTCGATCATGAGCTGGTGTGGGCCATGATGAGCGTGTTCGGGCGCGCCGGTGATGGCACACAAGGCGAGGCGTTCTTGGCGGCGCTTGGCCTCCCCGAGGCAGCTTATGAGGTTCACCTGGAGCTGCTCGCGCGCCTGAGCGAGCGCGCCAACCGCCACGGCGCCGCGCTCGCGCTGTGGCGCGCGGTGCGCGCCCGCGCGCCGCAGCGTGCGAGCATCTTGCAACAACGCATCGTGGAGGCGACCGCGCGTGTGCATGGTCACGACAGCGCGTGGGCGCTAGAGCTGACGCGCCTCATCGCGCTGACGCGCGCTGACGGCGCGCCGCCTGAGCGCGCGGGCGCCCTGCTCGCCATGATGACCTGGAGCGCGCGCGGCGCGCACGCCCAAGCGAGCCAACCCCCGCTGCTGGCCTGGCTCGACGCCTGGCCCAACCACCCCGACGCGGCCCACGCCCACACCCTGCTCGCGAGCCTCGCCGCAGCGCGCACAGACTGGGTGGAGGCCGCCAGACGCTACGATCAAGCCAACCGCTTGGCGCCCACGCCAGAGCGCGCCGAGCGGCTGCGCGAGGCGCGACGCGCCGCAGCGCGGGCCAAGCGCTGATTGATGAAAAAAGTGATCGCGCGACGCACGATCTGACGCGTGCGGCCGAAAACAGCCCTGACCGTCGCGAACGCGCGCCCTCCACACTGGAGACGCTCAGCTCCAGAGCGCGTTCGCGGCGGCGCAGCGATCGCGCGCCCTCGTCAGCGACGTCAAGCCGTGCTAAGAGCTTGACGCATCGCAGCGTCCTTTAGACATCGCGTCAGGACAGCGCCGATCGCTCAAGGGCTTATCTGCCACGCGAGCGACCGCCATGCGCCACGATCTCACCCCTCCTTTTCACGACGAAGACGACCCCATGCGCGGCAAGCATCTCCTGTTGGCGATCATGCTCCCGGTGGCCACCCTCGTGCCCCAGCTCGTCGAGGCCCAGCCTGAGCGCGCGGGCCAGAACATCGCCGTGCTCTCGCTTGATGGCAAGTCCACCAGTGAGACGCTCGCCGAGAACATCAAGACCACCCTCACCCAGAACACCTACGAGGTCATCAGCGAGGCCGAGCTGCAGCGCACCATCGACGCGCGCCGCATCTCTCCCCCCGCTGAAGACGTCAGCCGCAAGTTCTCCGGCATCAGCGAGACGATCGCGGCCGGCATCCGCAGCTACTTCTACGAGGGCCATGACGCCGCCATTCAAGCGCTCGATCCCATCGTGCAGCTGGGCATCAAGCACAAGGACCTGCTGACGCACCGCCCGGATGTCGCCACGCAGATCTATGAGGCAGGCGCCGTGCTGCTGCGCGCCTACGACGATCGCGGCGATCGTGCCAACACGCTGCGCATGGCGCAGCTCTTGGCCACGCACTTCCCCCACATGATGCCCTCCAGTGAGACGACGCCGCCGCACGTGCGCGAGCGCGTCCAAGCCCAGCGCGATCGCCTCGCCGAGCAGCGCACCAGCGTCAAGCTCGAGATCGTCGAGCCGCGCGACGGCTGCACCCTGTATCTCAACGGTCTGCCCGCCCTGCCCCAGCGCTACTACCTCGACAACAGCACGGAGTATTACGTCAGGTTAGACTGTGGCCGCCCCAGCGCCTACATCTGGCGGCTGACGCCCAAGAAGGGCAGCGACGTGCAGACCCCCGTGCCCGATAACAACCCGCTGGAGCATCGCATGGGCGATGACTCCTTCGAGAGCCGCGCCGTCGCCGAGCAGTACATGCGCGCGGTGATGCACTGGGGCAGGCTCGATCGGATGCTCGGCCTGAGCGAGTCATCGGCGCCTAGCAACACGCGTGATGACTCCTTCTTGCTCGTGCGCGTGGATCGCGACAAGCCCGCCATCTGGAGCGACGGCGCCACCACCCGCACCGTGAACCGTTTGCTCGCGCGCGTCTTGCCCGAGCTGACCGTCGCCCCCATGGAGCCCGAGCCCGTGGACTCAGGCGGCAAGCTGCTGCCCTGGATCGGCACGGGCGTGGGCGTCGCGAGCCTCATCACAGGCGCGGTGGTGTTCATCCCCGCCTACCAAGAGCGCAGCCGCTTGCAGTGCTCCTCGCTCACCGGCACCGCCGACCCGAGCGCCTGCGATGGCGTCGACGGCTATGATGCGACGGACTTCCAACCCGGCGGCAGCCAACATCGCCCAGGGTTGAGCGTCTCCGACGCGTTCAATGAGGCCTCTAGCGCCAACCAGCGTAACCTCCTCATCGGCGGCGTCGCGCTTGGCGTCGGCGCAGCCCTCACCACCGTGAGCCTCATCTACCTGTTGAGCGACGACGAGCCCGAGCCGCGCGCCACCCTCACCGTCTCCCCCACCCTGGGCGGCGCGATGGTCGGCTGGCACGCTCGCTTCTGAGCATCGCGCGACCTCTTTAGTTGCGCTGGCACCTCTCTTGCAATGTTGGGCGGCTCAACCCGGGCCCAACCGCAGGAGGGGATCATGTTAAGACCGCTCACACGCTATGCCTTGCAGACCGTCCAGCTCATCAGCGCCACCATCGCCAATCAAGGGCGACCCAAGCCCGCGCTGCCCTCCGCGCATAACCTGCTCAAAGCCAAGCTCATGGCGCAGCATATCCCCGATGGCGCGTCCGTGCTCGACATCGGCTGCGGTGATGGGCAGCGCTTGCGTGAGCTAGGCTTGTTTGTAAGGCAGCTCCAAGCCACAGGCGTCGATCTGTGCGAGCGCGAGCCCTCGCATACGCCTCTGTCGGGTGCCTCGACGCCTCAGCTGCTCACCTTTGATGGCGCGCGCTTGCCCTTTGAGGACGACAGCTTTGACGTCGCCACCCTCTGCTATGTCTTGCACCACCTCACCGAGCCCCACGCCCAAGCGATGCTCCAAGAGGCCGCGCGCGTCGCCAAGCGCGCGCTGATCCTGCTTGAGGACAGCCGCCCGCAGCGCTCGCTCGCTTATCGTCTGCGCGACTGGGCCCACGCCACTGAGGCTAACCTCGGCTATGAGGCAGAGTCTGACCACTTTAGGCAAAACTTTATCCACACCATGTTTAAGACGCATGACCAGTGGATAAACATCCTCTCATCGCTTGATGGGGTGTGTGAGGTCTGCTGCGTCCCGCTCGACGCGATCTCCAAATACGCACATCACACCATGTTCATCGCACGGCTCGTCGCGCCCATGGCGTGAACCTCTCTTGTCCTGAGCGCGCGTTAGATCCAGCGCGAGGGCGCACGCGTTCTGTGCAGCAGCGGAACTTTCAAGGCTGGCGCGCTGTCAACCCTGAGGTATGCTCCGCGTCTGCTCAGCACCTACGCTAGCTCGTCCTCGTCGCACCTGTGCGCGAGGCCTCTTGAGGAGAACTTTATGATGTCTCGCCGCCTCGGGCCGGCGCTCGCCGCGCTCTGCTGCTGCGCCCTGCTGTCTTGCAGCAAACCTCCCCAACAGCAAGCCGATCTCAGCGAGACGGACAGCGGCGTGAGCGCGGCCACTGAGCCGCCACCGCCGCCCGCCACCCTGCAAGATGTCAACCCTGTCTCATCGACTGACGCGTCAACGCTGGCGCTGACCTTGAGCGATGGCTCGCCGCCGCCCGATGAGGCCTCGCTCAACAAGCGCGCGCAGACCACCCCCTTGAGCGGCGCGCAAGCGCAGCGCATCCTGTCACGGCTGCCCGCGCTCACCGCCGAAGCTGGCGACAACAAAGACTTCGCCCTGCGCGATCGCTCCCAGCCACCACCTCGCCCCGGTGAGACGATCAAGGCGCCCTTTCCGCCCGTCGAGCCGCCGCCTGCGACGAGCGCTCAGGCCGCCAAGCAGCCGCTCGCTATCGCGCGCTTTATGCCCCAAGGCGAGGTGGACATCGCGCCGCAGGTCAGCATCACGTTCAATCAGCCGATGATCGCCGTCACCTCGCACGCGGACACGCTCAAGGCGGGCATCCCCGTCAACCTTGAGCCTCAGCCGCCCGGCAAGTGGCGCTGGATTGGCACCCAGTCGCTGCTGTTTGAGCCCACACAGCAGCGCCTGCCCATGGCGACCACCTACACCTTGAGCGTGCCCGCTGGCACACGATCAGCCTCGGGTCAGACGCTCGCCACAGGGTTCTCCGAGAGCTTCACCACGCCTACGCTCAAGCTCACCGCCGTCCACCCGCAAGGCGTGTCCACGCGCCAGCCCGTGATCGTGCTCGCCTTTGATCAGCGCGTTGATCCTCAAGCCTTGCTGCCTCACCTGAGCATCAACGTTGACAAGAGCAAGCACGCGCTGCGCTTGGCCACCGCCGCCGAGCTGGAGGCCGACGAGGGCGCGCGCGCGCTCATCGAGCAAGCGCAGCCCAACACCACCGTCGCCATCATCCCCCAAGAACAGCTCCCCCATGATCGCGGCGTGCTCGTCACGCTCGCCAGCGGCGCCAAGGGCACCGAAGGCCCTAACCCGACCGCGAGCGAGCTCAACCACACGTTTCGCACCTATGGTCCGCTGCGCATCACGCGCCATTACTGCACCTATGACGCACGCCCTGAGCAGTGTGATCCCTCCGATGCGCTCCAGATCGAGCTGAGCAACGTGATTGACGCCGAGCGCTTTGACCCCGCGTCGATCGTCGTCGAGCCCAAGATCGAGGACATGCAGGTCGTCGCCTCGGGTAACTACATCCACGTCCGAGGTTATAAGCAGGGCCGACGCACCTACCGCGTCACGCTCCCCACCAGCATGCGCGACATCTACGATCAAAGCTTGGCCAAGGCTGAGACGTTCGAGTTTAAGATCGGCTCCATGATCCCCGTCATGACCAGCCCCGCGCCGCCGATGGTCGTGCTCGATCCTGCCGCCGAGCCGGAGCTGTCCTTGTTCAGCGTGAACTACAGCACGCTTGAGGCCAAGCTCTACCAAGTCGCGCCCAAGGACTGGCCCGCCTTCCTCGTCTATCATCAGGATCACAGCTCCTATGGCGCGCAGAAGAAGAAGCTGCCGGGCAAGCTGATCGCCACGCGCAAGCTCACCGTCAAGGGGGAGCTGGACGCGCTCGTGGAGACGCGCGTGCCGCTGGGTCAAGCGCTCAACAAGGCCGGATTGGGGCACGTCGTCGTCCAAGTGCGCCCGCTCCAGATCATGAAGGGCGCCAAGATGGAGGAGCCCGAATATCGCCAGACCTTCCATCACTGGGTGCAAGCCACGCGCATCGGCCTCGACGCCTTCGTCGATCATGGCCAGCTCCTAGGCTGGGCCAACGATCTGCGCACTGGCGCGCCGCTGGCGGGCGTCACCTTGTCCACCTATGTCGGGCAAGCCTCAGGCAAGACAGGCCCCGACGGGCTCGCCACCCTCGCGCTTAACGAGACGGGGCGTGATGGCGAGCACCCGGAGCACCTCATCGCCACCCTCGGGGATGACTCCGCCCTGATGCCCAACCACAGCATCCAACACTATTACTACTATGGCGGCGGCGGTGGCTGGCTCAAGCGCGCGCAATACAACCAAGCGCGCTGGTATGTGTTCGACGATCGCGCCATGTATCGCCCCGGCGAGGAGGTCCACGTCAAGGGCTGGGTCCGCATGATCGAGCAGCGCACCGAGGGCGATGTCGCGCTGCCGAGCGAGCGGCGCGACCTCACCTTTGAGGTCCGCGATGCGCAGTACAACAAGATCGCTGACGGCAAAGCCTCCACTGACGCGATGGGCGGCTTTGACCTCAAGTTCACGCTGCCCACCACCCCGAACCTCGGCAACGCGCGCTTGATCTTGAGCGCGAGCGGCGAGCTGGGCGGCCATCAGCATAACTTCCAGATCCAAGAGTTTCGTAGGCCGGAGTTTGAGGTGAAGACGCGCGTGGAGGGTGAGGGTCCTCACTTAGCAGGCAAGCAAGCGCTCGTCGCCGTCGAGGCCGGCTACTACGCCGGCGGCGCGCTGCCCGGCGCTGAGACGAGCTGGCAGGTCACCTCGCGCCCCGCAAGCTTCACCCCGCCTAATCAGTCAAAATACACCTTCGGGGCATGGACCCCGTGGTGGTCTACCCCTGAGGTGAGCGCCGCCGAGGTGAAGCAGCTCCAGGCCAAGACCGACGCCGCAGGTCAGCACATCCTGCGCGTGGGCTTCGGTGAGATCGCGCCGCCGCGCCCCATGAGCGTGCAAGCGCAGGCGACCGTCATGGACGTCAACCGACAAGCCTGGACCGCCACAGCCACCCTGCTCGTTCACCCCAGCACACACTACGTTGGCATGCGCTCCGATCGCTACTTCGTCGAGCAAGGTCAGCCCCTTGAGGTGCAGGTCGTCGTCAGCGACTTGGATGGCATCCTCTTGCCCGATCGCCCCGTCAAGGTCCAAGCCCACCGCATGACGTGGAAGTATGAGAAGGGCAAGTATGTCGAGGTTCGCCTGGATGAGCAGTCCTGCGAGCTGATGACCACGGCGAAGGAGCACACTTGCACCTTTGAGACGCCGCGCGGCGGCACCTACCAGCTCACCGCCACCACCACCGATGATTATGGCCGCCATCACTACACGCAGCTGACGCGATGGGTCAGCGGTGAGGCTGAGGTGAAGCCCGCGCGACAGGTCGGTCAGCTGAGCGCCACGCTCATCCCCGACAAGGACAACTACAAGCCCGGCGACAAGGCCAAGCTCTTGGTCCAGTCCCCGTTTGTACCCGCCGAGGGGCTGCTCACGGTGCGACGCCACGGCATCGCCACGCAGCGCCGCTTCACCATGACTGAGAGCGCGATGACCTTGGAGGTGCCCATCCTCGCGACGCACACGCCCAACGTGCATGTGCAAGTGGACCTCATCGGCGCCGCGCCGCGCACCTCGCGCACAGGTCAGCCGATCGAGGGCGCGGCATCTCAGCCCGCGTTCGCGATGGGCTCCCTCAACCTGCCCGTGCCGCCCACCGAGCGCATCTTACAGGTCGAGCTGACCCCCGACCAAGCGCAGGTCAGCCCCGGCGCGCAGGTGCAAGTCGACGTGCGCGTGCGCGACGCCGCAGGCCAGCCCCTCAAGGACGCGCAGGTCGCCTTGGTCGTCGTCGATGAGTCTATCCTCGCGCTGACTGGCTACACCATGGCCGATCCGATGGCCCTGTTCTACGCGTTTCGCCCCGCTGAGGTGAGCGACTATCACCTGCGCAACGCCGTGCTCCTGCCTGATCTTGACATCGACCTCAGCATGTCCGGCGTCGGCGCCGACGGCTCGCTCGGGGGCATCGGCATGGTCGGCTCGGGGCGCGGCGGTGGCGGGTATGGCAGACGCTCGGACAGCAAGAAGAGCGCACCGAGCGCAGTGCGGATGAAGCGCAAGAATAACGTCATGGATGACTACGACGCAGCCCCCCTGCTGGCCATGGCTGAGATGGACGCTGCGCCCGAGCCAGACAGCGCTGGCGGCGCCACGCAAGGCCCCATCGCGCTTCGAGAGAACTTCAACCCGCTCGCCGCGTTCGCGCCCGCCGTCACCACCGACTCAAGCGGCAAAGCCACGCTCAGCGTGAAGATGCCCGATAACCTCACGCGCTACCGCATCATGGCCATCGCCGCCCACGGCCCCACGCGCTTTGGCATGGCCGAGGCGGCTGTCACCGCGCGCATGCCGCTGATGGTGCGCCCCAGCGCGCCGCGCTTCTTGAACTTCGGTGACAGCTTCGAGCTGCCCGTCGTGCTCCAAAACCAGACCGATGAGCCCATGCAGGTTGAGCTCGCCGCGCGCGCCACTAACCTGGAGCTGACCCAAGGTCAAGGCTTCGCCTTCAACGTGCCCGCGCGCGATCGCGTCGAGGTGCGCTTCCCCGCCACCACGGGCCTCGCAGGCACCGCGCGCGTCCAGATCGCCGCCCAATCAGGCCCTCACACCGACGCGGCCTCCCTCTCACTGCCCGTCTGGACGCCCGCCACCACCGAAGCCTTCGCCACCTATGGCGTCATCGATCAGGGGGCCGTCGCCCAAGCCGTGAAGATGCCTGAGGGCGTCTACACCCAGTTTGGTGGCTTGGAGATCTCGCTCTCCTCCACCGCGCTGCACGCGCTCACGGACGCCTTCTTGTACCTCTACCGTTACCCCTATGAGTGCTCCGAGCAGATCGCCAGCCGCATGCTCAGCATCACCGCGCTGCGCGACGTGCTCAAGGCGTTCAACGCCGCTGAGCTGCCCACCGACGCGGCGATGGCCTCCTCCATGAAGCAGGACCTCGACAAGCTCGCCACGCGCCAGCACTACAGCGGCGGCTTCGGCCTGTGGCGCCCCAACCAGCAGCCCTGGCCTTATGTCAGCCTGCACGTCATCCACGCGCTCAAGCGCGCGCAGCTCAAGGGTTACAAGCCTGACGCCCAGGTCATGCGGCGCAGCGACAACTACCTGCGCTCCATCCAGCGCCACATCCCCTCGCACTATCACCCCTGGACCAAGCGCATCATCCGCGCCTACGCGCTCTACATCCGCGCCTTAGGCGGCGATCGCGATCGCGCCGAGGCCAAGAAGATCATGGGCGAGGTGGGCAAGCTGGAGGAGCTGCCGCTGGAGTCAATGGGCTGGCTGCTGTTCACCCTCACCGGTGATGGCGCCTTCGCCCCTGAGCAAGCCGCCATCATGACCTCGCTCAACAACCGCGTCAGTGAGACCGCTGGCGCCGCGAACTTCGCCGCCAACGTCAGCATGGAGCATGGCTACCTCGTCATGCACTCCGATCGCCGCGCCGACGCCGTCATCTTAGAGGCGCTCGTCGCACACGACCCGAAGTCTGACCTGCTGCCCAAGCTCGTCCAAGGCCTGCTCAACCATCGCAAGAAGGGCCGCTGGGGCAACACCCAAGAAAACAGCGCCGTGCTGCTCGCGCTCGACAGCTACTTCCAAGCCTTCGAGAAGCAGACCCCGGACTTCATCGCGCGCGTCTGGCTTGGGCCGGCCTTCGCAGGCCAGCACACCTTCAAGGGCTATCAAGGCACCCGCCATCAGCTCGACGTCCCCATGAAGGCGCTCGACGCGCTTGATGGCACGCAAGACCTGATCCTTCAAAAGGACGGCAAGGGCCGCCTCTACTACCGCATCGGCATGAGCTACGCGCCCAAGGACCTGCGCCTGCCCGCCGCAGAGCATGGCTTCGTGGTGCAGCGCCTGTACGAGCCGATGGATCAAGACCGTGACGTGCAGCGGCTGCCCGATGGCACCTGGAAGATCCGCGCAGGCGCACGCGTCAAGATCAAGCTCACCATGGTCGCCCCCGATCGCCGCTACCACGTCGCGCTGGTCGATCCGCTCCCCGCTGGCCTGGAGGCCCTCAACCCCGCGCTCGCCACCACGGGCGATCTGCCCGCCGATCCTGAGCAGGCCAGCAAGCGCAACCCCTGGTGGTGGTGGAGTCGCCCCTGGTACGAGCACCAGAACATGCGCGATGAGCGCGTTGAGGCCTTCTCCACCTTGGTCTGGGGTGGCGTCCACACCTACACTTACTACGCGCGCGCGACCACGCCGGGCACCTTCGTCGTGCCCCCCGCCAAGGCCGAGGAGATGTACGCCCCTGAGACCTTCGGGCGCAGCGCCTCCGACATCGTGCGCGTCGAGTGATCCTGCGCGCGCCTTCGGGCTGTGCTACCATTCGCCTCCCGTGGCGAATGCGCTCACACCCGGAGGCGCGCGATGCTCTCTCATGATGAGCTGCGCTGGGTC
>CAYXWB010000026.1:0-1216 GCA_964468515.1 uncultured Bradymonadales bacterium | reverse complement strand
ATGCGCTCACACCCGGAGGCGCGCGATGCTCTCTCATGATGAGCTGCGCTGGGTCCTCGACACCCTCGCAGACACCCTCACCGACGCACAGATCCAGCGCGTCTATGAGCGCGACCCCAGCTGCTGGGTGTTGCAATGCCGCGCCCAGCGTCACACATGGCTGCTCACCGTGTGCGTCGATCCCGATCAAGGCCGCATCCACTTGAGCCCCCGCAAGCCCAAGCAGCCGCCCACCCCCTCCGGCTTCACCATGCTCCTGCGCAAGTGGTGCCAGGGCATGGTCGTGCGTCAGGTGCAGCTTGATCCTCAAGACCGCGTCCTCACGCTGCGCGGTGATGTCGCTGATCCTGCTTGGACGCCTCCTGATCCTGACGCCACCTTGAGCGATGCGTCAGACGCAGACGCCGACCCGGCTTCGCCGGGCTCGGCGCAGACGCGCGCTGAGGCTTCGCCTCAGCGCGCGCCCCGGGTGCCCGTCGCGCTGGTCATCGAGTGGACAGGCCGCGTCACCAACGCCATGGTGCTCGGCGCACAAGATCGTGTCCTTGGCCTGTGGCATCGCGACGCATCACCTGGCCGCGTGCTGCGCGTGGGCGCGCGCTATCAGCCCCCACAGCCGCCGCCCCAAGATGGCAAGCTGCGTCACCGCTGGGCCGACGCACCTTCAAGCGCTGACCCTAGCGCCCTCATCGCCCAGACCTACGAGACAGACCTCAGCGAGCAATCCCTGGAGCAAGCTCGCGCCGCGCTGCGTCAGCGCCTCACCCAGCAGCGCCGCCGCACCGCTCGCCTGCTCTCACGCGTCGAACAAGACCTCGCCCGCGCCTCACGCGCGCGCAGCTTCCGCGAGTATGGCGAGCTCTTGCAGGGCGCGTTCCAAGGCTACCGCAAGGGGATGCAGACCATTGAGGTCACCAACTACTACGACGAGGCGATGCCTCAGGTCAGCATCCCGCTCGATCCTGCGCTCGACCTACAAGCGAACATCGCGCACTACTTCAAGCAGTACCGCCGCCTGCACGACGCGACCGCGCGCATTGAGGAGCGGCTGCTCCAGATCATGGAGCACAGCGAGGCGCTCGACGCGGCGCTGGCGCGCCTGCCCGAGCTTGACGACCTAGAGGCGCTCGGCGCGCTTCGCGCCGAGCTAGAGGCGCGCGGCGCGCGCACCCGCCCCCCCCCGCAGGCGGCGCCAGAGCGCCCAACGGGGCGCCCC
>CAYXWB010000025.1:23207-30544 GCA_964468515.1 uncultured Bradymonadales bacterium | reverse complement strand
CGCGCGTCAATCCGGCGTGGCATGCGAGGAGAGCTGAGATGACGCAGCATGATGACGAGCTGTCGTTCTTGGAGGAGGACACGGAGCCGCCCGTGGAGGATGGCCAGGCGCGCGATGCGCCCGCGGTGGTGATCATGCGCGAGGGGGACCAGCGTGGCCAGGGCTGGCCGCAGGCGCCTGACGCGCTCGATCCTGAGCTGGTGCGCCCGACCGACGCGCCCGATGAGGTGGAGCAGGCCAGGCTCTTGAGCGATGATCTGATGTTCGCGATCTTCGAGCTGGAGGAGAGCTTGCGCGCGATGCCGGATGTCACTGAGGTCATCTGCGCGCATGATCCGCCCGTACCTGACTTCACCTTGGAGACGGTCGAGATCAGCCTCGGGCGCGCGCTGCCTCCCGATGTGCGCGCGCTCTATAAGGTGATCGATGGGCTGCATGTGCGCTGGTGTTATCGCGATGCGGACAGCGGCGAGGAGCGCTTGGGGGGTGAGCTCCGCATCCCGGACTTCGCCACGGTGTTTGGGCGCTGGTTTGACACGCTCTGGGTGCATGACGACGCGCTTGATGAGGCGCACCTGGACCTGATGTGGCAGCTGCGCGGCTTTGATCTGGGCGTGGCGCTGCCTGAGGCCATGACGGTGCTTCATCTGCGCGGTGACTGGGGCTCAGACTATGCGTTGATGCTGCATGTGCGTGAGAGCCATCAGCTCGTGCCGCTGCGGCTTGATCTGATGGACTACCTGTACGCGGCCATCGCCGCGCGCGGCACCCCGCTGTGGCAGCTGCCCTGGAGCGGCTATGACTTTGACGCCGATCCGTGGCGCATCGCAGGGGCGGCGCGGTTCTTTGAGCAGATGACGCGCCGCTTTAGCGAGGTGGATCTGACGCCGTGGCGCGAGGCCATGGCGCAGGGGTGAGCGGCGCCGATGAACCGACCTAAGGGTATGTTTTGAATGATGATTCATCGCTCATTTTATTGCGTGCGCGCTGCCAGGACGTGTTAAGATGGGCGCACTGTATGACGCGCACCGCTGCTGCTCGGCGTCTGACCTCAGCGCGCGCGCTCAGCCTCAGCGGTGCGCGCCGCATCACGAGGCGCGCGTCGCCAAGGCGCGTCGCCTGCCACCGATAGAGGTCACACGCCATGGACGTCAACATGACAGCGCCCTCCCCTGAAGAGCCGCCGAAGATCCGGTTTAACCGAGACCCCGTGAGCTGGATGACCCACTTTGCAGGCGCGCTGGTGGGCGCGTTTGGGTTGGCGGCGCTCATCTATTATGCGCGCCATGACGTGCCGCGTCTGGTGAGCATGGCGATCTATGGCATGAGCTTGGTGGCGCTGTTCTCAGCGTCCACCGCTTACCACTTCTTTGATCTTGGCCCGCGCGGCAACAAGTGGCTGCGGCGCGTGGATCATGCCGCCATCTATCTGCTGATCGCGGGCACCTATGTGCCCGCGCTGACGCTGCTTTTGAGCGGCACGATGCGCGTGGCGATGCTCGCGATCGTGCTGGGGATCGCGATGCTGGGCGTGCTGTTCAAGCTCGTGCTGTTTAACGCGGCGGGCAAGGCGGGCACGATCCTCTATGTGATCTTGGGGTGGGTCATCGTCATCCCCGGCTACTACATGCTGCCGCGCATGAGCGCGGAGTCGGTCACGTGGCTGGTCAGCGGCGGCATCGCCTACACCGTCGGCGCGCTCATCTACGCCACCAAGCGCCCTGACCCGTGGCCCGGCGTGTTCGGGTTTCACGAGGTCTGGCACCTGTTCGTGCTCTTAGGCGCGACGCTGCACTACCTGTTCACCTTCTCCTTGCTCGACGTGGCCTACGCGCCGTTTTGAGCGAAGCGCGAGGCTGCATCCGCGCCCCCCACCCCGCTCACCCCCGCATCAAAGCTCGCGATGCGGGGATGAAGCGGTGAGGTTCTAGGCTGAGCGCTCAGCGCGCGCGTGGGGCTTGAGGAAGTTCGTGACTCGCCCCACACACAGCAGCTCGTCGGTGTCGAGGTGCGTGATCTGGATGTCGTGGAAGATCATGGTGCGGGTCTTGCGGATCACGGTCGCGGTGGCGCGCACGCGCCCCTCACGCGCCGAGCGCAGGTGGGTGCCGTTGATCTCGACGCCCACAGGAGCCACCCTCGTGAGGTCCGCACACCATGCGGCGTGCATGCTGGCCGCCGTCTCCGCCAGGAGCATGCTCACGCCGCCGTGCAACAGCCCAAAGGGCTGGCGCGCGGCGTCGGTGATGGTGATCTCGACCGCCGCGTGCTCATCATCAATGGCGACCAGCTCAGCGCCGAGCGGGCCCATCGCGGTGGTGTGCCGCGACTGGGCGAAGCCCTCAATCCAGGTCTGCGCGTCGCGCTCGCTGCCAGCGACGACCTCGATAAACGTCTTCATCTAGGCTCCAGGTCAAAGCGCGCGCTGAGGGCGCGCTGGGGAAGCGCGGCGCGCCTTGCCATCAAGGCGCGTTAAGGCCACATTGGGATGCGCTCACGCGCACACCACCGAGGCGACCACCACTTAGACGTGAACTATCCCCTATGATCAAGCGTCCTCATCATCAGCGCGCGGCGATCGGCGCCGCGCTCATGAGCAGCCTGCTGTTTGGCGCGTGTCAGAGCGGGCCGCCCGCGCGTGCTGAGCGCTATGAGTTTGGCCAAGCGCACCAGGGCGCGCCGCTGCTGGCGCGCTGGCTCTCGGGCGATCACACAGGCGCGCGCGACGCAGCAGCTCGCATTGACGCCACCACAGGGCCGCTGGAGGCGCGCTTTGTCGCGGCCGAGATCGTCTACTGGGATGGCGACTTGGAGCAGGCGCTGGAGCGCTACCTCGCCATGCTGGCTGAAGCGCCCGCGCACCCGCTGGCGCGCATCATCGCCGCGCGCTTGAGCGCGCTGTCGGGGGAGGTGGTCAACTTCGAGGGGCGCGCGAGCCAGACCCTCGGCGCGATCAAGCTGTCGCAGGCGCACCCGATGACGGGCGTCTCGTTGCTGAGCATGGGACAGCGCGTGGGCTGGACCCGGTGGCGTCGCGGCGAGGAGGCCGCGCCGTTTGATGGCGCGCCGTATGGGCTGCTGAATCAGTGGCGCGTCAGCCCGGCGATGTCGCCGTGGCGTCTGCTTGATCTGGATCGCCCCCTGCCTCAGCTGGACGACGCGCCCGCGCTACCTGACACGATCCGCGCGCCCTGGTTTGCGACCGATGAGCCCGCCCATCAGGCGCGCGTTAAGCCGTTGCAGATCAACAACATCGCGCTGTCACCCAAGCTCCCAAGCACGGGCGTCTATGTGCTGGAGACGTTCATCCGGGTCAGCGGTGAGGGCCCACAGGTCTATTGGATCTATGGCAACTTCCCGATGGCCGCGCGCGTGTATGTGCAAGATGAAGAGGTCCTGCGCCGCGATGAGGAGGACTACAGCGCGGGCCGCAGCCTGCGCCGCGTCACGCTGTCGCCAGGGCTGCATCGCGTGCGCGTGAAGCTCGCCTATCAGCGCGGCTACCGTGATTGGTTTGATCTGGGCCTGATGCGCCATGACGCCACGGCGCTCTCAGGCAGCGGCCTGACGCAGCTGATGCGCCTGCCCGACGGGGAGCAGGCGCGCGGTGCGGTGAGCCTGCTGAGCGAGGCGAAGGCGCCCGACGCCTTGCAAGCCGCCCTGCTCGTGCCACCCGCTGAGGTCAAAGCCGCGAGCGATGTGGCGCTGTATCTGAGCGCGGCCGCAGCCCACGAGGATCGTCAAGGCGACTATGTGGCGCCCGCGATCGAGGAGCTGCTGCGGCGTCATCCTGAGGCGGCCGCGCTGCACGCGATCCACGCGGCGCATGTGAAGTCGCTGTGGGAGGTCCCCTCGCGCCTGCGTCAAGCGCAGGCGCTGGGCGCGATGCGCCGCGCCTACACGCTCGCGCCCGACAGCCCGCGCCACGCGCTCGCGCTTGGCGCGTGGCTCAGCGATCGAGGCGGCAAGGACGACGAGGCGCGTCGCCTGCTTGAGCAGGCGCGCGCCCAAGCGGTCAGCGGCCCCAGCGGCGCTGAGGCGACGGCGCGCCTGCGCCACGCGCGCGCCCTCAACGCGTGGCCTCAGCACCTGCAAGAACGAGGCTTTGATGAGGCCGCTGAGCTGGCGTGGCGCCAAGCGCTGACGATCGCGCCAGAGAGCTGCGGCGCGGCTGAGCGCCTCCAGCTGCTGTTGTATGGGCGCGGCGCGTACCTGAGGCCCGAGGCGATCACCCCCCAAGCGCCGCTGTGCCCCGCGCTACAAGAGCGCTATGAGCAGGTGATCCCAGGCCTTGATGACGCGCGCTTGGCGCGCGCGACGCTGCGCGCCAAGCGCGCGCCGCTGGATGAGCAGGCGCAGCTAGAGCACGCCAGCGCCTTGCGCCATGCGGGCAAGCCTGAGGAGGCGCGCCAGGCGCTGCGACAGGCGATCGCGCACATGGGGGACGCGCCCCAGCTCATCGAGGCGCTGGCCGAGGCGCTGGTTGAGGCTGAGGGCGTGGAGGCGGCGCGCGCGCTCATGGATGAGGCGACGGCGCGCCACGGCGCGCGCGGCGCGCTGGTGTGGCAGCGCGCGCTGCTTGAGGGTGAGGTGCCGCTGCTGGCGCTGTTGCGCGACGGTGAGCAGGCCGCGCGCGAGGCCATTGAGACTGAGCGCGCCAGCGCCCAAGAGGCGCTGGGCGATGACGCCTATTATGTGATCGACTTCGCCGCCAAGCAGTACTACCCCGACGGCTCCGGCATCGCGCTGACGCACACGCTGGTGCGCGTGATGACCAAGAGCGGCATCGATCGCTACGGGGAGGTCCAGGTCCCTGGCGGCGCCCGCGTCTTGCGCGCCCGGACCATCAAGGCCGACGGCACCACGCTTGCCCCCGAGCAGACCGCGGGCAAGGAGGCGCTGAGCATGCCAGGCTTGGCTGAGGGCGATCTGGTGGAGCTGGCCTATTTAGAGTTTGAGTCAGCGCCTGAGCCTGTCGCGATGCATCACATCGGCACGCGCTTCTTCTTCAAGATGCGCGACATCTCCAGCTCGCTGAGCGAGTACGTGGTGATCGATCCTCCTGGCGAGCTGATCGGTCGCAACGGCCCACCTCAAGCGCAGAAGTTCACCTATGAGGGGCGGCCCGCGGTGCGCTACCTCCAGCGGCGAAGCCCGCGCCCGCGCCAGGAGCCCTCAAGCGTGGGCGCGGATGAGCATCTGCCCTGGGTGCAGCTCATGCGCAGCGGCGTCACGATCGATCCTGTGGAGGCCTCGCTGCGGACCTCACGCGACGCGGCGATAGATCATGGGCGCTTGAGCGAGCCTGCGCGCGCGCAGCTCAACGCTTGGCGCGCGAGCGCGCCCCAGGGTGATGGCGAGGCGCGCGCGAAGGCGCTGTTTTATCAGATCAACGCGGCCTTTCCGAACCCCAGCGGCGGCCCGCTGACCGGGGATCTGAGCCACGCCGTGCTCTCGCGCGAGGGTAACCCGCTGCTGGCGATGTGGCAGACCTATCGCCTCGACGGCATGAGCGCCGACATCTATCTGGCGCGCACCGCTTATGATGATCCGGAGGTTCACCCGCTGACTGAAGGGGCGAGCTACGCGCGCGCGCTGTTGCGCGTGGCGATCCCAGGCACAAAGCGCGTGGTGTGGCTGAGCACGGGCGGCCCTGATGTGATGTTCGACGCGCTGCCCGAGGCCTATCTTGGCCAGCCCGCGCTGTGCGTCACCTGTGAGGTGCCTCATCGCGAGGTGCTGCCCGCGCGCAGCGCGCGGCCTGGGATGCGCGACACGCAGATCAGCGCCAAGCTCGACGCCAAGGGCGCCCTCACGGGTGAGGTGATTGACACGTTCGAGGGCGTGCGCGCGGTGCAAGCGCGCGGCGCGCTGCGCCAGCGCGTCGAGCCCATCGCGCGCGAGAAGCTGATGGGCGCGCTCCTGGCAGAGCATTTGCCTGGCGCCACCTTGACCGGCTACACGTTGGAGGGCGAGGGAGACGCAGACGCGCCGCTGAGCGCGCGGCTGACGTTCTCACTGGCGGGCTTCGCGCGCCCTGATGGGGGCGGCGCGCTGAGCGTGATCGCGCCGCTGTTCGCGGACCCCATCGCCAGCGCCTATGCCTCGCTCGGCGCGCGCACGAGCCCCATGCTCATCGCGCATGATCGCCACCAGCGCGGGCGCATCACGATCGCGCCGCCTGCGGGGCAGCGCTTCGCGTTGTCGGATCAGCGAGGTGAGCTGAAGCTGGAGCGGGCCTTTGGGAGCGCCTTGAGGCGCGTTGACGTCGACGACGCGGGCGCGCTCGTCGTGGAGAGCAGCATCGCCATGCCCATCCAGCGCGTCGCCGTGGCGCAGTATCAGGCGTTTCGCCAGTGGGCGATCGCGGTGGAGCAGAGCGGGCTTGTGCGCGCGCGCGTGAGCGCGGCCAAGGCCAAGTGAGCGCGTCAGCGCGCGCGAGCGCGCTAAAGCGCGCTTGTGCCAGGTCTAACTCAAGCGATGCGGCGCGCTGTGATGAGCGCATCGCTCACACACAACCTCTGGGGTGGTGGGTCGCAGCGCTTGATTCTAAGCGGGGATCATCCAAGCGAGCGGGTCATTTGCAGGCGTCCCGCGCGGCGCTGGCGCGCCTTTGGCGAGCGCGTGAGGGTGATGCCAGGCGCGAGCTTCCGGACGCTCACACCAGGGGGCGGCCCTAGGGCGAGGTCGGCGCGCGGGTGGCGGGCGCAACATCGCGCATGAGGTGATGGCGAGGGTTGAGTTTTTTGTGATGAACCGCTAGGTTGGCGCGCGGCTGCGGCGCGCGCGACTGGCGTGTGTTGGCCACCTCACCCCGGAGTGTCGGATGTTGCGGATGACCTACCCTGAGCTTGTCGCGGCGCGTCAAGCTCAAGCCTTGCGCCTGATCGATGTGCGCGAGCCTGATGAGTATGCTGAGGTTCACGCGCAAGGGGCCGAGCTGTTCCCGCTGTCGCGCATTCGCTTGGGCGAGCTGCCTGAGGATGACGGCCGCCAGGTCGCGCTGATCTGCCGCTCTGGGGTGCGCAGCGCCATGGCCGCCCAGATCTTCGAAGCGCGCGGCTTTCACGATGTGATCAACGTCGAGGGTGGCACGCTCGCCGCCATCGAGGCTGGCGACGCTCAAGTCGTCCGCCCCTAAAGAGAAGGTTCATGAGTAAGAACGTTCATATGATCTCGCTGGGCTGCCCCAAGAACCGCGTGGACTCCGAGGTGATGGTCGGCCTCATCCAGCAGGATGACGACTTCACGATGGTGCCGGACGCGGACTTGGCCGATGTCGTCGTCATCAACACCTGCGGCTTCATTGAGAGCGCCAAGCAGGAGTCGATCGACAC
>CAYXWB010000025.1:0-23107 GCA_964468515.1 uncultured Bradymonadales bacterium | reverse complement strand
TCGTCATCAACACCTGCGGCTTCATTGAGAGCGCCAAGCAGGAGTCGATCGACACCATCTTGGAGGCGATCGAGCGCAAGAAGGCGGGTCAGATCGAGCGCGTCGTGGTGACGGGCTGTCTGGCGCAGCGCTATATTAAGGAGCTGGAGGTGGAGCTGCCGGAGGTGGACACCTTCCTCGGCACGCAGACCTTCCCGGCGATCACGCGCGCGATCAAGGGGCAGCTTGATGAGCGCAGCTACATCCAGCCTGGCAGCTTCTTGATGAGCCACGAGGTCGCGCGCACCAACACGGTGCGCGGCGGCACAGCCTACCTCAAGATCGCGGAGGGCTGCTCGCGCAAGTGCAGCTTCTGCATCATCCCCTCGATCCGAGGCACGCAGCGCAGCCGCAGCATTGATGACGTGGTGCAAGAGGCCAAGCAGCTCGGGCGCGCGGGCGTGCGCGAGCTGGTGTTGGTGGCGCAGGATATGACCAGCTACGGCATTGACCTCGACCCCAAGCTCAACCGCGACTACCTGGTGCGCCTCTTGCGCAGGCTCGATCAGGAGGCCGAGGACATCACCTGGGTGCGCCTGCTGTATATGTACCCGTGGAACTTTACGGATGAGCTGATCGCGGTGCTGCGCGACTCCGAGCGGGTGGTGCCCTATGTGGACATGCCGCTGCAGCACATCAGCGAGGATTTGCTGCGCTCGATGAAGCGCAACATCCAGCGCGACAAGCAGCGCACGCTCATCGACAAGCTGCGCAGCATTGATGATCTGGTGTTGCGCACCTCGTTCATCGCGGGCTACCCTGGCGAGACGGACGCGCACTTCCAAGAGCTGTATGACTGGATCGAGGAGGTCCAGTTTGATCGCGTCGGCGTGTTCACCTACTCCCCTGAGGAGGGCACGGCGGCGGCGACGATGGCCGGTCAGGTCGAGGAGCACGTCAAGCATGAGCGACGCGACGCGCTGATGACGCTGCAACAAGACATCAGCTTGGCCAAGAACCAGGCCTGGATCGGCACCACCACAGACGTCATCGTGGATGGCATCTCGGAGGAGCACGAGCTGGTGTTCGAGGGGCGCCACTATGGCCAAGCGCCCGAGATTGACGGCGTGGTGTACCTGTCGTTTGATCAGGGCGGCGAGCTGCCGACGCCGGGGCAGATGGTGCGCGTGACGATTGAGGACGCGACGGCGTATGACCTGACCGGGGTGGTGCTCGGCGCAGCTCAAGATGAGGACGCGGGCGCGGTGGTGATGCGAGACTGAAGGGCGCAAAAAAATGACCCTGCTTTTTTGACGCGCCCCGCAAAGGCGCGCTACGCTGAGGTTATCAGGCGCGACAAGGACGTCGCGTGAGGAGAAGGCGCCTCAAGGCTCGCGGACAAGGATGTCCCCTTAAGCCTGAGGCGTCCTCCGCTTGAACCGAGACGCTAGCGCGTGTCACAGGAGCAGCGGTCGTGCTCACCTCTCGAACCTCGCTCACCCTCATCACCCTCTTGGCGCTGACGCTAAGCCCAGCGCTTGGGCAAGCTTTTGGGCCAAGCTCATGGCGCGGCCTCGACGTGAACACGGTCGTGGCGCTGCGCGATCAAGCGCGCGCGATGGCGCTGGCCGAGCGCGAGGCAGAGTCAGGTCAGGCCCAAGGCGCGACGCTGACGAAGCTGCGCACGATCGTGCTCGATCCGGGCCACGGCGGTGAGAATCAGGGCGCGCTAGGGGTGGCCGAGGTGCATGAGAAGTTCCTCACGCTGGCGCTGGCGTATCAGCTGCGCGACACCTTGCAGGCGCGCTATCCGGGCGTGCGCGTCGTGCTGACGCGCTACTGGGATCGCGAGCTGGGCTTGAGCGAGCGGGTTCACGTGGCCAACCGCGCGGGCGCCGATCTGTTCATCTCGCTGCACTACAACTCGGCCACACATCAGCGCGCGGTCGGCGTGGAGACCTATTTCTTGGCAGCCGACGCGGTCACGCCCGGCGCTGAGGCGCCGCAAGGCGCGCCGCTGGCGAGCGCGTCGATGAAGACGACTGGCCTCCCTGAGCCCTCCGATCTGCCGCGCCATGGCACCCACAACGACGCCATGCTGGTGATGCAGCGCGACCTCGATCGCCAAGCGCAACACCGCGCCAGCGGCGCGCTCGCGGAGATCGTGCAGCGCCAGCTCATCGGCCAGCTCCAGGCGATCGATCGCGGCGTCAAGCAGGCCAACTTCGGCGTGCTGCGCGGCGCGCTGATGCCGGCGGTCGTCGTCGAGGCGGGCTTCGTCAGCCACCCGCGCGAGGGCAAGGCGCTGACGCGCGAGCAGCACCGTGCTAAGACCGTCGAGGCGCTCATGAGCGCGATCATTGAGTTTGACGCCCTGCTCGCCAGCGCCCCCTGATCCTCCCCCGCTCAGCGCCCTGATACAACCTGCTCAAGGAGCCTTGATGACTCGCCATGATGGCCGCCAGCCGGACCAGCTTCGCCCGATCACGATCCAGACCGGGTTCACCGAAGCCCCCATGGGCAGCGTGCTCATCAGCGCGGGTAAGACGGTGGTGCTGTGCACGGCGAGCGTCGCCGATGAGGCGCCACGCTGGATGAAGGGCGAGGCGCAGGTGCGGGGCTGGGTCACGGCCGAGTATGCGATGTTGCCGGGCTCGACGCAGGAGCGCAACCGGCGCGAGCGAGGCAGCGTGGGCGGTCGCACCCAAGAGATTCAGCGCCTCATCGGGCGCAGCTTGCGCGCGGTGATCGACCTGCACAAGCTCGGGCCGCGCACCATCACGCTCGACTGTGACGTGCTGCAAGCCGACGGCGGCACCCGCACCACCAGCATCACGGGCGCCTATGTGGCGCTGTCGATCGCCATCGACAAGCTCATGGCGTCAGGCGCGCTGAGCGAGGATCCGCGCGTCGACAGCGTCGCTGCGGTGTCATGCGGGATCGTGGGCGGCGCGCCCGTGCTGGATCTGCCCTATGTCGAGGACGTGGACGCGGACGTAGACATGAACGTGGTGATGACCGGCTCAGGGCGGCTCATCGAGGTGCAAGGCACTGGCGAGGAGGCGACCTTCACGCGCGCCGAGCTGAACGCGCTGCTGGACTTGGCCGAGGCTGGCATCACGCAGCTGAGCGCGCACCAGCAGCGGGCGCTCACCCCCGCTTGAGCAGCGCCACCCGCCGTGTGGCGCGCCTGACATCGCGCTGCGCGTGTCGAGCTTTAACGCCGCTGCGCCACCGCAGCGGCGCTAGCGCGCGTGCGCGACGCCCCTAATTCAATTGACCTCCATGAGGACACGCGACGATGAGCGAGACGAGCGGGATGAGCTTCTATCTGGAGCGCACCAAGGCGCTAGCGCCTTGGCCGTGGTGGCCCGAGGCGGTGGCGTATGTTGACGCGCAGATGGCGCGTGACAGCGGGCACGACTGGGATCACCTGATCCGGGTGCTGCATCACGCGCACACGATCTGGCAGGCGCAAGCTCCTGCTGAGGAGCGATCGCGCGACTGGCCCGCGCTGGCGCTGGCCGCGCTGATGCATGACGTGGTGAACTTGCCTAAGGATCATCCTGAGCGGGCGCAGGCGTCGGCGCGCTCTGCCGAGGCCTGCGCGGCGCTGGCAGGGCCGCGCGGCTGGCTCAGCGACGCGCAGCTGAGGCTCGCGACGAGCGCGATCCGCACGCACAGCTACTCGCGCGGTGAGCGCGCCACGCAGCTGGTGGGGCAGGCTTTGAGCGACGCGGACAGGCTCGACGCCATCGGGGCTATCGGCATCGCGCGCGCCTTCGCCGTGGGCGGCGCGCTGGGGCGCAGCGCGTGGCACCCCGACGATCCCATGGCGCATGAGCGCGAGGCGGATGACCTGCGCTGGAGCGTCGATCACTTCTTCGTGAAGCTGCTCAAGCTGCCCGCGCTGATGTACACCGCGACGGGACGCGCGCTGGCGCAGGCGCGCGTGGACTTCATGCGCGCGTATCTGACGCAGCTTGAGCGTGAGCTGGCTGGCGAGTCATTGCTGTGATCGATTCAGCCCCCAAAGCGAGGCGTCTGTTGTGGCGCCGCGTGGGGTTGTGGAAGCTCGGCGTGGCGCTGTACATCGGCGCGCTGTGCGCGCTGCTGGGCGCTTACATGTCGGTCTCACTGCGCGAGGTGCATGACGCGGTGCGCATCACAGGCGGGGAGCTGATCGTGGGTCAGCCCAACATGCTGCGCGGAGAGCTGACGCAGGTGCGCACGGGGCGACGCTATCAGAGCGCGCCTGGGCTAGAGATCGGCTTGTCCGATCTGCCCGATGGCGACGCAGTGCGCGACGTGGTCAGGCCGCAGCTCGGCGAGGGGGGGCTGCTGCATGTGGCGTTGACGCCGTCGCGCTCGGGACCGCAGTGGTTGAGGTTGCGCGTCACGCTGCCCGATCGCGAGGCGCCGCTGCGCGCGAGCGCGCAGGTCAACGTGGCGGACGCGCGCCCCGCGGATGTGCCGTGGCCGCTGTCGAGCCGCATCCCGAGCGATGAGCGCGAGGCCGCGCGCGATGAGCCTGGCGCCTCGCGCCATCAAGGCCCCGTGAAGATCGTCACTTTGCCCCAGCGCCCTGAGCTGCCGCGCGGGCTGGCGGGCCGGATCTATCTGGCCACCTACGACGCCATCACGGGCACGCCGCGCGCCTGCGACCTCAGCTTCACGCAGCGCGCGGGGCCGCCCGCCAAGCCGCCCGCCACGACGCGCACCGACGCCTACGGCCTGCTGCGCTGGGACATGACGGCGAGCTTCGGGGCGCGCTGGGTCGTCAACGCGCGCTGTGGTGAGGGGGAGGAGCAGGAGAGCGAGGCGTCGCTCTATCTGGAGACGGTCGCCTCCCAGGTCGCGCTCAACGCTGACACGCTCGTGATCGACGCGAGCGCGCCGCTGGCGATGCCCGTGGTGAGCCTGTTCAAGCAATCGCCGCTGTTCATCGACGCGCTGCAAGCCCAGCGGCGCGTGTTTAGCGGCGTGACAGGGCTGCGCGATGGCAGCGGCGGCGTGAAGATCGACCCGCAAGCGCTGCCGGTGCGCGGCTTGGCGCAGGTGCAGATCTACCCTGAGCCCCATCGCCCCGAGCACGCGTGGGACATGCAGCACATCTTCGTGGCAGAGGGCTCCCGCGCGCAGGCGCTTGAGACGGCGTGGCACACGATGCTCGACATGCACGCGCTGCATCAGCCCAGCGATCGTCAGCGCTACTGGCTCGCGCTGCGCAGCGCGCCGCCTGAGCCCTTCTCGCAAGCCTCACTGAGCGCGCGCGAGCGCTGGGCCGACGCCGCGCTGCGCGCGCTTGAGCCTCAGTTCTCACCACCGCAAGCGCTGCTCAACAGCCTGCCCCACGATGAGTCTATCCTTGAGGCGGAGCAGCTTGAGGCGCGCAGCGCCTTGAGCCGCTTCATCGGGCTGGCGCTCTTGCTCGGCATGGGCTGGCTCAGCATCGTGATCTTCCAAGGCCTGCGCCAGCGCCGCGCCCATGGCGCGGCGCTGCGCGACGAGGCGCTCGAGTGGGACGATGAGCTCGCCGCGCGCGGCGATGCGCCCTCCCCTGACGAGACGCCACTGCCACGCGATAATGAGCTGATGATCTGGGTCCAAGCGGGCACCCTGCTGGCCACCATGATGTTCTTCGCGGGCAGCCTGTTCTGGCTGCTGCGCTACCTCTGAGCCTCCCCACCCGCAGCGCGCCAGCGCGCCAGTGTGACAGCGCGTCAGCGCGACAGGTCTAACTTGAGCGATGGCGCGCGTCTGCTCAAGCGCCTCGTGTGTCGCCACAACCTCCCAGTCGGTGCGTCGCAAAGCCTGATGATAAGCGGGGAGCGTCCAAGCGAGCAGGTCACTTGCGGCTTGAGCGCGCCTCAAAGGCGGGGCTGAGCGCGCGGGCTGTACACCTACATCACAGCACATCATACAACACAACGCGTTGACGCACCCCCAGCAGGGAGGCTACGTTGAGCGCCTCAACGCAGCCGCGCGCCTCCACGAAGAGGCGCCCCTCGCTCGCTCGGAGCGAGGCCAAACGCTCCGCGCCCCAGGATGATGTGATGAGCGCCCTCAACGCCTTCGTCGAAGCCGACTCGCTCGGCATGTACGCCATCGCCAAGCGCAATCCCCAGCTCTGGGAGAAGTTCTCTCACCTGGCCCACGAGATCATGCACGAGCCGGGCGCGCTGGCGCCGCTGCATCGTGAGCTGGTCGGGGCGCATGTGTCGCGCGCGTCAGGGTGTGATTTTTGCCATCGAAGCCACCGCGAGACGGTCATCGCGCTGGGCGGCCCTGAGGCGAGCGACTTGCTCGACGAGCCAAGCGCTGAGGTGCAGGTGCTGTTTGAGACGGCCGATCAGATCATGGCGCAGTCGCTGTCTGACGCGCAGGTGGAGCGCTTCTTGGGGGCTGGCTTCTTGGAGGCGGCGCTTGAGGAGGTGATCTTCGTGTGCGCGCTGTTTGGCTTCGCCAACCGGATGGTGAGCGGGTTTCGCATCAGCTACGACCCCAAGCGCGATGAGGCCTCATCGCGCGGGCTCGCGGCAGGCTATCGCCGCACCTGACGCCTGGCTCAGGGCAGCGTGATGGTCTGGCCCAGCGCCGCCGTCAGCTCGCGCAGATAATCACGCAGCTTAGGATAATCGCTGGCGGCGATGGTCTGCTGGGTGAGGCTGTAGTTGGCCTCGACCAAGAGCTGCGCGCCTTGCTGCGTGTAGCGCACTTTGGCCTCACCAAAGGGGGTGCTCAGGTCTGTGGATGGCGGCAGCGTCAGCGGCGCGGCGCTGGGCAGGGTGTAGGTGAAGGCCATGTTCATGGCGAAGGGGTAGCGCAACACCAGCGGCTGTGTGCGCGTGGGGGAGCTGGCGTAGTCGCCCAAGAGATCACGCGGCGCGCCCAGCGGATAGAAGAAGCGCTGCGCCCCGCGCGTGCGCACGAGCTGACCGCCCTCGAAGGTGAAGGCCAGCGTCACGGGCAGGTCGAGGTTCTTTAAGTCAGAGACCTCATGGGCGGTGAGCTGGGCGCCGGGATAGGTCGCGGCGAGCTGACGCTCTAGGGTCTCAGCGCGCCGAGAGGGGTCTTCAAGGGCTTCGCGCAGGCCAGGGGCGTGATCGCCGCGCGCGATGAGGCGCCCGCGCGCGATGGGGGTGTCACCGCTCAGATCGATGAGCAAGGTCTGGTCTTGCTGATTCTCACTGGCCTTGGCCACGGGCAGCTTCACCCAGCGCGCCGCGCCGCCGTCCGCCACGATGAGCGCCTGTGCGCCTTGATCCATCGGCGTCAGCTCACGCGCGCCGTTGAACTCGGCGGTGCCATCCAGGTAGAGGTCCATGCTGGGGACGTAGGTGATGGCGTGGTTGAACAGGTGCATCGACGCGATGTCGCCGTCGACCTCACCCAAGCGGCGCGTGCGCACGAGCACGAGCTGGGCGGGGACGTTCGCCTCATCCAGCATCACCTTGAGCAGCGCGGCCTTGTCCTTGCAGTCGCCGAAGCGGTTACGATAACAGGTCGTGGTGCGATAGGGCTTCCAGCCGTGGATGCCCAGACCGACGTGCAAGTAGCGGGTGTTCTGCACGACGTAGTTGTAGATCGCGCGCACGCGCTGCTCATCGGTGGTGAGGTTGGCGGTGAGCGACTTGACGCGCGCGCGGATGGCGTCATCGACGATGAGCTGCGCTTTGATCAGGTTCCACCACCACGCGCCGATCTCATCGTGCGATTTCTTGTTCGACACCAGGATGTAATCATACACCGAGGTGAAGCCGGGCTGATCGCTGTCAGTCTTGACGTCCGGCACCTGCTCCAGCGTGAAGCTCACGCTGCGCATGCCCTGGGGCGCGGGCGCGCCATCGGGCAGGCGATCATCCTCGCGGGCGTGCTTGAGCGCGGGGGGGCGAAAGTAGAGCGACCACGAGGCGGGGTAGAGGATCGCGTAGCGCGATAGGGCCGTGGGCGTGCCGCCCTGCACATAGTGGATGTCACCGAAGTAGTCGCCCCGGAAGTTCTGGTTGGCGATCTGGCTGACGCGATAGCGCACCTCGATCAGATCGCCGGGCTTGACGTTGTTGGCGCGCACGGTGAGCGTAGCGTTGTCATTGTAGGTGGTGGTGCCCTTGCGCGAGTCGGCGGAGCCCCAGGTGTCGAAGTCTTCGGCGACGGAGCCATCGGCCTTGTACACGCGCACGCTCAGGACGTCGGCCTGCTCATCGCCGAGCTGATAATAGATGGTCTGGGTGCGAGCGGGGTCGATGCCTTGGGGTGTGTTGGCGCGCTCAACGCGCTGCACGACCTTCTGGGACAGGCCGTTGCGGCTGACCTGGACGATGGTCTGATCGACGATGGTGGTGGTGTGAAAGGGGCCGGGCTCGATCTGGGAGGCGCGCTCGCGCACATCGCTCAGCATCCAGCCCTCATGGTAGCGATCAGCGTCGGGGCGCAGGTAGCTCAGGTGCTCGCGCAGGCCTTGGTCTTGGGGGCGATGCACCAGCGCTTGGGCGAGCACCTCGGCGGCTTGATCAGGCTGGCCCATGGCCACCAAGAGGTCCGCTTGCTTCTGCATGAGCTGGGTGTCGTGAGGGACCAAGCGCATGAAGTCGGTGAGGAGCTCCAGCGCGCCTGTGTCATCGCCTCTGACGCGGCGCAGCTCGACCTCTTTGAGCAGCCAGTGCGTGGCCCAGGGCGCCATGGCGCGCATCTGACGGGTGATGGCGAGGGCGGCGTCAAGCTCGCCGCTGGCGGCGAGCTCGCGGATGATCATCCAGGCGTGGCCGCTGCGCCTGGGCGACTGAGCGAAGCGCTGCGCGCGAAGCGCGCGCGCCTCGCGCTGGTCGCCATGCTCCTCCATCGCGCTCAGCAGCCGCTCGCGCAGCGCCGCAGGCGCGCGCGGATCACGCGCGGCGTCTTGGAGCGCGCGCAGCGCGCTGATGCCCTGCTGACGATCGCGCAGCGATCGCGCCAGCGCCACGAGCGCGGGCCAGAACAGCGGGTGACTGTGCAGCACATCATCCAGCAGCGTCGTCGCGCGCAGGCGCTCAAGCTCCGAGAGGCTCTCGCTCAGCGCGTCGGCCAGCGCCAGCGCGATCCAGGGGTTCTCAGGGGCGCGCGCGTGGGCCGCCTCCAGCACCGCGCGCTGCTCCCAGGCGGCGTCATACAGCTCCGCCAGCAGCGTCAGCTCATCATCCGGCAGAGCGGCGGGCAGCGCGCGCGTGGGGCCACCGAGGCGCTCGGCGACCTCGCGCCAGGGCGTCGCCCCATCGCGCGGCGCGCGCTGGCTCCACAGCCACGCGCCGCGCAACGCGCGCTCAGGCTTGGGGCTTGAGGCGGCCTCTTTGGCGCGCGCGAGCGCGCCGGGTGCGGGCACAAGCGCGCGCTTGTCATCAAGCGCGACGCCTGCCCAGCGCGCCTGGCTCGTGAGGCCTGGCAGCGGCCTCATCTTCGCGTCAGTCACGCGCATTAAGAGATCGAGGCCGCCGCTGCCATCATTGCCAAGCTTCACCAAGAGCTGGTTCTCACCGGGCCGAAGCGCCACGCGCCAAGCCTCATTATCGAGCCCCATGCCGGTGTCTTGCTCGCGCTCCGCCACGAGCTGCCCGTTGAGCCAGATGCGATAGGTGCCATGCGCGCCGATCATCAGGTGCGCGTCAGCGCGCTTCTTGAGCGTGAGGGTGCTGGCCAAGAAGACCACCGCCGGGCTCGACGGCTTCACGCTGGCCGCCAAGTTGAGGGCGCAGAGGTCATCCCAGGGCGGCAGCTCACGCCAGCCCACCTCAGCGGTCGCGCCTGCATACGGCCCCCCCTCACCACGCTCGGGCGGCTGCGGCGACTGAAACCCCTCCCCAGAGGGGTTGGCGAGCGGCCCCACCACGGACCAGCGTGTGAGGCAGCCGAGCTGCTCGCGGGCGCTAGCGCGCACGGCCTCAGGCTCAGCTTGAGGGGCGTCGAGCGCGAGCGCGAAGCGCTCGCGCTTAAGCGCGGCTTGTGCCAGCGGGCTGCGCGCGCTGCGCGCGCTCTCCTCGTAGACGCGCTCGGCGTGCTCGCGCGGCACATGCGCCAGCAGCCGCGACATCGCCTGCGTCGCGAACAGCGCGCTGGCGTCATCGGCCTCGGTCGCCTGCTTGGCGAGGGCGGCGAGCTTGGCTTTGACCGGCTCGACCTCCTGGGCCAAAGCCAAGCGAGGCAGCGCGCAGCAGGCCAAGAGCGCGATGAGCAGGTGGGTCCAGGGCGCGGCGCGGCGAGTGATGTTCATCGGCATGTGCTGTGGGGGTGGAGGGCGCCGCCGCAATCAGCGCGCGGCGTGCAGTACCAGAGGCCGCCACGACACTCACCCCAGGTGCATGTGCCGCCACAGCTCGCCCAGTCATAGTTGACCTGAACGCAAGAATTTTCAATCACATATGCGCCAAGCGTCGAGCTATTACAGCACGGCCGCCCGTTGTCCTGCCAGCGGCGACAGCCGCTGGCGTCCGCGACGCAGCTCTGGCCCGTGGCGTTGTTGCAGCGCGTCTCACCGACGCTGGGGCAGGCGTGATTGCACGTGGAGGGGGCGGCGCACTGGCCTGCGCCCTCGCAGACTTGACCTGCGGCGCACTGACGCTCAGGCGCCCACTTGAAGCAGCCGGGTTGGACCTGCTCACAGGTGCGATAGGCGCCCGAGCCAGCGGGGAAGCACTGACGCTGGCCTTGCTGACAGTTTGAGGTGCAGGTGGCGTCGACGCAGCCGCCTTGATCATTACAGCGCTGGCCGCCAGGACACATCAGCGGCGCGCCAAAGGCCAAGCACCCATCTGCCTGACGGATGCAGGTCTTGAGGCCATCCTCACCGCACACCGTGTTGCCCTCAACGCAGGTGTCCGCGCAGCAGCTCCCGTCCTCGCAGCTGCCGCTCGTGCAGGGCTCAGGGGCGGACCAGTGTGAGCCCAGCTCATCCACCAAGCAGGAGCGGAAGCGGTCGTCGCTGACGCACTCACGCGCGTTGGGCTCACACGCGAAGATGGGGCCATCGGGATCAGGGGCCTCATCGGGCGGGTTAGCCGCGTCGGGGAGATCATGGCGCGCATCGGGCTGCCCCTCACAGAAGGGGCTGAGGCAGCCGCGATCGGGATCCATCTCCAGCGGGGGCGGGTCAGCCACGCAGGCCATGAGCCCGCTGAGGATCCCCACGACACAAGAAGAGCGCGCGCGAGCGGTGCGCATCATGAGGAGCTGCTCCGGGTCGAGGTCAAGCTGTCAGGTCGTCTTGAGATCCGCTAGGGTATCTCCCGGACACTCTATGGGAAGGCCACGGGAGCTTCAATGCCAAACCCCTCAGCACCACCGCGCACGCCCGCGCCCGACGCGCCCACGCACGAGGCCGCGCACCCCGCCCTGGCGAGCCTCAGCGCTCAGCTGGGGCAGCCGCAGCTGCGCCAGAGCCTCTCCGGCGCGCGCGCCTTGGGGGCCGCGCTCAGCCTGTTGCGTCAAGAGCCCGAGCTGCGCGAGGCCGCGCTGTGGCCCGCCGTGATCAACCTGTGCGCCTGTATGATCGCCATCTTCATCGCGGTGACGAGCTGGGGGGATGTGCTCGCCAGCTTCTGGGCGCAGCCGCAGACGACCTTCATGCTGCTGCTGTGGCACATCGTCTGGGCGCTCGGCCTCGTCGTCGCGATCCTCATCAGCTGCGTCGTCGCGCTCATGGTCGCGGGCGTCATCGCCAGCCCCTTCAATGATCGCCTCTCCCAGAAGACCGAGCGGCTCGTGCTTGGCCCCCACTATGTGGAGCCCGCGCAGCTCGGCTTGAGCTCGGAGGTGGCGCGCTCGATCGCCTCAACCGCCTTGATCACAGCCACTTATATTGGGTGCATGGTCCCGCTCTTGTTGCTCAACCTGGTCCCCGTCCTTGGCAGCGTCGCCTATACGGTGTGCGCGGGTGGTGTGAGCGCTTATTTCATCGCGCTGGAGTACAGCGACATCTTGCTGGCGCGCCATCACGTCCCGATGCGCGATAAGTTCGCGCTCATCTGGCGCGAGCGCCAGCTCACGCTGAGCTTCGGCGCGGGCACGAGCCTCATGCTCGCCATCCCTCTGCTCAACCTCTTCCTGGCCCCCATCGCCGTCATCGGCGGCACGCTCATCGGCATCACGCTGCGCCAGCGCCTGGCCGCAAACCCGCTCCTGCCCAAGGGCAACGCGCCGCCGCCCCAGCTACAACCCTGAGCGCTGCTCAGCGCAGCGTCACCACGCGGCTGCCCTGCTCATAGACGACCCGGCAGCCTCGCAGCCGAGGCAGCCGCTCGCGCGGCGGCTCCTTGCGATCGCGCGCGGCTTGGTTCGCGGGCGTCATCACCGCCCGCTGCGCGCGCGGGTTGATCTGGCAGTGATACATCGCCCCTTGATACACCCACACGCGCGGCAGCTCACCCAGCAGCCAGTCTAGCTCAAAGCGCGGCACGCCGGTGATGGCCTCCAGCGGAGGGCGCAGATCATCCGCCTCGATCAAGGCCAGCTCGGCCGCGCTGGACAAGCCCAGCGTCCCAAGCTGCGCGATGAGGAACGCCTCAGGCTCAGGCGGCGGCCCCATCGGGCGCAGGCGCCAGTGCTCCGTGTCAAGCGAGGGAGGCCACTGGGCGAGGATCCCCCACAGGTGCAGATCATCGAGCAGCGCGTCGCGGCCCTCGGGCAAGATGCGGCCCTCCAAGATGAACCGCGCGAGCGCCTCGCGCAGCGGCGCGCCGCGAAGCGGCTCGCGCTGCTGCGTCAGCGCCACGCCTGCCAAGCTGCGCGACACGCGCGCGTCGATCTGCCAGCCCTTGCCCGCGCGGCGCGCCACCGCCTCCTCATACATCAGCTCGCCGACGCGGGCGTCGGCCAGCGCTTGACGCGTGCATGGCAGGACGAGCTGCCCGTAGCCGCGCACGCCGAGGCCCTGCGACGCGTCCACCCACACATGCCCCAAGATCAAGCCCGCCTCAGGCGGCTGGCGCGCCACGCGCTCCTGATCCGCCAGCGCGTGCGGCTCATAGGGGTCCACCCACAGCTCCACCTCACCATTGCCCCAAGGCTGGGCGCGGCCCTCGCGAGGTCCTCGCCCGCGCGCGGCGGCCTTAGCCGCGCGCTCGCGCAGGACAAAGGCGAGCTGGGGTGCGCGCGCGAGCAGGTGCTGCACGAGCGCGTCGTCATCACGCGCAGGTGGGGGCTCCTCGTGGGGGCCGCGCGCGCTCGGATCGAGCAGCTGACGCAGTGACTTGGCGAGCTGGCGCGCCTCGCGCAGCGTCGGCTCATGCAGGCCGTGCTGCGTGGCGTCACCCTGGCGCAGCGCGGTCAGCGCCTCGGCGACCTCGTGCGTACACCCCGCGAACAGCGCTTGCCGGGCGGCGATCACGCGATCGCGCTGTCCCGATGCAGCGCTGTCGAGGGACAAGAGCAGGCGTCCGCCGCGCTGCATCAGCGCGACCAGATCGGCCAGCTCGCGGGCGAGCGCAGGGGGTGCGTCGGCCATGAGCTGCGCCTCGTCGAGCGAGACGGGCAGCGCGCCCAGCGCTCGCCCGCGCGCGGTGAGCGCGCCCGACGCGTCGAGCGCGCTCACCGCGCGCAGGCGCGTCAGCGCCTGCGCCAGCGCGAACGGCGGCGGCGGCGTCACCCATGCGCTCTGCGCCTCATCCTCAAGCGGCAGGCCGCACAGCGCCGCGCGCAGCACCACGTCATCAAGCGCCATGCGCTCGATCTCGGGCGCGGTGTGCGCGCTCAAGGGCGCGGCCTCATCCCACAGCCGCACGCAGACGCCGGGCGCGACGCGCCCGGCGCGTCCGGCGCGCTGATCAGCGGCGTCTTGGGCGATCGGCCCCATCGACAAGGCCACGCGCCCGGCGCGATGCACCGGCGCGCGCGCTAGGCCCGCGTCAATCACGCACGTCACGCCAGGCAGCGTGAGCGAGGTCTGCGCCACGTTGGTGGCCAAGAACACGCGCCGCGCGCCAGCCTCGCGCGGCGCGAACGCGCGCGCGAGGTCACGCATCGGCAAGCTCGCGTGTACTGGCACGAGCGTCAGCCCCTCGCGCCTAGCCAGCCCCTCAAGCTGCGAGGCGCACGCGCCAAGCTCACCCTTGCCGGGCAAGAACACCAGCACCTCACCGCGCGCTTGATCCTCGCGCAGCGCGCGCTCAAGCGCGCGCTGCACGCGCTCAGGCAGCAGCTCGCGGCTCGGCGCATAGGCGCCCTCGGGTTGATAGCGGATCGTCACAGGGAAGCTGCGGCCTTGGGCCTCCAGCACAGGCGCATCGTCGAGCGCGCCTGAGAGCGCCTGAGCGTCGAGCGTGGCGCTGGTGACGACCATGCGCAGCGGCGCGCCTTGGCGCAGCCGATGACGTAGCGCGGCCGCGACGAGGTCTGTCTCCCAGCCGCGCTCATGAAACTCATCCAGCAGCACCGCGTCAAAGGGCAGCTCAGGCCGCGACAGCAGGCGCAGCGCGACGCCGGGCGTGACGAACAGCACGCGCGTGCGCGCGCTGCGTCGCTCCTCAAAGCGCACGCTGTAGCCGATCGACTCCCCCACCGGCTCACCGCGCTGGCTTGAGAGCCACGTCGCCAGCGCGCGGCACGCCACGCGGCGCGGCTCCACGACGAGCACGGGGCGCTCGCAGCGCGCGTCCAGCCACAGCGGCAGGCGCGTGGACTTGCCCGAGCCCGTGGGCGCGCACACGATGAGCGCGCGGCCTGGGACACAGGCTGTGTCAAAGTCCGCGCGGATCGCCTCTACGGGCAGCTGCTCAGCGCTCATCGCGCGCCTCCTCTGGGTTTAAGACACGGGCAGGCCCCGATCACGGCGCGTGATCGGGGCCTGCAAGCTAGCGCGTCAGCGCGCGTCTGGCCATCAGGCCAGACGCGCTGACGGTCACTTCTTCTTGGGCGCAGGCTCAAAGCGGTAGACCTTGCCGTCGAGCTTGAGCAGCACGCTGGGGCCGAGCTGGAGGATCTGCTTGAGCGCGCTGTGCTTGCGCACCAGCTCGAAGTAAGGCGCGCTGAAGGCTTCGACGCGTGTGGGCTTGGCGGTGTTGAGGTCCAAGCTCTCCTCGACCCACACGCCGCTGGTGAGCGTGAAGGTGCGTCCTGCGACATACTGGCGCGTGAGGCTCTTGTCGCGCTCCACGCGCTCGCTCTGCTTGAGCTCACGCGTGGCCTCACTGGCGGCCACGGCGCCCTCGCCAGTCTCCTCGGCGAAGTCCTTGAAGGCGGCCTCGCGCTTCTTGTTGGCGCTGACCGAGGCGGGCTTGCTCGGCGCGCTGGAGGGCATGGCGCTGTTGCCCATGCTGCGCCCGCTGCCCAAGCCGCCCAGGCTCGTCTCCGCATCACCATCGGCGGGCCGCGCCGAGGGCGCAGCCTGCGGTGGCCTGCGCTCACCGTTCAACCCGCGCGTGGGGCGAGGGCGCTCATTTCTGAGGCCGGGGCGATCAGCTCGCAGCGGCTCAGGCTCGGGGCGCGAGCTGGGGTTGCGGGCGAACTCGCTATCATCGACCGCCAGATACGAGGTGTAAGGCGTGACCAAGCCAAACTTCTTGGCCAGCAGGATCACCTCCGACTTCAGCTCTGCTTGCTCGCCATTGAGGCGGATCTGCTCCAACAGGTAGCCGACCTTGCGCGTGGCCCACAGCTTGGGCAAGAACTCCAGCGGCGCCAAGTGCGCCTCGGTCGGCGTCACCGGCTCACGCTGCTTGGACGACTCGCCCATGCTGTCGCCAAAGCGGTAAGACTTGACCTCTTGCCCCGCGCGACCGCGCACCACGATGGGGCCACGAAGTGGCGCGCGCATGCGCCCAAACAGCACCACCTGATCGCCGCGGAACAGGTCTGGGATCGGGCTCGGGTAGAGGTCGTAGACGCGCGCTTGGCCGAAGTCGATCTGGAGGTCTGACAGCACAGGCGACGCGATGCGGGTGTAGAGCGCGCCGATGGCGGCCTCCATGTCCTCCTCGGGGCGCACATAATCACTGCGACCGCGCGCCTGTGAGGCGACGCCATCGAGCAGGGTCGTGTTCACGTCAAAGCCCACGCCGAAGGTGAACACGCGCGTGCGATCATCGCGCTTGCCCTTGAGCCAGCGCAGGATCGCGTCGGGGTCTGTCTCACCGACCGTGGGGATGCCGTCGGTCACGAAGATCACCTGGTGGGGCTGCTGCGCGGGCAAGCGCTGCGACAGCGCCAGCTCCAGCGCGGGGCTGATGGCCGTCCCGCCCGCCGCCACCATGTCACGTACGAACGTCAGCGCGCGCTCACGGTTGGCCGCGCTCGCGGGCACGGGCGCTGGATGCAGCGCCTCCACGTCGGTCGAGAAGCGCACGATGTTGAAGTGATCTTGGGGCTTGAGCCGGCTCACGCAGAACGCCAGCGCCTTGCGCGCCTGCTCCATCTTGGGGCCGACCATGGAGCCCGAGGTGTCCATCACGAAGGTGAAGGTCTGCCCGATCTCATCATGCGCGGCCACATCCACGCGCGGCGCCAGCGCCATCATGAAGTAGCCCGGCTCACCGCCCTCCCCGTCCAGGTCATGCGTCATGACGTGCAAGCCCACGTCCGCCTGGCTCATGCCCAGGTACAGATCGAAGTCGCGATCAAGCGCCGCGTACAGCTCCTCCGTGCCGACCGTGACCTCATGGGCTGACTTGCGATGGGTGCTGATGCGGTGCGTGGGGGAGTAGATGGTGGTCAGCGGCAGCGGCGCTTGCACGCGCGCGGTCAGGGTGAAGTCCTTGGCGGTCTTGGCCGTGACGTAGTCTTTGCCCACCGCCAGCGGGTAGTGATAGCGATACAGGCCGCCCTGCTTCTGCAAGATCTGCCCAAACTTGATCTCAAGCTTCTGCGTCCCATGAGGCGGGATCGGGAAGATGCTCGCCCGAAACAGCTTGCCGTCCATGTACTCGATCAGGCCAGGATCTTCAACGCGGCGCACGATCGACTCATAGATCTGGCGCGCTTCTTGCCTCTCTAGCACCGCCCCTGGCGTCTTCTTGCCCTCGATCCACAGCGAGAAGTCGCTGACGGTGGCGCCCTCAGGGATAGGGAAGACGAACACGGCCTCCATCGGGCGGTTGGTGTGATTTCGGAACACCTGCTCGACGTGTGTGACGGCGGCCGTGTTGGTGATCGTCACCTCGACGCGCTGGCTCTCTACGTCGAAGGGGCGCTCGGCGGTGTCGCGCGGCAGCATCAGGCCGATGGCGTGCGCTTGCTCGCTTGCGGCGAGCAGCGCGCCGCTGGCGCAGAGGATGGCGAGCGCGAGGGCGCGCCAGCGCGGGGGAGGGGCGGTGATCATGCAGGACCTCGACACAGGATGGGCGTCTGATGAGCGCGACTTGTACGACAGCCGTTGCAACGCGCGCGCTGCGGCAGGGATCTAAGTTGTTCGACACCAGCGCGCGCCAGAGGTTGCAACGCGCTCTGAAGTGGCTAAGCTGTGGCGCGATAGACACGCCCCCTCAAGCGCCTCGTGCGCCCCGCTCATTCGCCAAGCAAGGATCTGTCATGAAGCTCATCGCCTTCGCCGCCTCACTTCGCAAGGACTCACATAACGGCAAGCTGATCGCCATCGCCGCGCGCCAAGCGCGCGAGCTTGGGGCCGAGATCACGGAGGTCGACTATGCGACCTTGGTGACGCCTAACTACAGCTTCGACGAGCAGCAAGATGCGGGCTTCCCCGAGGGGGCGGAGCGGCTCAAGGCGCTGTTGGCCGATCATGACGGTGTGCTGCTGAGCTCGCCAGAGTACAACTACTCGATCCCTGGCGCGCTCAAGAACACGCTCGACTGGCTGTCGCGCTATCGCCCAAGCCCCTTGAGCGGCAAGCACGTCTATCTGCTGTCGGCGTCGCCCTCGATGGTGGGCGGCAATCGCGGCCTGTGGGCCACGCGCATCCCGCTGGAGGTGGGCGGCGCGCACGTCTACCCGTCGATGTTCTCGCTGGCCGTGGCGCATGAGGCGTTCGATGACGCGGGCGGGCTGAAGGATGAGGCGCTGCGCAAGTTCTTGGTCAGCGATCTGACAGGCTTTATTGAGCTGGTCACGCGCGTGAAGGGTTGAGACTTGCGCGCCGGTCCGCCACCGCTCGCCCTGTGCCAAAGGGTAAGGGCTTGAGCGCGGCGCGCCAGCGCCCGCAGCGCTCCAAGGACCCGCTCACTCGCTTAAACCCGTGAGCGAGCATGGCGTTATCCGGTGGCGTCGAGCCCGGAGTCGACCAAGAGCTCGCGCAGCTTGGTCAGCGCGCGCGCGTGGATGCGCGAGCACCACGAGGGGGAGAGGCCGAGTTCTTGAGCGATGGAGGACAGCGGCTCATCAAAGAAGTGATGACGCCGGATGAGGGTCTGCTCGGTCTCATCAAGCTGAGACAGCGCGCCAGCCAAGCGCTCATTCTGCTGCGTCTGCTCGATGGCGCGGTGCTGGGTGGGGCGCTGCTGGCCGACCGCTGCCTCCATGTCTGAGCCATCAATGTAGAGGATGGTCAAGACGTCGCCGATCATCTGGCTGGCGCGATCGAGGCTCTCGCTCAGGGTGCGCGCCTCAGGCGCGCCTTCTTGCGCCTCGTGGTGGGAGCTGAGCTGATCGTTGATCGTAGCGAGCGCGCGTACGCGCGGCCCTGTGCGCTCGCGCGGCGCCCAGCCCTCCTTGCGGCAGCCATCGTACATGGCGCCCTGGATGCGATAATAGGCGAAGCTGGAGAAGGAGGCCGCGCGGCTGCCATCATAGCGGCGCGTGGCCTGAAGCAAGCCCGCCATGCCATAAGCGATGAGGTCTTCTTGCTCAATGCGCAGCTTGAGCTTGCGCTTGAGACGCGCGGCGAGCTTCTCCACCAGTGGTCGAAACTCGGCGACGAGCTCCTCCTCGGAGCGCCCTAGAGATGGGCTCTGTACGTCGTTGAGCATGCTATCCTGAGCAGGCGCAAGCTGGCGCCACGTCATGCGAGATTGACTTGACTCCCAGCAGCTAGACTAGCGGCTTGATATTGAACACACTTTGGCCGGCCTGTCTACTGACACCTACATGCGCTGTGAGATTGAGCGCGACTTGAGCCGCGCGCCCGGCGCCGGGCGCGCGGCAGGTGTCGGAGATTTGACTTGAGCGCCCATTTATGGTGAGAAGGAGCGTCAGGTTGTTGAGCGTCGCGCCGTGGGTCGCGTTGATCCTGCGCCCCTAGAAAGTGTCGTCTTGACGCACGATGCGCGTCACGCGGGCCGATAACCAGGGGCGCCTCCGGGAGCGCTCGCCATCAACACGCTGCCGCGCCCCCTCATCACCGCTATCCATCATTAAAGGGAGAACCCATGCCTCAGCCTACGCTCCAACACCGCTACAGCAAGCTCATCGCGCTCGTGATGAGCGCTTACATGATCTTCGCGCTCGGCTGCTTCATCAGCGATGATAGCGACGAGGATGATCCTGACGGCCCGAACAACCCTAGCGGCCCCTCGACCACGCTGACCGGCGCGATCAACGAGGCGCAGACCTGGCGAGGTCGGCTGAATGTGACGGGCAATGTGACCGTGCGTGATGGTGCCACCATCACGATCGAGCCGGGCACCATCATTGAGCTGTGCGCCAACTGCACGATTGAGTTCGGCTTTGGTGGCGGCGCGTCGACGGTGAAGGCCAACGGCACGCAAGATGAGCCGATCATCTTTCGCGGCCAGACGCAGACGCGGGGCTTCTGGTCGAGCGTGATCTTTGGGAGCAACGTCACCAGCGACTCAGTCCTGGCGCACACCCGCTTTGAGCATGGCGGCGCGACTGGCGCTAACGCCGCTGTGCTGCTCAATGGGCCTGTGCGCTTGGACAACGTGCACATCACAGAGTCAGGCGCCTCAGGGATTCACGCGTCGAACTTCCGCCAGGGCAGCCGGGGGCTCGCTGTCGACAAGCTCGACGGCCACCCCGTGGTGGTCACGACCGATACCGCCCTGGCCAACTACCCAGCAGACTCCGCCCTGGATCGCGCCACGCTCGACGCTGGCCAGCCCACGATCTTGATCACCATGCCAGCGATCACGCTCTCCACCACGCTGCGCGATCAAGGCATCCCCTATCAGATGGATAACACCATCACCGTGCGCAATGATGGCACGGTCTTAACCCTTGAGGCTGGCGTCGAGCTCATCGGCAAGGCTGACCGCTTCTTGGATGTGGGCTTCGTTGGCACTGCTGCGACCCTCAACGTCCAAGGCACCGCGGCTAAGCCGGTGATCATGCGTGGCCCTGTCGCGGAGCCTGGGGCTTGGGGCGGCTTAAACATCAACCCCAGCGTCACCACGGACTCCAAGATCTCGCACCTCATCGTGCGTGATGCGGGCGCCAGCACCACCCCAGGCAGAGGTTATGGGGTTAACGTCGAAGCGACGATCACCTTCGAAGACCTGACGATTGAGAACACCCAAGATCGCGGCATCGCGATCGGCCCCCGGGGGCTGCGCGCTGGCAGCAAGAACCTCACCGTGCGTGACACGCGCGGTTATCCTATGACGCTGCTCACCCCCTCAATCTTCTCTCACTTTACAGGTGACTTCACCTTCGAAGGTAACACGAACCAGCGCATCCTCTACACCTCGAACCTCGCTATCACCAACAGCCGTGAGGGCGGCACGATCGTTAACCCTGGCATCCCTTATGAGCTTGGGAGCGACCTCGTGATGGGAGGCGATGTCGTCATCACCATTGAGCCAGGGACCATCTTCGAGCTCGCCAGCGACCGCCGCGTGGAGCTTGGCTTTGGTGGCGGACGTAACACCATCATCGCGCGTGGCACGGCGAGCGCGCCGATCATCTTTCGTGGGCTCAACCCCACCCCTGGGCACTGGAAAGACATCGTGGTCAGGCGCAGCGTCGTCGCGGCGTCCGTCTTTGAGCATGTCCACGTCCTTCATGGTGGCGGCACCGAGGGCTCGGCGAACTTGAGGCTTGCTGCGCCCGTGCCTATCTCCAGCTCACGCTTCGCCCATGGCTCCGGCTTTGGCCTGCGCATCGAGAGCGAGGTCAACGCCAGCTACATGCTGGGCGCGGGCAACACCTTTGAGTCCAACGCCAAGGGCGAGGTCGACGATCTGCGCTGAGCGGCCCCTAGGGTCACGTGCTCCTCTGTGATAAAGATAAACCGCCCGTCTCTTGGAGAGACGGGCGGTTTTTATTGGCGCGCTGACCCGAACGGGTGACGAACTCTGTGTATAGAGCACCCTACATCTTGCGCGCCGCGCTGTGAGATGCGCTGAGCACACGCGTGCTCGCCGCTATGGCGCCGCGCCCGTTCAAACTAAGGACCCTGTTATGATGACCCTCCCCACAAACCACACACCTCTGCTCTCGCTGATCACCGTGCTCGTGTCGCTGATCTGCTCATCCGGCTGCTTTATTGAGCATGATGATCCTGAGCCAGGCCCAAACCCGCCCCCTAGCCAGCCGAGCACGTCGCTGTCAGGCGCGATCAGCGAGGCGCAGACGTGGCGAGGCAGGTTGGAGGTGACGGGCGACGTGACCGTGCGAAGCGGCGCCAACATCACGATCGAGCCCGGGACCATCATCGAGCTGTGCGTGGACTGCTCCATTGAGTTCGGCTGGAACAGCGGCGTCGTGACGGTGAAGGCCAACGGCACCGAGGAGGCGCCGATCATCTTTCGAGGCAAGACGCAGCAGGCGGGCTTCTGGTCGCGCGTGAGCTTTGGCCGCAATGTCACCAGCGACTCCTCGCTCACGCACACCCGCTTTGAGCATGGCGGCGCCGCTGGCTCAGCGGCCGCCGTGCTGCTTGATGGCCCTGTGCGATTGAACCACGTCAGCGTCACGGAGTCGGGCGCGGCGGGCTTGCAGGCGTCCACCTTTGCGCCAGGGAGCGAGGGGTTGAGCGTCGATCGTGTGGCGACGCACCCTGTGCACCTCACTGGCGAGCAGGCGCTGGCGAACTATCCAGCAGGTGGTGGCTTTGACGCGGCGACGCTTGTGGCGGGGACGCCCACCGTGCTGATCGACCTCTCAAGGATCACGATCAACACGACGATGCGCGACCTGGGCATCCCTTATCAGCTCAACGACACGTTGCAGGTGCGCACGACAGGCACCGAGCTGACGTTAGAGGCGGGCGTCGAGATCATCGGTCAAGTCGACAAGTTCTTGGACGTCGGCTGGAACAGCAGCGCGGTGACCTTCTTGGTGAAGGGCACCGCCGACAAGCCTGTGATCATGCGTGGCCCCAGCACCACCCCAGGGGCCTGGGGGGGCCTCAAGATCAACGGCAACGTGACCTCCAGCTCGCGCGTGGAGCGCTTGATCGTGCGTGATGCAGGCGGCGGCGTGGCCGCTGGCGAGGGTGTGGCGGTGAGCGTCGACGCGCCGATCGTGCTCACCTCGCTCACGGTCGAGGGCGCGCAAGATCGCGGCGTCATCATCAGCAGCGCGGGGCTGGGTGCGGGCAGCGACGACCTCACCGTGCGGGCCACGCGGGGCTACCCGCTTGAGGTGGACATGAGCGCGCTCACGCAGCACTTCAGCGGCGATTTCACCTTCGAGGAGAACACCACGCAGCGCGTCTTAGTGACTGGCACGCGTGATATCGAGCGCACGGGCACCCTCATCAACCCTGGCATCCCCTATGAGATCGCCCAAGAGCTGGCGCTTCGCGGTGAGCACACGCTGACGATTGAGCCCGGCACGATCTTTGAGTTTCGCGCAGACACCCTCGGTGAGTTTGGCTGGAACAGCTCAAGCAGCACCATCATCGCGCGAGGCACCGCGAGCGCGCCCATCATCTTTCGCGGCCTCGCGCCCACGCCAGGCTACTGGAAGGGGCTCTATGTGCGGCGCAACGTGCGCTCTAGCTCCGCGTTAGAGCATGTACATGTCTTGCACGGCGGCGGCGTGGACGGCGAGGCCAACCTGACCCTGGACTCGGCAGCGCCCGTCTCTAACTCGCGCTTCGCCAACAGCTCAGGCTACGGCGTGCGCATCCCGCGCGGCGTCAGCGCGAGCTACATGCTCGGCGCCGGTAACACCTTTGAGGCCAACGCCAAGGGCGACCTCGACGACCAGCGCTGAGCAAAGGCGCATCGCCAGGACGACGCGCGCGGGGGGGGGGGCGGCGAAAGGGGCGGCGGGGCGCGCGGGGGGTGGGCGACGCCCGCCCGAGGGGGGG
>CAYXWB010000024.1:0-30604 GCA_964468515.1 uncultured Bradymonadales bacterium | reverse complement strand
GCGCGTCCACGCTAGCGCTTGAGCGACAGCGCGATGCGCTGGCGTTTTGCGTCCACGGTGAGGATCGTGACCTCGACCTGATCGCCCACCGCCACGACCTCGTGCGGGCTCTGGATGAACTTATCGGACAGCTCGCTCACATGGATGAGGCCGTCTTGCTTGACGCCCAGATCGACGAACGCGCCAAAGTCCACGACGTTACGCACGGTGCCGCGCACGCGCATCCCCTCGTGCAGATCATCCAACGACAGCACATCCGCGCGCAGCATCGGCGCGGCCAGCTCGCGCCTGGGATCGCGCCCAGGGCGCGTCAGCTCATCGAGCAGATCGCGCAGCGTAAAGGCGCCGATGTCGTGCTTGGCGGCCAACGCCTCGATCTGGGGGCGCTGCGCGGCGACGGCGCTGGTGAGCTCGGGGCCAGGGCGCGTGTGGCCGAGCAAGCGCAAGAGCGCGCGGGCGAAGGGGTAATGTTCGGGGTGAATCCCCGTGTTATCAAGCGACTCCTCACCCTCGCGCACGCGCACGAAGCCTGAGCACAGCTCAAAGGTGCGCGCGCCCACGCCCTTGACCTCGCGCAGCGCGTCGCGCCGCTTGAAGCCGCCGATCTGCTGGCGATGCGCCACAATGCGCGCGGCGAGCGCCGGGCCGATGCCGGACAAGTGCGTGAGCAGCGCGGCCGAGGCGGTGTTGAGATCAACGCCCACCGCGTGCACCACGTCTTCGACGGTGGCGTCCACGGCGCGCGTCAGCGCGTTGGGGTCCACGTCGTGCTGGTACATGCCGACGCCGACGCTGCGAGGATCGATCTTGATCAGCTCGGCCAGCGGATCTTGCAAGCGGCGCGCGATGGAGACGGCGCCGCGCAAGGTGACGTCGAGCCCGGGCAGCTCCTCACGCGCGAGCGTCGAGGCAGAGTAGACGCTGGCGCCAGCCTCATCGACGATGGCGAACTGAGGCGCATCCTTGAGGCCGCGAAGCGCCTGGGCGACGACCTCCTCGGTCTCGCGCGAGCCGGTGCCATTGCCGATCGCGATGAGCCGCACGCCATGGCGCGCGATCCACTGACGCAGCAGCTCGCCCGCGCGCTCGCGGCGCCCATCATGCACGAACATCGCGCCCGTCTCGATCACCTCGCCATGCGGGCCGACCACGGCGAGCTTGCAGCCAGTGCGCATCCCTGGATCGACGCCGAGGATCGTCTGGCCGGGCATGGGAGGTTGCATCAGGAGCTGGCGCAGGTTCAGCGCGAAGACGCTGATGGCGTGCTGATCCGCGCGCTCAGCGAGCTCCGCCCACACGTCGCGCTCGGCGCCGGGCTGCAACAAACGCTGCGCGCTGTCCTCGATGGCGAGTTCTTGCTGGCGGCGGTTGAAGGGGCGACGCGCGCTCAAGAACTCGCGCTTCATCCAGTCCAAGACGCGCGCGCTATCGGGCGCGAGCGCGTGGCTGAGCGCGCCCTCGGCCGCGCCGCGACGCACGGCCAAGACCTGGTGCGGCTTGAGCCGCTGCACGGGCGCGCTGAACTCTAAATACTGCGCGAAGCGGGGGTCAGGCTCCGCGCCGCGCTTCTTCTTGCTCACGAGCGTGCCCGCGCGGCGCGTCTGCTGACGCACGTGCTCACGGGCGTGGGCGTTGTCGGCCAGCCGCTCAGCCAAGATGTCGCGCGCGCCCGCGAGCGCGGCGTCAAGCTCCGGGAACTCTGCGCTGAGCAGGCGCCTGGCGAGCGCCTCAGCGTCGGGGCTGTCAGCGAGGATGGCGTCGGCCACGGGGCCGAGGCCCGCCTCTTGGGCCTTCATGGCGCGGGTGCGACGGCGCGGCCGATGCGGCGCGTAGAGATCTTCTAAGGTGGTCATATCGGGCGCATCAGCGATCGCGGCCAAGAGCGCGGCGTCGCGCACGCCCTGCTCGGCGAGGCTCGCGAGGACGCTGTCGCGGCGCGCCTCCAGCGCGCGCAAGCGCTCGCTGTGCTGGGCGATGTCGCGGATCTGCACCTCGTCCAGATCGCCCGTGCGATCCTTGCGATAGCGCGCGATGAACGGCACCGTGGCGCCCTCATCAAGCAGCGCGAGGCAAGCGCTCACGCGCCTGAGGTCGAGATCGAGCGCGCGCGCGACGCGCGCTTCTAGCGTAGTCATGGGCTTAGAGCGCTCCCTATCAGAGCTTGCGCAGGCCGATCCGCTCGATGCGGTGGCGCACGCCTTTATAGAGGATGAGGCTGGCGCGCTCGCGCGTCGGCAGCACGTTCTCCAGCAGGTTCACCGCGTTGATCTCACCCCAGATCGACTGCGCCATCTCCGTGGCCTCCCGATCGGAGAGCGAGGCGTAGCGGTGGAAGTAAGACTCAGGATCGACGAACGCGGTGTCACGCAGACGCAAGAAGCGGTGCGTATACCAGCTGAGCAAGACGTCGATGTCGGCGTCGAGGTAGATCGAGAAGTCGAAGAAGTCAGAGACGAACAAGCGCGAGGTGTCACCGGGCCGCCCCGACTGCAGCACGTTCAACCCCTCCACGATCAAGATGTCCGGCTGCGTGATCCGCTGACGCTCGCCGCTGACGATATCATAGCGCAGGTGAGAGTAGAGGGGGACGTCGGTGAAGGGCTTACCGGCCTTGATATCGGAGAGGACCTGGATGAGCAGCGCGGTGTCGTAGCTCTCGGGGAAGCCCTTGCGCTTCATGAGGCCGCGCGCGTTGAGCTGCTCATTGGAGAGCAAGAAGCCGTCGGTGGTGAGCAGCTCCACGCGGGGGCTGTTGGGCCACCTGGCGAGCAGCGCCTGCAGGATGCGGGCGGTGGTGCTCTTGCCCACGGCCACGCTGCCCGCGAGCCCGATGATGTAGGGGACGCGATCGCTGGCGTGCCCTAAGAACTCGGAGGTCGCGCCGTAGAGCTGCTGCGTGGCGGTGACGTACAGGTTGAGCAGGCGCGACAGCGGCAGGTAGATGGTCTCCACCTCCTCCATGTCGATGGCGCTGGTGATGCCGCGCAGCGCGTCGAGGTCAGCGTCTGTGAGCGGCAGCGGGGTGTCCGCGCGCAGGCGCGCCCAGGCGAGGCGGTCGAACTCGTTATAACGGGAAGCCTTCATCGCAGACGATGGTCCCTGGCATGAGAGGCGTGATGAGCGCGCGCGACGTGACGGCGCGCGCGTGACCCGGCGCGCCTTATCATCATGGCGCGCGCGCGCGGGCCGTGAGCTTAGCCGGTTGAGCGCGGGCTGACTATGAGAACCGAGGCGTGCGCCTCAGTCCTCGTCGTCGGGCAGCTCGGGCACGAGGCTGGGCTCCGCGCCGAAGACGGCGACCTCGACGAGCTGGGCGTCGTCGGGATAGCGCGAGGAGGCCTCTTGCAGCTCGGTGAGCAGGGCGCGCAGACGCTCGTAGTCTTGAGGGCGCACGCGCACGCGCTGGAAGGCGGGCAGCCCCTCGACCTGGGCTTGGGGCTCGAAGAAGCGGGCGAGGATGCCATGCCAGGCGACGCCGAGCGCGGCGTAGAGCTCATCAAGCTGGCTGACGGTGGCGTCCCAGGCGGAGGCTTGAGGGTCAAGCACGAGCCTGTAGCGGGCGTCGGGGCCGCGCTTGAGGCGCTCCACGCGCCCCTGCGCGATGAGCGCGTCGAGCGCCTGCTCGATCTCGACGAAGCGCTCCTGAGGCATGATCTGGTTGAGGCGCGGCAAGGTGAGCGGGCGCGCCCACAGCAGGTACTCGATGCGGCGCGCCAGCGGCAGCGTCGCGTGGTGATCGAGGAAGCCCTCTTTGAGGTGCTTTGACAAGAGCGCGGCCTTGCTGATGCTGATCCCGAGCACCTCACAGATCTCACGCAGCCCCAAGCCTTGCTTTCTGGCCTCGTGAAAGTAGGCCGTCTCCATGGCGCGCTTGACCCCGACCAGCGGCAGCTCAAAGCGCAGCGCGAGGCGCACAGCAGGAGCAAACAGGGCGAAGACGACGCGCTGTTTTAGCTCATCATCGGTCATCTGTTCAGGGTGATTAGACAAGGCGATGCCTCTAGCGAACAAGCAAAGGAGCGCACACCTGAGGGTAGGCGCAGGTCGTCAACTGTAGTCATATGTATGACGCCAAACGCGCCCTCAAGCAAGCCCGATAACGCCCTCATCCCCTTAAAATCAGCGCCCCTATCATTCAGATCGACCTGACAACCGATCAGAACCAGCCGCGCCCCACGGCGTCACGAAACGGCCAAGGGACGCTGGCGCAGACGATGAGCAGCGCCAGGCCAAAGCCCGCCAAGGTGCGCTTGAGCTTGGCGCGCTCGTCCTCGGTGCGGCGCTTGACGATGATGTGCGTCATGTGCGCCACGACCGCAGCCAGGATCATCCCCGCGCCATGCTCGACCGCCCAGAAGCGCAGCGTGGGGTCCTTCATGGCGGCGCCAAAGTCAGCGAACGCGGCCTTAGTGATCGGGCTCGTGCCCACATACAGCACCAACCCCAGCACCACCTGCAGGTGAAACGCGCCGAGGAACGAGGCGTTGAGCTTGCGGTTGAGGCCAGACCACTGGCCGCCGGTGACGAGGCCCTTGATGGCCGCGCCGAGCGCGCCAAGCGCCAGCGCCAGCACGAGCCAGCGCAGCCCTGAGTGAGCGTGTAAGAGGCCTTGATGCATCACATATCTCCTTAACGATTCGCCCCAATGAGCGCGCTCGCGTGATCCAGGATGGCCCACGCGATCGCGCGCGGATAAAGCTCATGCTCCGCCGCCTGCACCCGCGCGTGCAAGGTGGCGGCGGTGTCGCTCTCAAGCACAGGCACCGCCGCTTGCGCGATGATCGGGCCGCTGTCGAGCGCGGCGATCACCTGATGCACGGTGCACCCGGTCAGCTTCACCCCGGCGGCCAGCGCTTGGCCGACGGCGTCGCGCCCCTTAAACGCGGGCAGCAAGCTCGGATGCAGGTTCAACAGGCGCCCATGAAACGCCCCCAGCAGCGGCGCGCTCGCCAGGCGCATCCAGCCCGCCATGATGACCCACGCGACCTCATGCGCGCGCAGCGCGTCGGTGATGGCCTGATCGAAGGCCTCGCGCGAAGCATAATCACCGTGCGCGATCACGCACACCGGCAGACCATGACGCGCGGCCACTGTGATCGCGCCCGCGTCAGCCACGTTCACGAGCACCACGCCGAGGCGCGCGCGCAGCTCGCCGCGCGCGATCGCGCCCGCGATCGCCTCAAGGTTTGAGCCCGCGCCGCTGGCGAGCACACCGAGCGTCGGCCCCGGCTCAGGCTGAGGGCCACGCGCGGCCAACGCCTCGGCTGTCACAGACTGCCACATCGACACTCCCTCGCGCGCGCGCCGCGCTGCGACGCGCGCGCTTGTCAAGTGCGCACATAACACGCACCCTACGGCGCGCGCTAGACGCCGCGGCGTGAAACCCTCGTTATGACGCATCGCGTCATCCCTCCTCGCGCCACATGGCCCTATTTGAGGTTTTGCGCCTCACCGCCTTGCCTGTATGCTCGACCCATCATTGACTCTAAACGACCAGCGAGTCGAAAATTTTGGAGTGCAGGCGCGTATGATCCTCTCGCAAGCCGTCAAGTCCCAGCTCGCCGCGCTCCTCGCCACGAGCGCGCTTTTGCTCGCCGCCACGCCCGATGCCTACACGCAAGCCAAGCCGCTTGGCGAGCGCCCAAGCTCGGAGCGCTTTGAGCTGCGTGGTCAATACCGCCTGCGCTCGATTCACATTGAGCCGCTGGAGCTGAGCGGTGAGCAGGCGCGCGAGATGGACTGGAGCGAGCAGCGCTTGAGGCTAGATGGGCGCTTCACGCAGCCTGGCATCGGCGCGATTAACATCCAGGTCGACGCGCTCGATGGCGTGCTGTTTGGTGATAACGGCTCCTTTGGCGGCAGCCCCTCCTCCCACAGCGGCGTCTCGCTCACCACCCGCATCCCCAACGTCACGCGCTGGGAGGTCGGCCTGCCCCACGCGCAAGCCGATCCGCTCGATCGGCAGAGCTATGTGCCGGTCCTGGCCGATGCACCGCTGCTCAACATCAACTACGCCTACGCCGACATCAACCTCCCCATCGGCCTGCTGCGTGTCGGGCGCCAGCCGCTGGCCTATGGTCACGGCTTGGCGGTGAATGACGGCGGCGATTACAACCGCTGGGGCGTCAGCCAGTTCTCCGACGCCGCCGATCGCATCCTGTTTGGCACCAAGCTGGATGAGGCGTTCTATGTCGCCACGCGCGGCAAAGATCATGTGCCCGACACCTCGCTTGATAGCGGCGTGATCTTCGGCCTGTTCTATGACTTCCTCAAACAAGACCTCCCCCAAGCCACCGACGATGACCTGCGCCAGATCGGCGGCACGCTCGAATACCGTCGCAAGCAAGCCGACTGGTTTGGCCTCGACTGGCGCAACGTGGGCGCGGGGTTGCGCTTGGTGAGCCTGCGCAATGAGCGCTTTAACACCAGCGTGTGGAGCACCCCGGGCTTCTTGCAGGCCAGCATCGGCAACGTCGATCTGAGCGGCCAGTTCGTCTACATCAACGGCTCCACGCGCGAGATCTCCGAGGGCTTCGCGGCGCTGACCGGACGGCCTGTCAGCGACCAAGACATCACTGGCCTTGGCGCGCAGTTTGTCGCCGATGTGCACCTCGGCCCCGCCACCCTCACGCTGGAGCTGAACTACGCCTCAGGCGACGACGATCCTCGCCCCACCACCCCCATCACCACCTTCAACTTCGCGCGCGATATGAACGTCGGCGTGCTCTTGTTTGAGCACATCATGGCGTTTGAGACCGCGCGCAGCGTGTCGGTGGGCTTGGAGAACCTGGCCAGCGGTGACGCGCGCAGCTTCCCGCTTGATGAGGTCCGCACCGAGGGGCGCTTCACCAACGCCATGGCGGTCTTCCCGCAGCTCTACCTTGACCTGCTCAAGCGCGAGAACAACCGCGTGCACGTGCGCTTTGGCGGCCTGTTCGCCTGGAGCGCGGCCCAAGGCGGCGTCGTCGATCCTATCCTCACCTCGCTCAACGAGGATGGCGCGCGCATTGATGATGACGCGGTCAACTTTCACGGCGGCACACCCGCGCGCTACTACGGCGCGGAGCTGGACTGGCAGGTCGGCTGGAAGTTCAAAGATCACTTCCAGTGGCTGGTGGAGGGCGCCGTGCTGTTCCCTGGCTCAGCCATCTATGACGCCAACGGCAACGCGACGCGCTCGTTCTTGATCGAGAATCGATTCGTCTTTAACTTTTAAGCACCTGCGCTCTGTCGCACCGCCCCCACCGTCGCCCCTACCGCTGCTCAAGGAGCCCTCGGATGCGCCACCTCGCTCGCGCGCTCACGCTCATCGCGCCCCTCACCTTGGCCTGCTGCGATTACTACGACGCGCCGCCGTCTGTGGCGATCCCAGCGCCTGAGGGCGGCGCGTTCGTCGTCGACACACCCGTGGTCCTGCGCTTTGATCGCGCGATCGAGCCCAGCTCGCTCAGCTTCGCCATCTGGCCAAGCCAGCGAGGCACCGAGGGCGAGCTGCTCGGCATGCCCAGGGTCGCGCGCTGCAACCTCACCGATTGTGACAGCGACGAGATCACCATCACGATGAATGATGCAGGCGACGAGGCCTCGCTCGCCTTTAACCCCGACGGCCTCGGCCGCGCGGGGCAGCCGCTCATCTTGCAGGTGCTCCCTGGGCTGAGCACGCCAGACGGCGCGGCCACGCGCCGCATCTTTGAGTTTGACATCGCCTTTCGGCCCCCACCCTCACGCGTCAACACGGAGCCTGTCGCGTTCGACAACGGCGACTACATCCTGCTGGCCACCATCACGCAGCCGCTGCCCGCGACGCTCAACCTCGTGAGCAACATCCGCGTCGCGCCCTCGGGAGAGCTCGCGCTCACAGGCGCAGAGGGCCGTGAGATCGAGGGGGCCGCCAAGAACACGGTGATCCCTGAGGAGCTGATCGTAGAGGCTGGTCGACGCGGCTTCGCCATCCACGCCACGGGCTTCATCAAGCTCACAGATGATGGCAAGCGACTGCTTGAGACAGATCCGTTCGACGCCTCCGTGCCCCTGCCCCCGATGGAGGTCCGGCTCAGCAACGTCCGCCTCATCGGCGAGGTGGTCAAAAACGCGCAGGGCAAAGATCGCATCGAGGCCACGCTGTCGTTTGAGGGGCTCGACTTGATCAACGGCAACCGCTCGACCGAGTACGACGCGGGCTCCACCGCCATCGCTGGCGAGTTCCACGAGCCCGCGCGCCAGCCCGCAGGCGCTCCCACGGTGTGTGGTGACCTGTGTGGCGCCGTCACAGGCACCTGCACGCCACCCGAGAACTTCCCGCCCGCTGAGGTCTGCGATTGATCATGTCCCCTCATCGCGCCATGTACCCCGAGACGCCAAGTCATGCACCTGCGCAAATTTGAGTTCGAGCACGTCAAGACCTTTGAACACCTCGTCTGGGAGCTGCCCTCCTCTTGCGAAGATGGGGCTGGTTGGCATGTGATCATCGGGGACAACGCCGCAGGTAAATCATCGCTCTTGCGCGCCATCGCGCTCGCGCTCGTCGGCCCCAGAGAGGCCTTCGGCTTGCGCTATGATTTTGGTGAGCTGGTGCGCGCGGAGCAGGCGCAGGCGCGCATTCAGCTCCTCATCAGCCGTGATCCAGAGCATGACATCTATGCAGGTGGGGGCCGTCCCCCCAGCAGCACCCAGCTCACGTTCGGCGTCACCCTCAAGCCCGGCGATCTGGGCAGAAGCCAAATCCAACCCCTCCCCCAGCTCAAACCCGATCCTCAGCGCCACATCTGGGGAGACGGGCGCGGCTGGTTTAACGCCTCCTTCGGCCCGATGCGTCGCTTCTCAGGCGGCGACAAAGAGCATGACCGCATCTACATCGCGCAGCCCAGGCTCGCCGCACACCTCACCCTGTTTGGTGAGGATGTCGCGCTCACTGAGATCGGCCGCTGGCTAGAGAAGCTGCGCTTTCAACAGCTTGAGCAGCCCGACGCGCCCCAGCTGCTCGATCATCTGCGCGCCTTCATCAATCAAGCGGGCTTGCTGCCCAATCACACGCGCCTTGACGCGATCAGCTCAGAGGGGGTCTTCTTCACCGACAGCCAAGGCTATCGCGTGCGAATGGAACACCTGAGCGATGGCTTTCGCTCGATCTTGTGCTTGGCCTTTGAGCTGATCCGCCAGCTCACGCTGATCATGCCACAGCCCGCGCAGCTCTTTCGCGCCTGCGATGATGGAAAGATCGTGGTCGACGCCTCAGGCGTGATCCTCATCGATGAGATCGACGCGCACTTGCACCCCTCCTGGCAGCAGCGCGTCGGCTGGTGGTTTCGCGAGCACTTCCCCAAGCTCCAGTTCATCGTGACGACGCACAGCCCCTTGGTGTGCCACGCCGCAGACCAAGGCAGCGTCTTCAAGCTGCCCTCCCCCGGCACGGGCGATGCGCCACGATTTTTGGAGGGAGAGGAGCTCAAGCGGCTCCTCTATGGCAACATCCTCGACGCCTATGGCACAGAATCCTTTGGCGAGATCAAGCTCTCACCACCCGCCGAGCGATGGAGCGATGAGCTGGCAAAGCTCAACCTCATCGAGGCCCAAGGGCCGCTCACCCCAGCGCAACAGCTGCAACGCCAAGAACTGCTTGAGCGCTTACCCCACAGCCTGACCACTCGCGCGCTCGAAACATCATCGCTGGATGATAAGCTTGATCAGCTGCTCGCCAGCCTCGCGCCTGCGCAGCCATGATCCGCCTCATCCCACCTGCGCTCAGCGCGCAGACTGCCCAGCACCTCGCCACGCACCAGCGCGAGATCGACGCGCTCCCTAGCTATGAGGCGCGCGTCTCTGAAGGCAAAGCGCGCTGGAAAAAGAAGAAGGGCAACCGAGCAGGAGAGCGCGCGTTTGATGAGATCAGCGACATGCTCAGCGCGATGAGCTTTGGGCGGCGGTGTCACTACTGCGAAGACTCTGCTGCCGATGAGGTTGAGCACATCGCACCTAAAGACCTCTATCCTGACCTCGCCTTTGTCTGGGACAACTACCTGTACGCTTGCGGCCCTTGTAATGGGCCGAAGAACAATAAGTTCTCAGTGTTCAACAGCGCTAACCAGCTGGTCAATGTCACGCGCCAGCCTAAAGCTGCGATCATCGCGCCCTTAGCGGGTGAGCCTGTCCTCATCAACCCACGTGAAGAAGATCCCCTCGATTATATCCGCCTTGATCTCATCACCACCTTTCGCTTTCAGCCGATCGACGCGTTGCTCCCCGAAGCTCAACGACAGCCCAAGCGAATGGCACGAGCGGAATATACGATTAACACGCTCAAGCTCAACCGCTCGTATCTGACCGAGATGCGCCGCGACGCGTTCAACAGCTATCTGAGCAAGCTCATTGACTATGTGCTCACCAAAAATCGTACCCCTCACGCCACGCAGCTTCTAGAGGAGCACGCGCAGCGATTGCGCACGGGCGGTCACCGCGCCGTCTGGGAGTCCATGAAACGTCAGCGCCATCAACACCCCAAGCTCGCGCAGTTCTTCGCGCTAGGCTTCGCAGATGGCGACATCGACCTCTGATCACGCTTCGCCAAGCATCGTCTCCACCTGCACCTCGCCGTGCAAGGTGCGATGCACAGGGCAACGATCGGCGATCTCCAACAACCTCGCGCGCTGCGCCTCATCCAGCGCGCCCACAAGCTCCAGCTCGCGCGTGATGTGGTCGACCTTCTGACCGTCTGCGCCAGCCACCTTGCGGTGACGCAGGCGCACCAGCGCCGCCTCCAGCGGCCAGCCCTTGCGATCGGCGAACATGCGCAGGGTCATGGTGGTGCAGGCGCCGAGCGCGGCGAGCAGCAGGTCGTAGGGCGCGGGGCCAAGCTCGGTGCCGCCGACCGATGCGGGCTCATCGGCCACGAGCGCGTGGCCTGCGGCCACGATGTCGCTTCGATAGTGTTCTTGGGCGGTGCGCACCACGACCTCATGGCCGCGCGCGTCGAGCGATGGCGAGGTAAGATCACAGGGCATGCCGAGCGCGTCGCGCAGGTACTTGCGCGCCCACGCGCCGATCACTTGGCCCGCATAGCAGGCGTCATCCTCATCGCGCATCAGGTGGTCCGCGCGATCCAAGGTGATGAAGCTCTTGGGGTGTTTGGCCAAGGTGAACAGCGTCGCCGCGTTCTCAATCCCCACCACCTGATCGACAGGGCTGTGGATGATGAGCAGCGCGCGGCGCAGCGTGGGGAGGATCGCCTCGGTGTGATAGCGCTCCAGATCGTCTAAGAAGCGCTGTGACACAGTGATAGGGCGACCGCCCACGTCCGCTAACACCGCAGGCGCGCCGCTCTGCTCGGTCGCCTCACCATCGCGAAACAACAACCGCAGATGCGCAGGATCAGCGGGCGCGCCGATGGTCGCCACCGCGCGCACCTGCGGCAAGCGGCTGGCGGCCCACAGCGCCGCCGCGCCGCCCAGCGAGTGTCCCACCAAGATGGCGGGCGCTTGCCCCTGGCTCGTCTCTAAGAAGCTTGAGGCCGCGACAAGATCCGCCACGTCGCCCAAGAACCCCCGCGCCACAAGCTCGCCCTCGCTGTCACCCAGCCCCGCGAAGTCAAAGCTCAAGGTCGCGATCCCATGCTGCGCCAAGCCCCGGCTGATGGTGCGCACCGCCTTGAGCTGCTTGGAACAGGTGAAGCAGTGGGCGAAGATCGCATAAGCGCGGGCGCGCTCATCGGCTGGCAGCATGAGCAGCCCGCTCAGACGCTCGCCATGTTCATTATCAAAAGACACCGCGCGCGTGATCATGTGAGGGGGCTCCCTTGGGGTCGACGCGCGCGCGACCTATGAGGTCGCGCGCGCCAAGCGATGAATCTCAGAAGTAGATGCGCAGGTGACCCGTCGCGCCCAGCAAGTTGAGGTCAACGTTCTGGATGATGTTCAACGTGGGGCGCCACTCGATCACCAGATCGAAGGGCAGCCCAGGCAGCACGCCAAAGTTAAACTGCAGACCCGCCACGCCCGAGACAGCGGCGGAGAGATCGTCGCCTCCTCCACCCGTCGCCAAGCCACCGCCTAAGCCTAGCTCCCAGGCTACGACCACGAAGCCAGCGTCGACGAGGGCGGGCATCTCCAGCAGGAAGTCCGCGCCTACGCCAAAGCCCGTGTTAAGCCCGTAGCCGCCCAAGCCAAAGGCCGCCTGGATCGAGGTCGGCCCCATGGGCACCTTCAAGCTCAGGCCGCTGGCCTTGGTGACCGAGCCAATGCCGATGCCGAAGCTGCTGCTTCGCACGGCGTCACCGCCGCCCGTGGCCGTCGTCGTCTCTTGCGCTTGCGCCACGTTCATCAGGGACAGACACATCAGCGCGGTGGTCATGGCGCCGAGCGCCAGGCGGGGGGAGAGGTCTCGCATAAATCACTCCATTTAGCATTGGTGAGCTTGGCTTAGGGTCTTCTCGCCAGCATGGCGCCCTGCTCCGAGCGACACGCCAGTTGAAGATGGCGCCAAGCGCGCCGTGGTCACAACAAAGCCACGAGCGGTCCTTCGACCTTAGGCACCTCATCCTGTATGACCACCCTTAGGGTCGCCCCAACGCGAAGACGCGCCCAAACGCTTCAAGCGTTTGGGCGCGTCTTCGCTTCGCGCATCGTGCTCAGACCAGCGTGGGCGCCTGCATCGCGTGGTAGCGGCGCACTGACAAGTCCAGATACTCCTCCGACAGCTCAATGCCCACGTAGCGGCGCCCCTGCGAGGTGGCGGCGAGGCCGGTCGTCGCGGAGCCATTGAACGGGTCGAGGACCAGATCGCCCTCATTCGAGGCGGCCTGAATGATACGATTGAGCAGCTCCAGCGGCTTCTGGGTGGGGTGGCGGCCCTCCAACTTCTCGCCCTTGCGAGGCGCCTGGATGCTCCACATGTTCTTCATCTGCTTGCCACCGTTGAGCGCCTTCATCTCTTGGTAGTTGAAGGTGTGGCGCGCGCGCTCATCACGCGCTGCCCACAGGATCGTCTCTGTGCTGTGCGTGAAGTAGCGGCACGAGAGGTTTGGCGGCGGGTTCACCTTGAACCAAGTGATATCATTGAGGATTTTCAACCCCAACGTCTGCATCGCGAAGCCGATGCTGTAGATCACGTGCTGGGTGCCAGTGACCCAGAGCGAGCCGTTGGGCTTGAGCAGGCGCTGGCACTGGGTGAGCCAAGCTAAGTTGAACTCGTGGTTGGCTTGTGCGCCCTGGGAGCGATCCCAGTCGCCCTTGTCGACGGCGACCATGCGACCGTTCTGACAGGTGACGCCACCGTTGGAGAGGAAGTAAGGCGGGTCCGCGAAGATCAGGTCAAACTGCGCGCTCTCCATGCTGGCCATGATGGCCAGCGCGTCACCTTGCAAGAGCGTGAAGCGATGATCGGCGAAGTAGGGCTTGGGAGACTGCTCTGGCGCATGAAAGCGCGCGAGGGCCTGAGTCATGGCCTCGCTCCTGGGGTTCACGCGTGAGCGGCGCCGATCGGATCGGGCGCTTCACGACATCCTTGTGTGCGCCTGGGCGCCCTCCTTGGGCGCCCGATGCCACCGCTCCGTGGTGACAATACTGGGCAGCGCTGCTCGCCATCCCGCTCATCGCGCGCGTCAGGCCAGCTCCTTGGCCTAAGATCCACGCGTGATCCCGAGAGGTTAGACGATCAACACGGTCACACCCTAAGGGGCGAAGATCGCCAGAGTCAAGCGCATAATGCGCCATCGATCACGGCTGTAACACGTCTAGGCTGTCGCAGTGCTTCGCGAAGATCCGCCCCGTCAGCGAGCCCACCGGATCATCAAAGCGCATCGACACATCCAGCGCGATGAACCCCTCAGGATCTGATGGCGAGCCCTGCCCCGAGCACGACTCGCACACCTTCGCCGCCACGGGCGTGATGGTCAGCGCCGCGGCGCGCGCGAACAGCGCGTCGTCGTAGAGCGTCCCCTCGTAGTCAAACAGCGTGGCGCGCGGCGCGGGCTCTTGCGTCAGCGGCCCTGGCGTCAGCGGCAGGCGCAACCCCGTCAGCACGAGCGTGCGCTTGGTCTGCGGCGAGCCCTCCTGGGGGCACCCCTCAAAACCACCATCCCACACCTCCAAGAACAGCTCCCACTCGCCGCTGTCCGAGGCCGCTGGCGCGGTCAGCCCATAAGCGGCCTGCGTCATGGGCTGAGCCTGCGCCCCAAAGCTGGCCGTCACAGCCTGCTGGGCGCAGGCGCCCTCACACACGTCGGGCAAGGGCTCAGGCCCGCTGTCCACATCCTCGGGCACATCAGGCGCGAGATCGGCGGGCTCATCCTTGGGGTCTTCATCCCCATCGGGGCGAGGCGCGGCGCTCTTGCCACAGGCGCTCGACAACGCCAAGATCATGACAAGCAGCGGGACGACAGTGCGGTTGAGGTTCAAAAGCATCAGACATCTTCAGCGAGAGAGGAGGCGACGCTCGGCCTGACAGGCCAAGCGCCCCCACTTTGACGTGCTCTGCGCGCGCTTGCAAGGGATCGCTTTTGGCTACCGCACGCGCTATGCTGCGCGCGACACATCAGCCCACCGCCCACGCACGAGGCGATCATGCGAGCGTTGCTGTTGCAAGCGCGCGTCCTCAATGACCCCATCCTCCAACATGAGCGCGACTGCTTCGTCGCGCGCAGCGGCTTAGCAGACGACGCGCTTCGCGCGGTCAACCTGGTCGAGACGCCCCCCAGCAGCGCGCTGCTGGAGGGCGCCGACGCGATCTTCGTCGGCGGCAGCGGCGACTACTCCGTCGCGCGCGGCGGCTTTGACTGGCATCAGCCGCTGCTCGCGCTCATGCGCGAGATCGTGGACCGCGACATCGCGATGTTCGCCTCCTGCTTCGGCTTTCAGGCGCTCGTGCAGGCGCTCGGCGGCGAGGTGGGCGCGGACCCGGCGCGCGCCGAGCTGGGGACGTGGCCGGTGACGCTGACCGAGCGCGGGGCGGACGATCCGCTGTTCGGCGCGCTGCCGCGCACCTTTGACGCGCAGTTTGGCCACAATGACAGCGCGCTGCGCTTGCCCAAGCAGGTGCAGTGGCTCGCGCGCTCGTCGGCGTGCGATTACCAAGCGCTGCGGGTGGAGGGGCGCCGCATCTGGGCCACGCAGTATCACCCCGAGCTGACGGATCGCGACAACATCAAGCGCTACTTGCGCTACTTGGAGAGCTATCGCCAAGCCGATGAGACGATGGCGCAGGCGACCGTGCGCGCGGAGGGGATGCATCGCCCAAGCCCCGACGCCAACCAGCTGCTCGCGCGCTTCATCGCGCTGGTGCGCTGAAGACGCGGCCTGTGCCGCCCCGCGCCATGGCGCGGGGCGGCACAGGCCGCGTCTTCAGCGCACCAGCGCGATGAAGCGCGCGAGCAGCTGGTTGGCGTCGGGGCTTGGGCGATGCATCCCCTCCGCGCGCACGGTCGCCTGCGCCATCGTCTCATCGGCTTGGCGATAGCTCTCCAAGTAGCGCAAGTAGCGCTTGATGTTGTCGCGATCCGTCAGCTCGGGGTGATACTGCGTGGCCCAGATGCGGCGCCCCTCCACCCGCAGCGCTTGGTAATCGCACGCCGACGAGCGCGCGAGCCACTGCACCTGCTTGGGCAAGCGCAGCGCGCTGTCATTGTGGCCAAACTGCGCGTCAAAGGTGCGCGGCAGCGCGCCGAACAGCGGATCGTCCGCCCCGCGCTCGGTCAGCGTCACCGGCCACGTCCCCAGCTCGGCGCGCGCCGGGTCCGCGCCCACCTCGCCGCCGAGCGCCTGCACGAGCGCCTGAAAGCCGAAGCAGGAGGCGAACATCGCGATGTCGCGGTCCACGATCTCGCGCATGAGCGCGAGCAGCGGCTGATGCCAGTCAAAGCCGCCGCGCGCGACGGAGTAGTCGCCGCTGCCGCCGACGAAGATCGCGTCGGCGCCCTCCAGCAGCGCGCTGCTGGGGGGCGTCTCGACCAGGTTGACCGCGCGAAGCGCGTCGTCTGCTAAGCCGCTGCGCGCGACGAAGCAGTCGCGCTCATGTTGGAGGATGGGGTCATTGAGGACGCGCGCTTGCAACAGCAACGCTCGCATGATCGCCTCGTGCGTGGGCGGTGGGCTGATGTGTCGCGCGCAGCATAGCGCGTGCGGTAGCCAAAAGCGATCCCTTGCAAGCGCGCGCAGAGCACGTCAAAGTGGGGGCGCTTGGCCTGTCAGGCCGAGCGTCGCCTCCTCTCTCGCTGAAGATGTCTGATGCTTTTGAACCTCAACCGCACTGTCGTCCCGCTGCTTGTCATGATCTTGGCGTTGTCGAGCGCCTGTGGCAAGAGCGCCGCGCCTCGCCCCGATGGGGATGAAGACCCCAAGGATGAGCCCGCCGATCTCGCGCCTGATGTGCCCGAGGATGTGGACAGCGGGCCTGAGCCCTTGCCCGACGTGTGTGAGGGCGCCTGCGCCCAGCAGGCTGTGACGGCCAGCTTTGGGGCGCAGGCTCAGCCCATGACGCAGGCCGCTTATGGGCTGACCGCGCCAGCGGCCTCGGACAGCGGCGAGTGGGAGCTGTTCTTGGAGGTGTGGGATGGTGGTTTTGAGGGGTGCCCCCAGGAGGGCTCGCCGCAGACCAAGCGCACGCTCGTGCTGACGGGGTTGCGCCTGCCGCTGACGCCAGGGCCGCTGACGCAAGAGCCCGCGCCGCGCGCCACGCTGTTTGACTACGAGGGGACGCTCTACGACGACGCGCTGTTCGCGCGCGCCGCGGCGCTGACCATCACGCCCGTGGCGGCGAAGGTGTGCGAGTCGTGCTCGGGGCAGGGCTCGCCATCAGATCCTGAGGGGTTCATCGCGCTGGATGTGTCGATGCGCTTTGATGATCCGGTGGGCTCGCTGACGGGGCGGATCTTCGCGAAGCACTGCGACAGCCTAGACGTGTTACAGCCGTGATCGATGGCGCATTATGCGCTTGACTCTGGCGATCTTCGCCCCTTAGGGTGTGACCGTGTTGATCGTCTAACCTCTCGGGATCACGCGTGGATCTTAGGCCAAGGAGCTGGCCTGACGCGCGCGATGAGCGGGATGGCGAGCAGCGCTGCCCAGTATTGTCACCACGGAGCGGTGGCATCGGGCGCCCAAGGAGGGCGCCCAGGCGCACACAAGGATGTCGTGAAGCGCCCGATCCGATCGGCGCCGCTCACGCGTGAACCCCAGGAGCGAGGCCATGACTCAGGCCCTCGCGCGCTTTCATGCGCCAGAGCAGTCTCCCAAGCCCTACTTCGCCGATCATCGCTTCACGCTCTTGCAAGGTGACGCGCTGGCCATCATGGCCAGCATGGAGAGCGCGCAGTTTGACCTGATCTTCGCGGACCCGCCTTACTTCCTCTCCAACGGTGGCGTCACCTGTCAGAACGGTCGCATGGTCGCCGTCGACAAGGGCGACTGGGATCGCTCCCAGGGCGCACAAGCCAACCACGAGTTCAACTTAGCTTGGCTCACCCAGTGCCAGCGCCTGCTCAAGCCCAACGGCTCGCTCTGGGTCACTGGCACCCAGCACGTGATCTACAGCATCGGCTTCGCGATGCAGACGTTGGGGTTGAAAATCCTCAATGATATCACTTGGTTCAAGGTGAACCCGCCGCCAAACCTCTCGTGCCGCTACTTCACGCACAGCACAGAGACGATCCTGTGGGCAGCGCGTGATGAGCGCGCGCGCCACACCTTCAACTACCAAGAGATGAAGGCGCTCAACGGTGGCAAGCAGATGAAGAACATGTGGAGCATCCAGGCGCCTCGCAAGGGCGAGAAGTTGGAGGGCCGCCACCCCACCCAGAAGCCGCTGGAGCTGCTCAATCGTATCATTCAGGCCGCCTCGAATGAGGGCGATCTGGTCCTCGACCCGTTCAATGGCTCCGCGACGACCGGCCTCGCCGCCACCTCGCAGGGGCGCCGCTACGTGGGCATTGAGCTGTCGGAGGAGTATCTGGACTTGTCAGTGCGCCGCTACCACGCGATGCAGGCGCCCACGCTGGTCTGAGCACGATGCGCGAAGCGAAGACGCGCCCAAACGCTTGAAGCGTTTGGGCGCGTCTTCGCGTTGGGGCGACCCTAAGGGTGGTCATACAGGATGAGGTGCCTAAGGTCGAAGGACCGCTCGTGGCTTTGTTGTGACCACGGCGCGCTTGGCGCCATCTTCAACTGGCGTGTCGCTCGGAGCAGGGCGCCATGCTGGCGAGAAGACCCTAAGCCAAGCTCACCAATGCTAAATGGAGTGATTTATGCGAGACCTCTCCCCCCGCCTGGCGCTCGGCGCCATGACCACCGCGCTGATGTGTCTGTCCCTGATGAACGTGGCGCAAGCGCAAGAGACGACGACGGCCACGGGCGGCGGTGACGCCGTGCGAAGCAGCAGCTTCGGCATCGGCATTGGCTCGGTCACCAAGGCCAGCGGCCTGAGCTTGAAGGTGCCCATGGGGCCGACCTCGATCCAGGCGGCCTTTGGCTTGGGCGGCTACGGGCTTAACACGGGCTTTGGCGTAGGCGCGGACTTCCTGCTGGAGATGCCCGCCCTCGTCGACGCTGGCTTCGTGGTCGTAGCCTGGGAGCTAGGCTTAGGCGGTGGCTTGGCGACGGGTGGAGGAGGCGACGATCTCTCCGCCGCTGTCTCGGGCGTGGCGGGTCTGCAGTTTAACTTTGGCGTGCTGCCTGGGCTGCCCTTCGATCTGGTGATCGAGTGGCGCCCCACGTTGAACATCATCCAGAACGTTGACCTCAACTTGCTGGGCGCGACGGGTCACCTGCGCATCTACTTCTGAGATTCATCGCTTGGCGCGCGCGACCTCATAGGTCGCGCGCGCGTCGACCCCAAGGGAGCCCCCTCACATGATCACGCGCGCGGTGTCTTTTGATAATGAACATGGCGAGCGTCTGAGCGGGCTGCTCATGCTGCCAGCCGATGAGCGCGCCCGCGCTTATGCGATCTTCGCCCACTGCTTCACCTGTTCCAAGCAGCTCAAGGCGGTGCGCACCATCAGCCGGGGCTTGGCGCAGCATGGGATCGCGACCTTGAGCTTTGACTTCGCGGGGCTGGGTGACAGCGAGGGCGAGCTTGTGGCGCGGGGGTTCTTGGGCGACGTGGCGGATCTTGTCGCGGCCTCAAGCTTCTTAGAGACGAGCCAGGGGCAAGCGCCCGCCATCTTGGTGGGACACTCGCTGGGCGGCGCGGCGGCGCTGTGGGCCGCCAGCCGCTTGCCGCAGGTGCGCGCGGTGGCGACCATCGGCGCGCCCGCTGATCCTGCGCATCTGCGGTTGTTGTTTCGCGATGGTGAGGCGACCGAGCAGAGCGGCGCGCCTGCGGTGTTAGCGGACGTGGGCGGTCGCCCTATCACTGTGTCACAGCGCTTCTTAGACGATCTGGAGCGCTATCACACCGAGGCGATCCTCCCCACGCTGCGCCGCGCGCTGCTCATCATCCACAGCCCTGTCGATCAGGTGGTGGGGATTGAGAACGCGGCGACGCTGTTCACCTTGGCCAAACACCCCAAGAGCTTCATCACCTTGGATCGCGCGGACCACCTGATGCGCGATGAGGATGACGCCTGCTATGCGGGCCAAGTGATCGGCGCGTGGGCGCGCAAGTACCTGCGCGACGCGCTCGGCATGCCCTGTGATCTTACCTCGCCATCGCTCGACGCGCGCGGCCATGAGGTCGTGGTGCGCACCGCCCAAGAACACTATCGAAGCGACATCGTGGCCGCAGGCCACGCGCTCGTGGCCGATGAGCCCGCATCGGTCGGCGGCACCGAGCTTGGCCCCGCGCCCTACGACCTGCTGCTCGCCGCGCTCGGCGCCTGCACCACCATGACCCTGCGCATGTTCGCCGATCGCAAGGGCTGGCCGCTGGAGGCGGCGCTGGTGCGCCTGCGTCACCGCAAGGTGGCTGGCGCAGACGGTCAGAAGGTCGACCACATCACGCGCGAGCTGGAGCTTGTGGGCGCGCTGGATGAGGCGCAGCGCGCGAGGTTGTTGGAGATCGCCGATCGTTGCCCTGTGCATCGCACCTTGCACGGCGAGGTGCAGGTGGAGACGATGCTTGGCGAAGCGTGATCAGAGGTCGATGTCGCCATCTGCGAAGCCTAGCGCGAAGAACTGCGCGAGCTTGGGGTGTTGATGGCGCTGACGTTTCATGGACTCCCAGACGGCGCGGTGACCGCCCGTGCGCAATCGCTGCGCGTGCTCCTCTAGAAGCTGCGTGGCGTGAGGGGTACGATTTTTGGTGAGCACATAGTCAATGAGCTTGCTCAGATAGCTGTTGAACGCGTCGCGGCGCATCTCGGTCAGATACGAGCGGTTGAGCTTGAGCGTGTTAATCGTATATTCCGCTCGTGCCATTCGCTTGGGCTGTCGTTGAGCTTCGGGGAGCAACGCGTCGATCGGCTGAAAGCGAAAGGTGGTGATGAGATCAAGGCGGATATAATCGAGGGGATCTTCTTCACGTGGGTTGATGAGGACAGGCTCACCCGCTAAGGGCGCGATGATCGCAGCTTTAGGCTGGCGCGTGACATTGACCAGCTGGTTAGCGCTGTTGAACACTGAGAACTTATTGTTCTTCGGCCCATTACAAGGGCCGCAAGCGTACAGGTAGTTGTCCCAGACAAAGGCGAGGTCAGGATAGAGGTCTTTAGGTGCGATGTGCTCAACCTCATCGGCAGCAGAGTCTTCGCAGTAGTGACACCGCCGCCCAAAGCTCATCGCGCTGAGCATGTCGCTGATCTCATCAAACGCGCGCTCTCCTGCTCGGTTGCCCTTCTTCTTTTTCCAGCGCGCTTTGCCTTCAGAGACGCGCGCCTCATAGCTAGGGAGCGCGTCGATCTCGCGCTGGTGCGTGGCGAGGTGCTGGGCAGTCTGCGCGCTGAGCGCAGGTGGGATGAGGCGGATCATGGCTGCGCAGGCGCGAGGCTGGCGAGCAGCTGATCAAGCTTATCATCCAGCGATGATGTTTCGAGCGCGCGAGTGGTCAGGCTGTGGGGTAAGCGCTCAAGCAGTTCTTGGCGTTGCAGCTGTTGCGCTGGGGTGAGCGGCCCTTGGGCCTCGATGAGGTTGAGCTTTGCCAGCTCATCGCTCCATCGCTCGGCGGGTGGTGAGAGCTTGATCTCGCCAAAGGATTCTGTGCCATAGGCGTCGAGGATGTTGCCATAGAGGAGCCGCTTGAGCTCCTCTCCCTCCAAAAATCGTGGCGCATCGCCCGTGCCGGGGGAGGGCAGCTTGAAGACGCTGCCTTGGTCTGCGGCGTGGCACACCAAGGGGCTGTGCGTCGTCACGATGAACTGGAGCTTGGGGAAGTGCTCGCGAAACCACCAGCCGACGCGCTGCTGCCAGGAGGGGTGCAAGTGCGCGTCGATCTCATCGATGAGGATCACGCCTGAGGCGTCGACCACGATCTTTCCATCATCGCAGGCGCGAAAGAGCTGCGCGGGCTGTGGCATGATCAGCGTGAGCTGGCGGATCAGCTCAAAGGCCAAGCACAAGATCGAGCGAAAGCCATCGCTCAGGTGTTCCATTCGCACGCGATAGCCTTGGCTGTCGGTGAAGAAGACCCCCTCTGAGCTGATCGCGTCAAGGCGCGTGTGATTGGGCAGCAAGCCCGCTTGATTGATGAAGGCGCGCAGATGATCGAGCAGCTGGGGCGCGTCGGGCTGCTCAAGCTGTTGAAAGCGCAGCTTCTCTAGCCAGCGGCCGATCTCAGTGAGCGCGACATCCTCACCAAACAGGGTGAGGTGTGCGGCGAGCCTGGGCTGCGCGATGTAGATGCGGTCATGCTCTTTGTCGCCGCCTGAGAAGCGACGCATCGGGCCGAAGGAGGCGTTAAACCAGCCGCGCCCGTCTCCCCAGATGTGGCGCTGAGGATCGGGTTTGAGCTGGGGGAGGGGTTGGATTTGGCTTCTGCCCAGATCGCCGGGCTTGAGGGTGACGCCGAACGTGAGCTGGGTGCTGCTGGGGGGACGGCCCCCACCTGCATAGATGTCATGCTCTGGATCACGGCTGATGAGGAGCTGAATGCGCGCCTGCGCCTGCTCCGCGCGCACCAGCTCACCAAAATCATAGCGCAAGCCGAAGGCCTCTCTGGGGCCGACGAGCGCGAGCGCGATGGCGCGCAAGAGCGATGATTTACCTGCGGCGTTGTCCCCGATGATCACATGCCAACCAGCCCCATCTTCGCAAGAGGAGGGCAGCTCCCAGACGAGGTGTTCAAAGGTCTTGACGTGCTCGAACTCAAATTTGCGCAGGTGCATGACTTGGCGTCTCGGGGTACATGGCGCGATGAGGGGACATGATCAATCGCAGACCTCAGCGGGCGGGAAGTTCTCGGGTGGCGTGCAGGTGCCTGTGACGGCGCCACACAGGTCACCACACACCGTGGGAGCGCCTGCGGGCTGGCGCGCGGGCTCGTGGAACTCGCCAGCGATGGCGGTGGAGCCCGCGTCGTACTCGGTCGAGCGGTTGCCGTTGATCAAGTCGAGCCCCTCAAACGACAGCGTGGCCTCGATGCGATCTTTGCCCTGCGCGTTTTTGACCACCTCGCCGATGAGGCGGACGTTGCTGAGCCGGACCTCCATCGGGGGCAGGGGCACGGAGGCGTCGAACGGATCTGTCTCAAGCAGTCGCTTGCCATCATCTGTGAGCTTGATGAAGCCCGTGGCGTGGATGGCGAAGCCGCGTCGACCAGCCTCTACGATCAGCTCCTCAGGGATCACCGTGTTCTTGGCGGCCCCCTCGATCTCACGGCCCTCTGCGCCTGTGAGCGCGAGCTCTCCCGAGGGCGCGACGCGGATGTTGCTCACGAGGTTGAGCGTCGCGGGCAGCGGCTGCGTGATGGTGGCCAGCAGGATGTAGTCGCCGTTGTCGAACGCGACAGGCTCCGTGTTGACGCGTGAGGGTGGGGGCCGAAAGGCGATGTCAAACTCAAAGATGCGGCGCGTGGCCGCGCCGTCTGGCGTGCTCAGCCCAGGGAGCACCTGCAAGATGAGCGGCTGCCCCGCGCGGCCGAGGCCGTCGGGGTTAAAGGCGAGCGAGGCCTCGTCGCCTGCATCATTCATCGTGATGGTGATCTCGTCGCTGTCACAATCGGTGAGGTTGCAGCGCGCGACCCTGGGCATGCCGAGCAGCTCGCCCTCGGTGCCTCGCTGGCTTGGCCAGATGGCGAAGCTGAGCGAGCTGGGCTCGATCGCGCGATCAAAGCGCAGGACCACGGGTGTGTCGACGACGAACGCGCCGCCCTCAGGCGCTGGGATCGCCACAGACGGCGGCGCGTCGTAGTAATCGCAGCAGGCCAAGGTGAGGGGCGCGATGAGCGTGAGCGCGCGAGCGAGGTGGCGCATCCGAGGGCTCCTTGAGCAGCGGTAGGGGCGACGGTGGGGGCGGTGCGACAGAGCGCAGGTGCTTAAAAGTTAAAGACGAATCGATTCTCGATCAAGAACGAGCGCGTCGCGTTGCCGTTGGCGTCATAGATGGCTGAGCCAGGGAACAGCACGGCGCCCTCCACCAGCCACTGGAAGTGATCTTTGAACTTCCAGCCGACCTGCCAGTCCAGCTCCGCGCCGTAGTAGCGCGCGGGTGTGCCGCCGTGAAAGTTGACCGCGTCATCATCAATGCGCGCGCCATCCTCGTTGAGCGAGGTGAGGATAGGATCGACGACGCCGCCTTGGGCCGCGCTCCAGGCGAACAGGCCGCCAAAGCGCACGTGCACGCGGTTGTTCTCGCGCTTGAGCAGGTCAAGGTAGAGCTGCGGGAAGACCGCCATGGCGTTGGTGAAGCGCCCCTCGGTGCGGACCTCATCAAGCGGGAAGCTGCGCGCGTCACCGCTGGCCAGGTTCTCCAAGCCCACCGACACGCTGCGCGCGGTCTCAAACGCCATGATGTGCTCAAACAAGAGCACGCCGACGTTCATATCGCGCGCGAAGTTGAAGGTGGTGATGGGGGTGGTGGGGCGAGGATCGTCGTCGCCTGAGGCGTAGTTCAGCTCCAGCGTGAGGGTGGCGGGGCCGAGGTGCACATCGGCGACAAACTGCGCGCCAAGGCCAGTGATGTCTTGGTCGCTGACAGGCCGTCCGGTCAGCGCCGCGAAGCCCTCGGAGATCTCGCGCGTGGAGCCGTTGATGTAGACGAACTGGCCGCTCAGATCGACGTTGCCGATGCTGGCCTGCAAGAAGCCCGGGGTGCTCCACACGCTGGTGTTAAAGCGCTCATTGCGCAGGCTCACCAAGCGCAACCCCGCGCCCACGTTGCGCCAGTCGAGGCCAAACCAGTCGGCTTGCTTGCGACGGTATTCGAGCGTGCCGCCGATCTGGCGCAGGTCATCGTCGGTGGCTTGGGGGAGGTCTTGTTTGAGGAAGTCATAGAACAGGCCGAAGATCACGCCGCTATCAAGCGAGGTGTCGGGCACATGATCTTTGCCGCGCGTGGCGACATAGAACGCCTCATCCAGCTTGGTGCCAAACAGGATGCGATCGGCGGCGTCGGAGAACTGGCTGACGCCCCAGCGGTTGTAATCGCCGCCGTCATTCACCGCCAAGCCGTGACCATAGGCCAGCGGCTGGCGCCCGACACGCAGCAGGCCGATGGGGAGGTTGATGTCGGCGTAGGCGTAGTTGATGTTGAGCAGCGGTGCATCGGCCAGGACCGGCACATAGCTCTGCCGATCGAGCGGATCGGCTTGCGCGTGGGGCAGGCCGACCTCCCAGCGCGTGACGTTGGGGATGCGGGTGGTGAGCGAGACGCCGCTGTGGGAGGAGGGGCTGCCGCCAAAGGAGCCGTTATCACCAAACAGCACGCCATCGAGCGCGTCGACCTGGATGTTAATCGCGCCGATGCCAGGCTGCGTGAAGCGCCCATCTAGCCTCAAGCGCTGCTCGCTCCAGTCCATCTCGCGCGCCTGCTCACCGCTCAGCTCCAGCGGCTCAATGTGAATCGAGCGCAGGCGGTATTGACCACGCAGCTCAAAGCGCTCCGAGCTTGGGCGCTCGCCAAGCGGCTTGGCTTGCGTGTAGGCATCGGGCGTGGCGGCGAGCAAAAGCGCGCTCGTGGCGAGGAGCGCGGCGAGCTGGGACTTGACGGCTTGCGAGAGGATCATACGCGCCTGCACTCCAAAATTTTCGACTCGCTGGTCGTTTAGAGTCAATGATGGGTCGAGCATACAGGCAAGGCGGTGAGGCGCAAAACCTCAAATAGGGCCATGTGGCGCGAGGAGGGATGACGCGATGCGTCATAACGAGGGTTTCACGCCGCGGCGTCTAGCGCGCGCCGTAGGGTGCGTGTTATGTGCGCACTTGACAAGCGCGCGCGTCGCAGCGCGGCGCGCGCGCGAGGGAGTGTCGATGTGGCAGTCTGTGACAGCCGAGGCGTTGGCCGCGCGTGGCCCTCAGCCTGAGCCGGGGCCGACGCTCGGTGTGCTCGCCAGCGGCGCGGGCTCAAACCTTGAGGCGATCGCGGGCGCGATCGCGCGCGGCGAGCTGCGCGCGCGCCTCGGCGTGGTGCTCGTGAACGTGGCTGACGCGGGCGCGATCACAGTGGCCGCGCGTCATGGTCTGCCGGTGTGCGTGATCGCGCACGGTGATTATGCTTCGCGCGAGGCCTTCGATCAGGCCATCACCGACGCGCTGCGCGCGCATGAGGTCGCGTGGGTCATCATGGCGGGCTGGATGCGCCTGGCGAGCGCGCCGCTGCTGGGGGCGTTTCATGGGCGCCTGTTGAACCTGCATCCGAGCTTGCTGCCCGCGTTTAAGGGGCGCGACGCCGTCGGCCAAGCGCTGGCCGCCGGGGTGAAGCTGACCGGGTGCACCGTGCATCAGGTGATCGCCGCGCTCGACAGCGGCCCGATCATCGCGCAAGCGGCGGTGCCTGTGCTTGAGAGCGACACCGCCGCCACCTTGCACGCGCGGGTGCAGGCGGCGGAGCATGAGCTTTATCCGCGCGCGATCGCGTGGGCCATCCTGGATCACGCGAGCGCGCTCATTGGGGCGAATCGTTAAGGAGATATGTGATGCATCAAGGCCTCTTACACGCTCACTCAGGGCTGCGCTGGCTCGTGCTGGCGCTGGCGCTTGGCGCGCTCGGCGCGGCCATCAAGGGCCTCGTCACCGGCGGCCAGTGGTCTGGCCTCAACCGCAAGCTCAACGCCTCGTTCCTCGGCGCGTTTCACCTGCAGGTGGTGCTGGGGTTGGTGCTGTATGTGGGCACGAGCCCGATCACTAAGGCCGCGTTCGCTGACTTTGGCGCCGCCATGAAGGACCCCACGCTGCGCTTCTGGGCGGTCGAGCATGGCGCGGGGATGATCCTGGCTGCGGTCGTGGCGCACATGACGCACATCATCGTCAAGCGCCGCACCGAGGACGAGCGCGCCAAGCTCAAGCGCACCTTGGCGGGCTTTGGCCTGGCGCTGCTCATCGTCTGCGCCAGCGTCCCTTGGCCGTTTCGTGACGCCGTGGGGCGCGGCTGGTTCTGATCGGTTGTCAGGTCGATCTGAATGATAGGGGCGCTGATTTTAAGGGGATGAGGGCGTTATCGGGCTTGCTTGAGGGCGCGTTTGGCGTCATACATATGACTACAGTTGACGACCTGCGCCTACCCTCAGGTGTGCGCTCCTTTGCTTGTTCGCTAGAGGCATCGCCTTGTCTAATCACCCTGAACAGATGACCGATGATGAGCTAAAACAGCGCGTCGTCTTCGCCCTGTTTGCTCCTGCTGTGCGCCTCGCGCTGCGCTTTGAGCTGCCGCTGGTCGGGGTCAAGCGCGCCATGGAGACGGCCTACTTTCACGAGGCCAGAAAGCAAGGCTTGGGGCTGCGTGAGATCTGTGAGGTGCTCGGGATCAGCATCAGCAAGGCCGCGCTCTTGTCAAAGCACCTCAAAGAGGGCTTCCTCGATCACCACGCGACGCTGCCGCTGGCGCGCCGCATCGAGTACCTGCTGTGGGCGCGCCCGCTCACCTTGCCGCGCCTCAACCAGATCATGCCTCAGGAGCGCTTCGTCGAGATCGAGCAGGCGCTCGACGCGCTCATCGCGCAGGGGCGCGTGGAGCGCCTCAAGCGCGGCCCCGACGCCCGCTACAGGCTCGTGCTTGACCCTCAAGCCTCCGCCTGGGACGCCACCGTCAGCCAGCTTGATGAGCTCTACGCCGCGCTCGGCGTCGCCTGGCATGGCATCCTCGCCCGCTTCTTCGAGCCCCAAGCCCAGGTCGAGGGGCTGCCCGCCTTCCAGCGCGTGCGCGTGCGCCCTCAAGACTACGAGCGTCTGCGCGCCCTGCTCACCGAGCTGCAAGAGGCCTCCTCGCGCTATCCCGACGACGCCCAGCTCGTCGAGGTCGCCGTCTTCGGCGCGGAGCCCAGCCTCGTGCCCGAGCTGCCCGACGACGAGGACTGAGGCGCACGCCTCGGTTCTCATAGTCAGCCCGCGCTCAACCGGCTAAGCTCACGGCCCGCGCGCGCGCGCCATGATGATAAGGCGCGCCGGGTCACGCGCGCGCCGTCACGTCGCGCGCGCTCATCACGCCTCTCATGCCAGGGACCATCGTCTGCGATGAAGGCTTCCCGTTATAACGAGTTCGACCGCCTCGCCTGGGCGCGCCTGCGCGCGGACACCCCGCTGCCGCTCACAGACGCTGACCTCGACGCGCTGCGCGGCATCACCAGCGCCATCGACATGGAGGAGGTGGAGACCATCTACCTGCCGCTGTCGCGCCTGCTCAACCTGTACGTCACCGCCACGCAGCAGCTCTACGGCGCGACCTCCGAGTTCTTAGGGCACGCCAGCGATCGCGTCCCCTACATCATCGGGCTCGCGGGCAGCGTGGCCGTGGGCAAGAGCACCACCGCCCGCATCCTGCAGGCGCTGCTCGCCAGGTGGCCCAACAGCCCCCGCGTGGAGCTGCTCACCACCGACGGCTTCTTGCTCTCCAATGAGCAGCTCAACGCGCGCGGCCTCATGAAGCGCAAGGGCTTCCCCGAGAGCTACGACACCGCGCTGCTCATCCAGGTCCTCTCCGATATCAAGGCCGGTAAGCCCTTCACCGACGTCCCCCTCTACTCTCACCTGCGCTATGATATCGTCAGCGGCGAGCGTCAGCGGATCACGCAGCCGGACATCTTGATCGTGGAGGGGTTGAACGTGCTGCAGTCGGGGCGGCCCGGTGACACCTCGCGCTTGTTCGTCTCTGACTTCTTCGACTTCTCGATCTACCTCGACGCCGACATCGACGTCTTGCTCAGCTGGTATACGCACCGCTTCTTGCGTCTGCGTGACACCGCGTTCGTCGATCCTGAGTCTTACTTCCACCGCTACGCCTCGCTCTCCGATCGGGAGGCCACGGAGATGGCGCAGTCGATCTGGGGTGAGATCAACGCGGTGAACCTGCTGGAGAACGTGCTGCCGACGCGCGAGCGCGCCAGCCTCATCCTCTATAAAGGCGTGCGCCACCGCATCGAGCGGATCGGCCTGCGCAAGCTCTGATAGGGAGCGCTCTAAGCCCATGACTACGCTAGAAGCGCGCGTCGCGCGCGCGCTCGATCTCGACCTCAGGCGCGTGAGCGCTTGCCTCGCGCTGCTTGATGAGGGCGCCACGGTGCCGTTCATCGCGCGCTATCGCAAGGATCGCACGGGCGATCTGGACGAGGTGCAGATCCGCGACATCGCCCAGCACAGCGAGCGCTTGCGCGCGCTGGAGGCGCGCCGCGACAGCGTCCTCGCGAGCCTCGCCGAGCAGGGCGTGCGCGACGCCGCGCTCTTGGCCGCGATCGCTGATGCGCCCGATATGACCACCTTAGAAGATCTCTACGCGCCGCATCGGCCGCGCCGTCGCACCCGCGCCATGAAGGCCCAAGAGGCGGGCCTCGGCCCCGTGGCCGACGCCATCCTCGCTGACAGCCCCGACGCTGAGGCGCTCGCCAGGCGCCTGCTCAGCGCAGAGTTCCCGGAGCTTGACGCCGCGCTCGCGGGCGCGCGCGACATCTTGGCTGAGCGGCTGGCCGACAACGCCCACGCCCGTGAGCACGTGCGTCAGCAGACGCGCCGCGCGGGCACGCTCGTGAGCAAGAAGAAGCGCGGCGCGGAGCCTGACCCCCGCTTCGCGCAGTATTTAGAGTTCAGCGCGCCCGTGCAGCGGCTCAAGCCGCACCAGGTCTTGGCCGTGCGTCGCGGCGCGGCCGAGGGCGCGCTCAGCCACGCGCTCGCGCCCGATAGCGCGCGCGTCTTGGACTGGATGAAGCGCGAGTTCTTGAGCGCGCGTCGCCCCTTCAACCGCCGCCAGCAAGAACTCGCCATCGAGGACAGCGCGCAGCGTTTGTTGCAGCCCGGCGCCGAGCGCGACGTGTGGGCGGAGCTCGCTGAGCGCGCGGATCAGCACGCCATCAGCGTCTTCGCGCTGAACCTGCGCCAGCTCCTGATGCAACCTCCCATGCCCGGCCAGACGATCCTCGGCGTCGATCCAGGGATGCGCACTGGCTGCAAGCTCGCCGTGGTCGGCCCGCATGGCGAGGTGATCGAGACGGGCGCGATGTTCGTGCATGATGGGCGCCGCGAGCGCGCGGGCGAGCTGCTGCGTCAGTGGATCGCGCGCCATGGCGTGCGGCTCATCGCGATCGGCAATGGCACCGGCTCGCGCGAGACCGAGGAGGTCGTCGCCCAGGCGCTTCGCGGCCTCAAGGATGCGCCTCAGTTCGCCATCGTCGATGAGGCTGGCGCCAGCGTCTACTCTGCCTCGACGCTCGCGCGTGAGGAGCTGCCCGGGCTCGACGTCACCTTGCGCGGCGCCGTCTCCATCGCGCGCCGCTTGCAAGATCCGCTGGCCGAGCTGATCAAGATCGATCCTCGCAGCGTCGGCGTCGGCATGTACCAGCACGACGTGGACCCCAACGCGCTGACGCGCGCCGTGGACGCCACCGTCGAAGACGTGGTGCACGCGGTGGGCGTTGATCTCAACACCGCCTCGGCCGCGCTGCTCACGCACTTGTCCGGCATCGGCCCGGCGCTCGCCGCGCGCATTGTGGCGCATCGCCAGCAGATCGGCGGCTTCAAGCGGCGCGACGCGCTGCGCGAGGTCAAGGGCGTGGGCGCGCGCACCTTTGAGCTGTGCTCAGGCTTCGTGCGCGTGCGCGAGGGTGAGGAGTCGCTTGATAACACGGGGATTCACCCCGAACATTACCCCTTCGCCCGCGCGCTCTTGCGCTTGCTCGGCCACACGCGCCCTGGCCCCGAGCTCACCAGCGCCGTCGCCGCGCAGCGCCCCCAGATCGAGGCGTTGGCCGCCAAGCACGACATCGGCGCCTTTACGCTGCGCGATCTGCTCGATGAGCTGACGCGCCCTGGGCGCGATCCCAGGCGCGAGCTGGCCGCGCCGATGCTGCGCGCGGATGTGCTGTCGTTGGATGATCTGCACGAGGGGATGCGCGTGCGCGGCACCGTGCGTAACGTCGTGGACTTTGGCGCGTTCGTCGATCTGGGCGTCAAGCAAGACGGCCTCATCCATGTGAGCGAGCTGTCCGATAAGTTCATCCAGAGCCCGCACGAGGTCGTGGCGGTGGGCGATCAGGTCGAGGTCACGATCCTCACCGTGGACGCAAAACGCCAGCGCATCGCGCTGTCGCTCAAGCGCTAGCGTGGACGCGC
>CAYXWB010000023.1:0-30643 GCA_964468515.1 uncultured Bradymonadales bacterium | reverse complement strand
GCGCCAAGGCTTAAAAGCCTTGGCGCGCCGCTCGCGCTTTGGGGGGGGCGTGACGCTTTAGGGGGTGCAGCTCAGCCGTTGATCTCAACGCGCATCAGCTCGCTGCCGAACACGACGTAGTCGTTGTGCTGCAGCTGCTGCTCCTCGCGCAGCTTGACGAAGGTGCCGTTCTTGCTGCCCTGATCCTCCAAGATGACCTTGCCATCCTCCCAGCGAAAGCGGGCGTGATGGCGCGAGACGTGGCGGTCATCCGTGAGGTTGAGATCGCAGCCCTCGCGGCCCACGAGCAGGTCGTTGTGCACGGAGCAAGTGGCCGCGCCGCCCTTGCCACCGCGCACGACGTGGAGCAGTCGGAACTTATAGTCCTTGGGCGGGCTGATATACATGAGGGTCTCCTCACGCATCGGGTACTCGCGCCGCAGGTTCAAGAACTCCACCCGCAGCAGCTGCTCGCCGATCAAGACCTCGTCGCCATCTTGCAGCTCGCGGGCGCCGCGCACGCGCAAAAAGGTGCCGTTGAGGCTCCTCTCATCGCGCACGAACAGCTTGTTGTCGCGGTACAAGAAGGTGGCGTGCTTGGGGCTCAGGTACTTGTCCTCGGGGAACAAGATGGCGCCCGACTTGCGGCCCGTGACGTGCTCGGTGGCGCTAAGATAATAGCTCAGCCCCTCAATCCCCTCACCGCGCACCAAGATGAGCTTGGCGCGGCCAGGGGCCTGCATGGCGCCAAAGAACATGGTGTCATGGCGAGTGTCCGCGCCGTCCTCGCTGTAGAAGGCGCCGCAGCGACCACAATAGTGATGCCCCTCGGGGACCACGGCGCCACACTGTTTACAGATCCGGGCAGTCATACAGGCCTCGCGACGATGCTCATTCAGGGATCAAGGGACCCAGGTGGGCGCCCACTCTAAGAGGGAACGCCCCCGATGGCAAGTTTCAAGGTGCCTCGCTGGCCATGCGCTTGATGAGCGCGACCTTTGTTTAGGCGAGGGGTCTGAAGGAGCATTGACGCAATAGGCGCCTTCTGGCAATTGTTTGCACAAAGTATAATAAAGGAGGGATGATGGGCACCCTGCCCCCCAATCATCTGAGAAATATCAGCAACATAGCTCAACAGATCCGCAAGCTAGCCGAAGCAGGCAACATCTTCTTATCCAAACACGCTCAGCAACGTCATCAAGAGCGAGCCATCTCAAAGGATGAAGCAACTTACGTGCTTGAAACAGGTGACCACGTGTCAGACCGTGACAGATGGGAAGCTCGCCACAACTCATGGAGCTACTGCGTCGAAGGCAGAACTATTGACGATCGCCTGCTGCGCATCATCGTCGCCATTGAGCCCGACGGCCTGCTTGTTGTGACGCTCATTGAGCTTGACGCATAAGGACTATCCCATGAAAATCAATACAGACCAAACACTTACAAACATCAAGAAGGAGCACACTGACCGAAGCCTTGGCTTTGAGGTGCACATCCGAGACGCGCCGCTGCGCTTGATGCGCGGTGAGTGGGTCTTGGCGATGAACCATCATCAGCTGTGCGAGCAGGTGTTGTGCGAGCTGGTGCTCAAGCACGCACCGCTCAATGGCGCGCAGGTGAGGTTTATCAGGCATCGGCTGCGCCTCAAGGTTGATGCGTTTGGCGCGCGATGTGGGGTCACCGCCGCAGAGGTTCAAGCATGGGAGGCGCGCGATCAAAGCCCCGCTCAGATGAGCCTCGCGACAGAGTGGCGTCTGCGCAGCCTCATCCTCGACGAGCTGATCCCATTAAAAAAGCTAGCTATCTTAGGACGGCCCAAGACCGCTGAGGCGGTCATCCAAGCCGAGCGAGAGCTTCGTGAGCGCATCTGGGACGCGCTCCAACACCCCCAAGGTGCTGATCACCTTGACATCAGAGCCCCCGCACAAGATCTAGCGAGCTGAGGCGCTGGCCTCCGCGAACTCACACGCCACCTCAAAGCCCAGCGCATGGTAGCAGCGCTGGGCTTTGGTGTTTGAGGCCAGCACGTTGAGGCCGAGGTGATCCACGCGCGCGGCGAGCTTGCGCATCAGCGCAGCGGTGACCTCGCGCCCCAGCCCGCGCCCGCGATGATCGCGATGCACCGCGATGTTGCCGAGCGCGCAGACGCGCTGTGTCGGCGCGAACACATGCACGCCCGCCACCGCCACAAGCTCACCTGACTCAAACAATCCGACGTGCGTGTCGGGCAGCGCGAGCATGCTAGGGTCAAACCAGCGCTCGGGATAATGCGCGGCGAAGAAGGCGTCGAGCGCGCCCGCGTCCGCAGGCGTCAGCGCGCGTGATGGGGTGGTGAGCGGCTGCGCGCGCCATGTGTCGCGCGCACACCGCATGCGCAGATAAGCGGTCGAGGGCGACACCCGCATGATGGATTGACAGGCAGCCAGCGCCGACGCGGTCGCGATGAGGTGGCACGGTGAGGGCAGCGCCGCGCGCGCGCGCAAGATCAGCGCGGGCAGCGCGAGGTCGTCGGGCCGCGCCATCGCCATGAGCACGTCGTGCGCGGGCGCGCGATAGTGCGCCAGTGCGGCCACGATTTGACCTTGATGGGCGCCCGCCCAGACGCGCGTGCGCGCCCAGAACGGCGCGTCCAGATCGCCCAGCGTGTAGAGGTGTAGCGCAGGCTCGGCGCCAAGCCAAGCGCGCAGCGGCGCAGGCGCTGGCGCGCCGAGGGCGCCGTCGAAGGTGGTGACGCTGAGGTCTTCTTGAGGATTGTGCATAGGGCAAAGCCTTATGAGTCCAATCTATAGATCAAGCGTGTTATAACCACATTCAAAACCCAAAAAATACAACAAATTCACATCATTAAAAAATGATGCGGCGCAACATAACCCAGCAAGAGCCCGACGCTCGCATCCGAGGCGCTCGCGCGTTATAACAGACACACTCGCCGCGCGCTCGCCAACCACCACGCCCAGGTGAAGCCATGCCCCCCGCTCATCCCACCGCCTTTGTCACTGGGGCCACCGGCTTCTTAGGCCTCAACCTCATCGAGCAGCTCTCGGCCCAAGGCTGGCAGGTGTGGGCGATGCACCGCGCAAGCTCCAACCTCGACGCGCTGCGCGCGTTTGATGTGCAGCTTGTCCAGGCCGACCTGAGCGACCCGCCAAGCCTCGCGCGCGCGCTGCCCGAGCGTGTGGACGCGCTGTTTCATGTGGCCGCGAACACGTCAATGTGGGATGGCCACCGCGCCCAGCAGTGGCAAGAAAACGTCGTGGGGACAGACCACATCCTTGAGGTCGCCGTCCAGAACAAGGCCAAGCGCCTCGTGCTCACCTCCACCTGGGGCACCTTTGAGGGCAGCATGCAGATGACGGAAGACAGCCCCCAGGTCGGCCCCGACGCGTGGCGACACTACGATCGTACCAAGTACATCAGCGAACAGCGCGCGCTCAAGGCGCGCGAGCGCGGCCTCGACGTGGTGATCTTGCATCCGCCTCACATCATCGGCCGCTATGACTGGGGCAACTGGAGCCGCATGATCCGCATGGTGCATGAGCGCAGCCTGCCGGGCATCCCGCCCGGACGCGGTGACTTCGCCCACGCCCAGGAGGTCGCCAAGGCGCACATCCGCGCCGCGCTGCACACCGCCCCGTCGCAGCGCTACCTGCTGGGCGGCGCGCACGCGAGCTTCGCGCAGGTCTTCGCCCAGATCGCCGCGCTCACCGATCGGCCGCTGCCGCGCGCGCTGCCCGCCGTGGCCATGCGCGCCGTCGCGCAGCTCAACGCCCTGCGCGCGCGCTTCACAAACCAAGAGCCCGCGCTCACGCCGCAGGGCGCGGCGGCCGTCATCGCCAAGCGTCACGTCATCAGCGACCTGGCCGAGCGCGAGCTTGAGTACGTGCGCGCGCCGCTCGACGTCATGATCGAGGACGCGTGGCGCTGGATGCGCGATGAGGGGATGCTCACATGAGCCACCACCCTTGGTTCGGCGCGCTGCGCTCTGCGGCCCATCAGCCCCCCAGCCTGCGCGCCTGGGAGGCCATCTGCGACGCGCTCGAAGACGCCCCCGATCACGCCCTCGCCGAGCAGGCGATCCCCTATGTGAATGATGCCACGCGGCGCTGGCCCGACGCGCTGCGCATCGCGCGAGCGCGCTGGCTGCACTGGGCGCAGCATGAGCCTAAACGCCAGCCCTTGCTGCGCGCGGCGCGCGTCATCGACGGGCTGCCCCCGACGTGTGACGTGAGCGCCCTGCCCTCGCTGCTCACCGGCTGCACGCTCCACACGCTGCGCCTGAGCGACGCGGTCATGGACGACGAGCTCGCTAACGCGCTGCTCGACGCACCAGCGGCCCACACTTTGCGCGCGCTTGCCTTGCCTTGCGCCCCGATCACCGCCCCCGCCCTGGCGACGCTGCTGCGGCTGCCTCAGCTCCAAGCGCTCAAGCTGGACTGCTGCATCGGCGAGCCTGACGCGCTGTGCGAGGCGCTGACGCTCGAACCTCGCCAGGCGCTGCGTGAGCTGGGGCTAGCAAGCTGGGCGCTCTCGCAACCCCAACACCTGCACATGCTGCTGCATCATCCTCACTTGGCGCAGGTCAGCGCGTGGCAGCTGCAATTGCAGAGTTGCAGCCCCAAGCGCTTCGCCACGATGCTCACGCGCCCAGCAGGTTGTGCCCCCATACAAGCGCTGCATTTGCAGCATGAGGTTGAGCTGCATCCTCCCAGCGACAACCCGCTGCTCATCGCGCTCGGCACGCTGCGCCTGCCCGCGCTCCACACCTTGAGCCTGAGCGATCTCCACGCTCCAGCGCAAGCGCTGGAGCGGCTGCTGAGGCCAAGCCAGCTCCCCGCGCTGCGCGCGCTGTCGCTGAGGCTCGACTATCCTTCAGCGCTTGCTGCACCGCTGCGCGCGATCATCCCTCAGCTCGACGCGCTGTCGCTGCGGCGCGCGCAGCTCAATGATAAGACGCTCCCTTCATTGCTCGGCAACGCGACAAACCTCACCCGCCTAGCGCTGCCGAGCAACATGCTCGGTCCCCACGCGGCGCACGCGCTGCGCCCCCTCACTCGCCTTCGCCACCTCGATCTCTCCGATAACACGCTGCATGATCTCAGCGCGCTGGCGAGCCCCACGCTGCGGCTGGAGACGCTCGATTTGAGCGCGTGTGACGTAGGGGAGGAGACGCTGCGCGCGCTGGCCGAGCGCGGCTGCCTGAGCGCGACGCACACGCTGCACCTTGACGACAACCCACGGATCGGCGACGCGGGCGCGATGGCGCTGGCGAGCGCGCCGCTGCACGCGCTAGAGCACCTTGAGCTAGGTGGCTGTGAGGTCGGCTATCCAGGCGTCGTGGCGCTGCTCCAAGCGCCGGGCTTCGCGCCCACCTCCCTGTCACTGCACAGCTTGCACGACGCCCGCGCGCGCATCGCGCTGTTGAGCGCGCCGCAGCTCGCCACAACGCGCGAGCTGGGCCTCGATCGCACCGCCCGCTGGGACCAAGCCTCAGCCCGCGCCTTGACGCGCGCTCCCCACCTGCGCGCCTTGCGCCAGCTCGCGCTCAGCCCCGAAGCGCTCAGCCCCGAAGATGCTCGCGAGCTGTGCCAGACGCCTTGGCTCGATCCAGTCATACGCGCTCATCATGCGCGCTGAGCAGCGGCGCTCGGGGTGAGGATCGTCACCGGGCGCTGTCGCCCGCACACCTGGATCGTGGCGACCTCCACAAAATCACTCGCGCCCGCCTCATCAATGATCTCGCGCGAGGCCAAGATCGCCACCTCGCGCCCCTTCGTCTCGCTCTCCAGGCGCGCGCGCGGCGCGTTGTGCGCGATGAGCGCGCGCTCCATGGCGAGCGCCGCGCTCATCGCGCTCAGGTGGCAGACCACGGCAAGCCTCACGGCAAAGGCCAGCCTCACGCGGTCAGGAGGCGCAACGCCGAACGCATCCATCAGCGCCGCGGCGCCCGGCTCGATCGGTTGAGCGAGCTGGGCGCGCAGAGGCGCGATGACAAGCTTTTGGAGCGCGTCGAGGCGCGGCGCGAGGAGGAGCAGACGCGCCACGAGCGCTCACTCGCGCGCGGCTTAGGCGCGGCGCGATCCCTGGCGAGGCGCCCGCTGAGGAGGTCGAAGCTCACTGAGGATGTCTGTGGCGTGTGACACGCGAGGGTTGCAACCCTCGCGTGACAGACGCATCCTAAGCGCGCCCCTGCGATGCGCGCCCACTGCGCGCCGCACGCGCCCATGAGGTCCATGAGCACGCCACCCCCCTCGCCAACGATCTCGGGCCGCGCCAAGCTGCTCGTCGCCGCCGTGTTGCTCACGGCCGCCGCGCTCATCGCGCTGGTCGCGCTCCCGCGCGAGGCGCCGCCTGCGCCTGATGATGTCATCGCGCGCGCCACCGCCTTCTATGAGAGCCACCCCCCTTATCTGCGCCCACGGCCCTTCAGCGAGGTGCCGCCTGGGCTGCAAGACCTGCGCGCTGAGACCTGCGGCGCGTGCCACCAAGAAATCTACAGAGAGTGGCAGCTCTCCACGCACCGACGCGCCTGGAAGGACGACCTCCAGTTCATGCAGGAGCTGGCCAAGTCGCGCGGCGCCTATAACAAGCCCGGCGATCCGCCCTCCGATGTCGGCTGGATGTGCGTCAACTGTCACACCCCCAGCATGCAGCAGCAAGAACAGCTCGTGGTTGGCCTGCACGATGGCGACCTCGCCAGGCCCATCTACGCCGACAACCCCACCTTTGATCCCGTCATGCAGGACGACGCCATCTCGTGTGCCACCTGCCACGTGCGCGACGGCGTGGTCTATGGCCCCTACGGCGACACCAACGCCCCACACGCCACCAAGAAAGACCCGAACCTGCTCAAGGCCGACCTGTGCACCAGCTGCCATCAGGCCACCGCCATGTTCCCCAAGCAGAACCTCGGCTGCTTCTTCACCACCGGGGAGGAGCACGCGGCGAGCCCTCAGGGTCAGGCGGGGCAGAGCTGTCAGAGCTGTCACATGCCCGAGGTCACGCGCCCGCTCGTGCCCGGTTATCCTGAGCGCGTCACGCGGCGTCACTGGTTTGGCGGCTCGCTCATCCCCAAGAAGCCCGAGTATGGCGCCGAGCTCAAAGCGCTTGAGCCGATCTACGGCAGCGGCGCGTCGGTGGAGGTCCGCGACGCCACGCCAGACGAGACACAGGCCGCCTGTCAGGACAAGCCCGCGCCGTGTCGCGCCATCGTGGCCCGCATCACCAACGCGCACGCTGGTCACGGCCTGCCCACGGGCGATCCTGAGCGCCACATCGAGGTCGAGGCCGACCTCACCGCGCCTGATGGCGCGCAGCTCTCCAGCGCTGAGACGTACATCGGCGATCGTTACGTCTGGTGGCCCACCATCAAGCGCACCGAGGAGGCGCGCCTGATGGCAGGTGAGCATCGCGACCTCACCCTCACGCTGCCCGCAGACCAGCCCGCCACGCTGCGCTTGAAGGCCACCAAATATCGGATGCACCAAGAAGCGTTCGACTACCACAAGCTCGAAGGCCAGGTCGTGCGCGGGCGCACCTTCCACGACTCGTCGTGGCAGCTGCTGCCTGACGCGCCGCCCAAACAGCTCAGCTTGGTCGATGACTGGCACCCTGAGGCGCCTGCGACACCCTGAGCCTCACAACTTCTTGCGCGAGCGCCTGCGACGCTTGGGCGCGGGCGAGGCCTCAGGCTGAGGCAGCGCGGCCAAGCCCACCGTCTGGCCAAGCGCCGGCAAGGGCGCCGCCTCAAAGCCCTCGCTTGGCCACGCGGGCAGCTCTCCCAGCCCCCCCGACGTCAGCTCCGCCATCGCCTCAAAGCTCGCTGACTCGTCGCGCAGCCAGCTCGGCACGGGCGTCACGAGCATCGTGGCGTCTGCGCCTAAGTCCATCGCCTCAGGCGCCTCAAAGCGCCCCACCCCGCGCGCCATCGTCGGCAGCGCCAGCGCCTCCATCATCGCCTCAGACCATGAGGGCGGCGCGGGCGGCGCCATCCCCACCGCGCCAAGCTCGCGCGTGGACGCCAGCGCCATCGACGCAGACGACGACCCCACCTCCAGCTCAGGCAGCGCCATCGATCCCGACGCCTGCGCGCCCTCGTCCACGCCCCAGTCTGTCGCTCCGATAGCGTGCGGCGCGAGCGCGCCTCGCGCGAGCGCGGCGCGCGCCACCTGGGCTGGCGCAGCCTCAGCCGCCTCGCGCGTGAACGATCCCTCCCCCTCAGCCTCGGGCTCAAGCTCCGGCTCGACCGCTGGCGCGCCCGCCACGGCCTGCTCAAGCGCAAGCTCAGGCTCAAGCGCAAGCTCAGGCTCAAGCGCAAGCTCAGGCTCAAGCGCAAGCTCAGGCTCAACCGCAAGCTCAGGCTCAAGCGCAAGCTCAGGCTCAACCGCAAGCTCGGGCTCAGGTTGGGGCTCACCCGCAGGCTCGCTCGCCGCGACAACCTCAGGAGCGACCTCCTCAAGCTCGGCCTGTGATGCGGTGATCACAGGTGCATCTGGCGAAGATGCAGCCTCAACTGACCGCTCCACCTCAGGCGCTCGCCACTCAACCTGCGCCAAACTCGGCGCCTGCGGCGCCTCGTCGACAAGCTCGCTCACCGCCTGCGGCGGCTCACTCTCACGGGCCTCCTCGACTGACGCCACCACCTCAGCGGACGCCTGCGGCAGCTCAACCGCCAGCTCGCTCACCGCCTGCGGCGGCTCACTCGCTACGGCCTCATCGACCGCGATCAGCTCGCCAGTGGGGAGCAGCGCCTCCATGAGAGCGCCCTCACCGAGCGCGCTCGCCAGCGCGACAGGTGGCGCCTCATCCGCCAAACTCGCCGCCTGCGGCGGCTCGTCTTGCAGCTCGCTCACCGCCTGCGGCGGCTCACTCACCCCGGCCTCATCAGCTGACACGACCTCATCATCATCATCAGCAGCGACCTCGGCGCGGACCGCCACGACAGGCGCATGACGGGTGGGTGGGTGCGGTGGTGAGGGGAGCGATGCAGGCGTCGGCTCCGGCCCAGGCGGCGCGATAGCGCCCGAGCGGCGCAGCTCCCGCGCCAGCGTGCGACGCCCCACCATGTCCAGCTCATCACGCAGCAGCGTCTGCATGAGCAGATCGACGAACGCGTCGGCGTCGCCCGCGCGCGCGTGGTGCAGCAGGTCGCGGGTGTGCTGCGCCAGCAGCTCATAGGGGCGACGCGGCCACCACGGCGTCCCGATCGGCGCGGGCGCGATCATCGCCGCAGCCTCCGACGACGCGCGCGGCGCGAGCTCACGCGCCATGACCGCTCGCGCATGATCCTGCTCAGGCAGCTGCCGCTCAGGCGCCTGTGATGCGGCCCTCACTGGGGCGACCTCCTGCGATGCGCCGCCACCCCACCACGGCAGCACGCCCCCTAAGCCCGCGTCGAGGGCCGCGCGCCCTTGCAGCGCGCTGAACGGCTCAAGCTGCACCTCAGCCGGATCAAAATGATCGGGATCAAAGCCGCGCGGCAGCCACGACGCCACCAGCGGATCCAGGCGCCGCTCGGACCACTGGCGCAGCACCTCGGCATAACCAGCAGGACCACCGCAGTCCACGGGCGGACAGGCGCCCGCGCCAGCCATGCAGGCCAGCGGCGCGGCCTCCTCAATGGACTCAAGCAGCAGCTCATGGACCCACGGAGGGTCTTCACCATAGCGCCAGCTCATGCGCGCGCCGGGCTGACGCAACAGCGCGCCCAGGCGCACATCGCGCACATCGGTCTGCGCGATGTCATCGAGCCACAGGTCATCATGATGGCGCGAGCCAAAGCGGGCGGTGCCAAAGCAGAAGGTGTACTGACGCGGCGCGCTCCAGCCCATCACCGCGCGCAGCACCAGCTGCAGCGTCGCCAGCGTGCTCGACGCGGGCACGCGCACGCGCCGCCAGACAGCGGGATAGACCCCCTCCAACGTGAGGCGCAAGATATAAGCGTCGTCAGGCATGAGCATCCGAGCGCGAGGTCGCCATAAGGGGCCAGTGTAGCGCCAAGCGCGCGCCCTGGCGAGGTGATCCCACCTTGACGACGCGCGCCCATCAAGGCTAAAACCCCCAAGCCATGACGCGCTGCGTCGTGACCGGCTACGTCTGTCATCGGAGCGCATGATGTCACACCTGAGCCCCAGCCCCAAGCGTCGCACGGGCGCCACCCCCGCCCAGATCCTGGCGCGCCTGCACCCCGGCCGCCACGACGCCCCCGAGCAGACGCTCCACACCGAGCGCGAGCGCCTGGTCCGCGCCCTCAACCGCGACGCCAAGCAGCGCCTGCCAGACCTGTCACATCGGCGCGATCCGGTCTGAGCGCTGCTCGCGACGTTTAGACACCTGTGAGACACCAGCCTTGAGGGGAAAACGCGAAGACCCGCCTACAAGGCGGGTCTAAGAGATGCTCCCACCGGGATTCGAACCCGGACTGGATCGATTTTAAGTCGACTGCCTCTGCCGTTGGGCTATGGGAGCGAGGCGGACGAAGCTAGCACGTCGCGGGGTCGGGTGCTAGCGATTTTTGCGTGTCATCGGCGCGTCCGCTCACTCGGTGGAGCGGCGCCTGCGGGATGCGGCGAGGCTGTCTGCGCGGCGGCCGCCTCGCCAGCCACGCTCAAGCTCATGTTAAGCGGCGAGTGGGTGCAGACGCGCCGAGCGCCGCCACACCGCGCGGTGTGGCGGCGCTCAAGCGCGCTTGGTGAGGATCACTTGTCTTGCATCGCGGCCAAGCCTTGCAGCAGGCGCGGCATGTCGAGCCCGAGCGTCTGCTTGACTTGTTCTGAGGCGCTGGCGGCCTTCATGGGCAGCGAGGCGTTGCGATCGATGCCCTCCAGGCGCGAGTCGATGACGGTGATCTTGTCGATCTCGATGTTCTGGATGGTGGAGAGCATGGTGCGCATGATGACGTCGAACTGCTGGAGCACGAAGATGGGGCGCGCGGCGTCGCCAGCGGCGCGCCAGGTCTTGATGAGCGCGCGCAGCGCCTCAGCGTTGGCGCGGCCCTCCTCGATGAGCTGAGCGACGTTACCGCGCGCCTGAAGCTCAAGCTCGGTCTTGCGCGCTTGTGCGGGGCGCACGACATCGGCTTGGAGCTGACGCTTGACCTGCTCAATGCGCGCGCGCTGGACCTCAATGTTGGCCTGGCTGCGGGCGATAGCGGCGCCGATCTTGGAGCGCTCCTCAGAGACGAGCGCCTCGGCCTTGGTGGTGGCGTCGGTGATGCGGCGATCGGCCTCGGCCTTGCTGATGAGCTTCTGGGCCTCGATCTTGGCGATCGCCTTCTTGAGCTGGTTCTCGGCGTCAAGGACGCTGGCCTCAGCGCGGTTCTTGGCCTCCGCGACGCGGCTCTGCATGAGCAGCTCGGCGCTCTGGCGCCGGCCGATCGAGTCGAGGTAGCCGCGCTCATCGGCTACGCTCTGGATGTTGAGCGTGTCGAGCACGATGCCAAGCGCGCGCAGGTCGTCAGACGCCTCGCTCAAGAGCTGCTGGGCGAAGCCGACGCGATCGCCGTTGACCTCCTCGGGGGTGAGCGTGGCGAGCACGCCGCGCAGGTTGCCCTCCAAGGTCTCCTTGGCGACGCTCATGATCTGCTCGCGGCTCATCCCTAAGAAGCGCTCCACGGCGTTATCAATGAACGGCGAGTGGCTGCCGATCTTGACGTTCGCGACGCCGCGAATGTCGAGCGGGATGCCGCCCTTGGAGTAGGCGTTGGTGACGTTGATGTCGATGGCGATGTTGGTGACGTTGAGGCGATCGACCTTGTGCAACAGCGGGATGCGGACCTTGCGCCCGGCGTGGATGATCTCGTAGCCGCGCTCATTGCTGGCGCCGGAGAACACGAGCACCTCGCTGGGCTGGCAGATCTCGATGAGGTTCTTGACGGCGAGCAAGGCGGCGATGCCCGCGACGCCGAGGATGATGAGGAGTGTAAAGGCTGCTTCAAACATGACGTTATGCGCTCCATCAAGGCGACATGTGCGTCGCCATCGTTGGCCTTAGCGGGGCAGGTGAGAGGGCCGAGCTTTTAGGCACGTCTTGTGCTTCAGCCCTTGTCGCTGTCAGCGCGCGGGGTGCGACCGAAGGCGGCGAAGGGAGGACGCGCGGACTCGGTGGTCTGACCTGCGCTCGGGATGGCGGCCATCTGAGAGGTCTGCGCTTGGCGCTGCTGGGGGTCTTGCTCCAGGGCGGCGGCGCGCTGGGAGTCGAGGCTGCGACGCGGCGCTTGGCCGGGGGTGAGGTCGTCCTCGGTGAGCACGCCCGCGCTCTTGAGCGCGTCGAGGTGCTTGCCAGTGAGGGCGGCAGAGACGTCAATGCCAGCGGTGTCGCGCAGCTCGCGGAAGATGCTGCCGACGATGCGGGGGAAGGAGCTGACGTAGTTGGGCAGCGTGGCGCCATCACCGGAGTCGATGAGGGCGACGTTGCGCACGTGGACCTGACGGGCGGCGGCGGCCACCTGGGTCATGATCTCCTCAATGCGCTGGATGATGAAGACGTCGAGGGCGGCGTCACCGGCCTCCACCCACAGGTCGCTCATCATCTTGAGGACCTCGGCCATGGCGCGGCCCTTCTCGGCGATCTCAGCGGCCTCGCCGGCGGCGGTCAGCTCGCGGGCGACCTTCTGAGCGTCGGCGGGGATGACGACGTCAGCTTGGAGGCGGATGGCCTCCAGATCGGTGCGGACCTTCTGGAGTTCTTGCTCGCTCTCAGCGCGGGCGGCCATACCACGGGCCAGCGACTTCTCCTCCTCGGACTTGGCTTGCAGGTCGAGGTCAGCGATGATCTGGCGCAGCTCGTTCTGCGCGCGCTGGATGTTGGCTTGTGCGTTGCGCCGGGCGACCTCGCTGCGACCTTGCTCGCGGGCCTCGATCTCCTCGGCGGTCTTCATGGCGTTGGACTCCGCGATCTCGGCGTCGCGCAGGATCTCAGCGATGCGCTTGCGGCCGAGCGAGTCGAGGTAGTCGCGATCATCGCTGACGTTCTGAATCTTGAGGGTGTCCAGGTGCAGGCCGAGCTTGCGCATGTCGGGCTCGGCGTCCTTGGCCAGCTCCTCCACAAAGCGCAGGCGATCCTCGTTGACCTCCTCAGGGGTGAGGCCCGCGAGCACGCCGCGCAGGTTGCCCTCCAGGGTCTCTTGGGCGACGCGCATGATCTCGTTACGCTCGCGCCCTTGGAAGCGCTCAATGGCGTTGCGGATCTTGTCGGGGTGGCTGGAGATCTTGACGTTAGCGATAGCGTGGACGTTGAGCGGGATGCCACCCTTGGAGTAGGCGCCTTGGATGCGAATGTTGACGGGGATGATCCGCAGGTCCATCTGGCTGACCTCCTCCAAGAAGGGGATCATGAAGGTGCGGCCGCCGATCTGATAGCGGTAGCCGACCTCTTGGCCGTTGGGCAGGCGGTGGTCACGGCCCGAGAAGATCAGGATCTCGTTAGGCTTACCGATGTAGAGGAATTGCTTGACGATCGCGACGATGATCAGCAGGACGAAGGCGACGAACGCCGAGAACATCAAGACACCGATCACAGTTCCCATGGGGAGACACCTCGTGAGGGGGAGAGCGCCCTGGAGGGATGGGCGACCGCAGGCACAGTGGGTGGGAGATCAAGCAGCAGGAGGCGCATGGTGTAAACGCGCTTGGGTTGACGCGTCTGGCCAGCGGGACACCAGGAGACACCATACATTGATGGGGCTATCTTTGGCGCGGGCAGCCCCCAAGGTCAACGTGAAACGGACGCGACCTCGCCCCTCACGGGCTCGATCCGGTCGGGGAGTGGACGACCTGCGCGATGCCATCCTTGATGTCGACGACGAGACATTCTTGGTCAAAGTCAAAGACGACGTGATCGTCGGGGTCGAGCGAGACGGCGTCGACCTCCACGAGGCTGCCCTTCATGACGACGAGCACGCGGCCGCGTCGGCTGTGATCAAAGGGGACGACGACCTTGCCCTCGATGCCGCGAAAGTCATCATCGCCGATGTTGCGACCGCCGACGCTGCGCCCGGCGACGAACAGCGCGTAAGACACGCCCAGGCCGCTGGTGACGCCGGTCATGACGGAGACGATGAGGGTGATGAGGGGGCTGGGGATGAGGTTGAGCAGGGTGAAGATGGTGCCTGTGACGCCAAAAAAGGCGAGGCAGAAGGTCCAGAACTTGAAGCTGAGCAGGGGGCGAAAGCGCTTGCCACGGGAGGTGTCAAAGTCTTTGAGCGCCTGGGCGCCTTGGGAGGCGCTGAGCTCGCCGGTGTGGAGCGACTTGTCAAAGTCGAGGTGCTTGTCAAAGTCGACATGTTTGTCAAAGTCGAGGGCGGCGTCGGCGTCAGCGTCGACGTTCTTGTCGAGCTCAACGCTCTTGCTGAGGCCGCCCAGCGCGGAGAGGGCGACGAAGACGCCGCCGACGACGGCGCAGAACAGGTAGATGGCGAGCAGTGGGGTCACGACGGTGCTCCTGGGGCGAGTGCGCTCAGCGGGCTTGGCGGGCGATGAGCTCACGCTCCACGTCTTGCTGGAGGGCGAAGAAGGCGCGCTCATCGAGGCCAAGCCTCGCGCCAAGGGCGACCAAGAACGCCTGCTCCCGGGCGGAGACGCTCATATCGAGCATGGAGAGCAGGGTTGCCTGACGCAAGAGCGCGAGCCCGAGGGCTGGGTCTTGGGTGATGGCAGCCCAATCTGGCGTGGGGGGCGGGGCGTCGAGCCAAGCGTGCGCCTGGCGGCGCTCCTCGGGGGTGAGCGAGGCGCTGTCCATCAGGCCCACCAGATAAGCGCGCTCGTCGCGGTGGAAGGCGTCATCAACCCAAGCCAAGGCGAAGATGGCTTGGAGCATGAGCAGGTCGTGGTGCTGGGACATGGTGAGCGGGCTCGCGAGGGTGACATCGCCGCGCGCGCTTGAGCGCGCGGCGAAGGGAGAGCGACAAGCGCCGAGGCGGGCGCGCGATGAGGCATGCTGCACGAAGCTATAGCAGAAGCGCGCGGGTCAGGGAAGTTAGGCAGCGTCCGAAAAACCTCCCCCTCGCCAGCCATCGCGCCTGCGCGTCAGCAGGCGGGCCAAGCGATAGACGCAAAAAGTTCACACCGCGCCTTTTCAAGCACCCCTCAGATCGACTATAGTTTGGGGTGACTCTGTGCGGCTCAATCGCCGCACGCCCAAGCGTTCGGCTCCAAGGCACGATCTCACGCCAAGCGCACACGCTGGTAGTGGGCTTTAGTGTGAGCTGTGACGACACGACACGATCCAAGAAACTATGCCACAGACACCCAACAAGACGCTGCGCAAGCTGTTCGCGATGACGTGCTTCGTCCTCGTGTTCTTGCTGACGCCTCGCGCGTGGGTGGACGGCGAGCTGTCGGGCGGCGAGCGCGTGGTGCCCGTGCAAGCGCTGGAGGGTCCGCTCGACGCTGATCGCTGCCTGTGGTGTGTGCCCATGCAGCCCGTGGGCTGCGAGCGTGAAGACGCCAAGCCCAGCCCACCCGAGCGCTTGTGGCTCAACCCCGACGAGCCTCCGACTCAGGACAACACCCCCTGCCTCACGCCGCCATCACAGCGCGCCCCCGGCGCCTGATCCGGCGCGGCGCGCGCTCGCGCGCTCGCCACCCCCTCCCTTTTGCCATGATCGCGGCCTCGCGCCGCGTGTGTGATCCCTGGCGTCGCGTCGCGGCGCCTCCTCCCCCCCTCTCTGCCCAGTCAAGGGCTCCCCTTCAACCGAAGATCTCATGAGCGAACAGAACAACAAAAAGATCAAGACCGCCCCCACGCCCAACGGCGACTACCTGCGCGTGATCCCGCTCGGCGGCCTCGATGAGGTCGGCATGAACTGCTGCCTCATCGAGTGCAACGGCGCCATGATCATGATCGACTGTGGCCTGACCTTCCCTGAGCAAGACGCCTTCGGCATCGACGTCATCCTGCCCGACTGGTCCTACGCGCTGGACAACCTCGACAAGCTCGACGCGGTGGTGCTCACCCACGGCCACGAGGACCACATCGGCGCCCTGCCCTTCTTCTTGCGCGAGGTCGACGTGCCCGTTTACGGCGGGCGCCTCACGCTCGCCATGCTGCGCAACAAGCTCCAAGAGCATAAGCTCGATGGCGAGGTCGAGCTGCATGAGGTTGAGCCGGGCGATCGCGTCCAGCTGGCCACCTTCAACGTGGAGTTTATCCACACCAACCACTCCGTGCCCAACGCCATGAGCGTCTCGCTGGAGACGCCGCTTGGCAGGCTGCTGTTCACGGGCGATTGGAAGCTCGATCAGACGCCCCTTGGCGAGAAGACCATGGACCTGCAGCGCATGGCGGAGCTTGGGCGCGAGGGCGTGCTCATGCTCCTGGGTGACAGCACCAACGCGGGCGCGCCAGGCTACTCCGAGAGCGAGTCGTCGGTCATCGTGGGCCTGGGCAGCGTGCTCGACACCGCCCAAGGTCGCGTGTTCATCACGCAGTTCTCCAGCAACCTGTATCGCATCCAGGCGATGCTTGAGCTGGCGGGCCAGTTCGGCCGCAAAGTCGCGCTCATGGGGCGCAGCCTGCTCAACAACTTCGACACTGCCATCAAGCTGGGCTTCATCAAGGCGCCAAACCCGAGCCCCTTGATCGACCTCCAAGACATGAGCCGCTACCCCGACGATGAGATCCTCATCATCACCACGGGCAGCCAAGCGGAGCCGCGCTCGGGCCTGACCCGCATGGCGTACGGCGGCCACAGCCAAGTGCACATCAAGGCCACCGACACGATCGTGCTCAGCGCGCGCGTCATCCCGGGCAATGAGCGCGGCGTCCAGAACATGATCAACGCGCTCACCAAGCGCGGCGCGCGCGTCATCACCCCGCGCCAAGCCCCCGTCCACGCCACGGGCCACGCCAAGCAAGAAGAGCTCAAGCTTTTGCTCAACCTCACCAAGCCCAAGCACCTCGTGCCCATGCACGGCTCCTTCCACATGCGCCATCAGCACGCGGAGCTTGGGCGCTTGGTCGGCGTCCCCCATCAGCACCTCATCGAGGACGGCCACGTGCTTCAAGTCACCCCCAACGGCGTCGCGGTCATCGATCGCGTGCACGTGGGCCGCGTGTTCGTCGACGGGCGCGCCACGGGCGGTGACATCGAGGACGTGCAGCTGCGCGATCGTAAGAAGCTCGCGCAAGCTGGCATGATCGTCGCCTTTGCTGTGATCAATCGCTCCACCGGCGAGCTGGCCAGCGGCCCCGATCTGATCCAGCGCGGCTTCCTCAATGAGGAGGCCGCTGCCATGTTGGAGCCCGCAGCCCAGCTGGCGCGTCGCGCCGTCGAGCAGCTGCCGCGCGACGCCCGCTTCAACGTCGATGAGGTCAGCGAGGCGATCCGCAACAGCCTGCGCCGCTACTTCCGCAAGCAGGTCGATCGCAAGCCCGTGGTGCTGGCGATCGTGCACGAGATGTGAGCGTGCCCGATGGCGCGCGGTCGCTACGACCGCGCGCCATCGGGCGCTCAAGCGTCAGCGCTGGGCGCCGCAGGGAGCACGTTGTCTGACTGGATGCTCTGCATGGCGAGCTGCACATAAGCGAGGCGACGCGCCTCAGGGGAGGGCGCTGAGGCTGACTCAAGCAGCGCGGCTTCGTCCGCCTCACGAAACGCTACGATCGCGTCATGCGCGTCGCCCGTGGAGAGGCCGAGCGCCTCAAACGCCTGCGTCGCGGCGTCGGTCGCAGCGTGCAACGTCTCACGGATGATCGCCTCGACGCCGAGCGCCATCAAACCATGCGCATGCTCTTGATCACGGGCGCGCACGATGATGCGCAGATGAGGCCATCGCTCCTGGCTCAGCTGAGCGAGCTTGAGCGAGTCCGCGACATCATCGATCGCGATCACCAGCACCTCAGCGTCTACGATCCCGGCCGATTCGAGCAGCTTCGAGCTGGACACATCGCCGTAGAAGAACTGCTTTCCAAACTGCTTGGAGAACTCCACGTTGTTTGTATCTCTGTCTATGGCTGTGAAGTTCACATGACGTGAGTGAAGCGCGCGACAGACCAGCTTCCCGAAGCGGCCGATGCCCGCGACGATCACGCGCGGCTTCTTATCCAGGATGGTGTCGAACTGTGTAAAATCACCGCGCGCGGCTTGGTGGGCGATATACATATCGCGCGCCTTGAACAGCAGCGGAGTGACAACGATGGAGAGCGTCACGGAGATGAGCAGCAGGGCGGTCAGCTCATTATCAATCATGCCCGCGCCTGAGCCCACGCTGAAGATGACGAAGGAGAACTCCCCGCCACACGCTAAGAGCAGCGCCAAGCTCCACGCAGAGGCGCCGTGAAGCTGCGCGCGCTTGGCGACGAAGATCAAGATCACCGACTTCACGAGCATGACACCTGCGACGATGCCGAGCACGAGCAGGGGCGAGGCGAAGAAGACGCGGATATCCGCTGACGCGCCCACTGACATGAAGAACAGGCCCATGAGCAGGCCTTGAAAGGGGGCGAGGTTCGTCTCGACATCATGACGATAGGGTGAGTTGGCGAGCATCACGCCTGCGATGAAGGCGCCAAGCTCTGCGGAGAGGCTGACGACGTGCATCAACCAGGTGGAGGCGAGCACGATCAGCAAGGTTAACCCGGTAGACAGCTCAGGCAGGCGAGTGTTGGCCACGATGCGAAAGAGGGGCGGGATCAAGAAGTGAGCGACCACGACCAGCCCAACCACCGCACCAATGCCGACGACAAGCGTCTTCACCATGCTCACATCTTGCGCTGCGCCGGCGCCCAGCAAGGGCAAGATCGTGAGCACAGGCACCGACGCGATGTCTTGAAAGATCAAGATGTTCTTCGTCGTCTTGCCATGCTTCGTGGTCGTCTCCTTCGTCTCGGCCAGCATCTGCATGGCGGCCGCCGTACAAGAGGTGGCAAAGCCAGCGGCGATCACAAAGCAGGCCATCGGGTTGAGCTTGTCGATGCCAAACGCCAGGGCGATCGCCATCAGCAGCGCAAAGATCACGACGCCCGACAAGGTCATCTGCAAACCGCCGCGCGCGATGATCTCCGGCGCGCTCTTCTTCAGCTTCTGGGGTGACAGCTCCAAGCCCATCAAGAACAGGAGCATCACCACGCCTAGCTCAGCGAAGTGCATCGTATCTTGGATGTCATTGCTGTGAATGACATCCAAGATCGTAGGACCAGCGACGATCCCAGCGAGCACATAGCCTGGCACCGTCCCTAAGCCGATCCGCTTAGAGAGCGGGATCAGCACGATCGCCAGCGTGAGCAACAAGACAGCCTGAATTAACACAAGCGTTATCCTTAGGCAGAAGATCAGTGAGCGTAAGAAGCGTCGCGTCATCTTTTGCGAGGACGTGAGCGTCGCCGCAGCCTCGCCCGCAAAGCGCATCACATGCCCACCTGAGCTTGGCTCGGCTAGCTGCTCTGACGCCCCACCCCTCACAGAAGTGAGGCGCAATCATCAAGAGCTAGAGCTAACCTGACAAGGCAAAAGAGCGCCGCGCCTCTAAAACAAGGCGACCTCGCGCTCATCAGCCCTGAGGAGCACCCCCTGTCGACGGCCTCGCCTGTCGACGGCCTCGCCTGTCGACGGCCTCGCCAGCAGCCTGCAAAAAGTTGACCCCGCTGTGGGCGCTGCTAGCCTGAGCGCCACTAGCTCGCGAGCAGGACGCGTGCGGGCTGACAAGACAGATGCGGGAGGTAGCGCCATGGCGGCAGACACGATCACGGAGGATCTCAATCAGGGCGGGGGCGCGCCCAAGCGGGCGCGCAAGAAGCGCGAAGACAGCGCCCAGGCCAAGCCTGACACTGCGCGCAAACGCGCGAGCGGCTCACCCAAGAACGCGCCCGCCACCAAGCGCGAGCAAGCTGCGCCCGCGCTCAGCGCGCGCGCGGCGACGCTGCCACGCGAGCTTGGCGGCTTGGCCCTCATCGCGCTCGCCATCGCCATCGCGCTGGCCGTCCTGAGCTTCGAGATCACCGACCTGCAACCGGGCGCGAGCGCGCAGAACCTCATCGGGCCTGTCGGCGCGCGCTTGGCCGACGCGCTGCTCACGCTGTTTGGCGTAGGCGCGCTGTGCTTCGACGCGATGCTCTGGTATCTGGGCTTCATGCTCTTGCTCAATCGCCCGATGGACTGGCGCGCGGTCGAGGTCGCGGGCCAGCTCGTGTTCATCCTGGCGGGGACGATCCTGGCGCACCTCATGTTGGGGGAGCGTCTGTTCTTGGGCCACGCGCCTGGCGGCGCGCTCGGCGCGCTATGCGCGGAGGTGCTGCGCAGCATGTTCGGCTCTGTGGGCGCGGGCCTCATCGGCCTGTGCTTGCTCGTGGTGAGCCTGATGTTCGTCACACAGCTCAGCCTGAGCGGGCTCGCGCGCGTGTTCGCCTCGCGCGCCCACAAGCTGCAAGCGTGGCTGCGCCATCGCTGGCTCGTCCATCAGCTCTATCGCGAGCGCCTCATGGAGGAGCGCCAGCGCATCCTGGAGGCGCAGCACCCCGACGTAGACACCCAAGCCAAGCTCCAAGCCGAGCTCGCCATGCGCCCCATCGGCGCGCCCGTGTATGCCTTCGAGTCAAACCTCGATCGCGAGGTCGAGTCCAAGCTCTCCGCGCGCCTTGGCCGCATGTTCGGCCCGGCGCGCCAAGACGCGCCCGCAGCCCAGGCTGCGGGCGCGTCCAGCGCGCCAGCGCCGGCATCTGCGCAGGCGCCTGTCGCACCGGGTGAGCCTGAGGCGCAACCATCAGCCGAGGCGCCCGCACCCACCATCACCAAGCGCGGCAAAAAAGCGACCACCGCGCCAAACCCCGCCCTTGATGGCGAGGGCGACGCTTGGACGCTAGGGGCGCCGCCTGTGGCCACGCACGATGGCCCGTCCCAAGTGACAGGCGCTGATCCGAGCGAGGCTGGCCTCATCGACGACGCCCGCTCACACACCATGAACGTCGATGATGAGGACGTGGTCCAGGTCGACCTCGCCGCAGAGCGCGGCCCGGTCACGCCCGTGGGCGACGATGAGGGCGACTTCGGCCCGCGCATCGTCGAGAGCGACGCCAAGGCGCAAGCCCGCAAGATCAAAGAGCTGCTCGCCCAGCAAGACGGCGAGGGCGTGCTGTTCAAGCCGCAAAAGCGTGGGGGGTTTGAGCTGCCGCCTTTGGCGTATTTGAACTATGAGGGCGGGGACGAGCAAGGCGTCGACGCGGACACGCTGCGCGACATGGCGACGCAGATTGAGAAGACGCTGGCTGACTTCAAGGTCGAGGGCCAGATCAAGGACATCTGCCCCGGCCCCGTCATCACCGTGTTCGAGTTCAGCCCCGCGGCGGGCGTCAAGATCTCCAAGATCGCCAACCTCGCGGACGACCTCGCCATGGCGTTGAGCGCGCTGAGCGTGCGCATCGTGGCGCCGATCCCAGGCAAGGGCGTGGTGGGCATTGAGGTGCCCAACCCCTCGCGCGAGATGGTCTACATGAAGGAGGTCTTGGCCGACGATCAGTTCCAGAACACCAAGATGGAATTGCCCATGGGCCTTGGCAAGGACACCGCAGGCAGCATCGTGGTGACAGACCTCGCCAAGATGCCTCACCTCTTGGTCGCGGGCGCCACGGGCGCGGGCAAGTCGGTCGCGGTCAACACCATGATCACCAGCTTGCTGTATCGCAACTCACCCGATGATGTGCGCCTCATCATGGTGGACCCGAAGATGTTGGAGTTCAGCATCTATGCGGACATCCCGCACCTGCTGTTGCCGGTCGTGACCGACCCAAAGCAGGCCACCGTGGCGCTCAACTGGGCTGTGCAAGAGATGGAGCGGCGCTATCACGCGCTGGCTGAGATGGGCGTGCGCAACATCAAGGGCTACAACCAGAAGGTCGAGCAGCTCACCCGCCAAGCTGAGCAAGACATGGCCGCAGAGATCGAGGACAGCGCCTCGATCCGCGCGCTCGGTATCGACGCCGAGGGCAACCCCGAGCACCGCAGGCTGCCTTACATTGTGGTCATCATCGACGAGTTCGCGGACCTCATGATGACCGCCTCGAAGGACGTGGAGACGGCGGTCGCCCGCTTGGCGCAGAAGGCGCGCGCCTCGGGCATCCACCTGATCCTCGCGACGCAGCGCCCCTCCACCGACGTCATCACGGGCCTCATCAAGGCCAACTTCCCCACCCGCGTCGCGCTGCGCGTGACGAGCAAGACCGACAGCCGCGTGATCCTCGACTCTAATGGTGCGGAGAACCTCCTTGGCAACGGCGACATGCTGTTCGTGCCGCCCGGCACAAGCCACGTCAAGCGCGTCCACGGGGCCTATGTGTCGGAGCACGAGATCGACAAGATCGTCGCCTTCTTGCGCACCCAAGGCAAGCCTCAGTACGACAACACGATCTTGGTGGAGGAGCCCGGCGAGGAGATCGAGGATGTGCGCGATGAGGAGCGCGATGAGCTCTATATTCAGGCGGTGCGCTTGGTGGTGGAGTCCAAGCAGGCGTCGATCTCGATGATCCAGCGCAAGCTGCGCGTGGGCTACAACCGCGCCGCGCGCATGGTCGAGATGATGGAGAAGGACGGCATCGTCAGCGCCGCCGACGCCTGCAAGCCGCGCCAGGTCATCGTCGACAGCTCGCCGTTTTAGCCTCGCGCGCGCGCGCCCGCTCGCTTAATCTAGCGGGAGCTGAGCGCGCGAGCCGCCCCCAGCGCCTCAGCGCGCGACCGAGGAGGTCAAGATGCGCGCACACGACCGCCACTTCCCCGCTGATCTGTGCTTCGTCATCACGCTGCTGATGGCGGTGTTCAGCGCGCCCGCGCTGCTCTATAGCGCGGCGTGGGCGACGCCGTGGCGGCTGATGATCGAGGCGATGTGTTATGGGCCGCTGGCGCTCATGCGACCACAAGAACAGGGGCTGTCTGCGTTCGTGAGCCTGAGCGCGCTGCCGATGTTGCAGTGGGGCGGCGCGGCGCTGACCGCGCGCCTTGCAGCCGACCTAGAGGCGCGCTGGCCGCGCTTGGCGTGGAGCGCGTCGCTCGTGTGGTTGGGCGCGACCTCGCTTGGATTAGCCGCCTGCGGCGCGCTGACAAGCCCCTTGGCGCTCCTCATCACGGGCACCACCCTCGCGCTCGGCGCGCTGGCGCTGCGCTTGGGCGCACGACGCGACGCCGCGCTGTGGCGTCGCCCCACCCCCGCGCTCATCACCATGATCATCGCCACCCACTCGCCGCTATCGGCGCTGGCGCTGTGGGCGCAGGTTGCCAACTGAGCCAGGATCGCGCATAACAGGGGGCATCCCAGTGACTCAGCGGGCGCGCTTGACGCGCCCTCCTCTCATCACGCCCGAGGTTCAGGTGGAGGAACAGCTCGACGCGCTCGCGCCCCCTCAGTCGCCCCAATCACTCACCCCCGATGGGGCGCTGGCTGAGCCGCTGCGCGCGCCGCTTGAGGCGCTGCGCGACGGGCTGCGCGACGCGCTCGGCGCGTCGCTGCGCAGCATGATCGTATACGGCAGCGCCGCGCGCGGCGATCACGACGCGCAGCGCTCCGATGTGAACGTGATGCTCATCGTTGATGAGGTCAGCGCTGACCTGTTGCGGCGCGTCAGCGCGCCGCTGACGCGCGCGCGACGCGCGTTGCCCGTCGCGCTCACCACCCTCACGCCCGACGACCTCACCAGCTCATGTGATGTGTTCCCGCTGCGGTTCTTGGACCTCCAGCGCACGCATCTTGTGCTTTACGGCGAGGATGTGCTGCAGACGATCGACATCGCGTGGTCGCATCTGCGGCTGCGCGTGGAGCAGCAGATCAAGGAGCTGATGTTCTCACTGCGCGATCATTACCTCGCCCATCACGAGCGCCCTGAGCAGCTAGAGCGCGCGCTGGTGCGCGGCTATGGGCAGTTCTTGATCGCCATCGGCGCGCTGCTCTACCTCAAAGATCCGCAGTGGTGGGTCAGCGGCAAGGCGCAGATCGCCGCGCGCGCGAGCGCTGAGCTTGGCTTTGATGGCCCGCTGATGCGCTCGCTCATGGCGCTTCATCGGCGCGAGCTGGAGCCGACCGCGGCGCAGCTGCACGTCTTATACGATCACTTCATGGCGCTGGTTGATGAGGCAGCGCGCCTGGTCGATCAGCTCGATCCCGCATGAGGCGCGCATGTCATTGCTGACCCAGAACGTGATCGCGGACCTCAGCACGACGCACTTCGTGCTGGTCTACAGCGCGCTCGGCGCGCTGGCCGCGCTGGGCTGCGTCGCGCAGCGGCGCAGGCTCGACGCCACCGCCCCGGAGGCCACCCTCACGCTGCCCGAGCAGCCTGACCCGCTGATGGTGGCGGCACTGCGCGGCGGCGAGGTGGCGATCTTGGAGGTGCTCGCAGAGGATCTGATGGCGCGTGGTTACTTGCATATCTCAGCCGAAGAACTCGCGACCGGCATCACCCGAACCGTCAGCCAAGCGCCCGACGCGCCGCCGACGCGCTACCTGAGCGCGTCAGAGCGGCTGGTGTTTGAGGCCGCGCACACGCCCATGGCCTTGAGCGCGCTCGCCAAGCTGACAGCGCTGCCCGATCAGCTGGCCATCGCGTGCGCGGACACGCGCCAACAGCTTGAGCGCGAGCGCTTGGTGCTGCGCGTGGAGACGCAGCGGCGCGTGCTCACCACGCGCACGCTCGCGCTGGCGCTGCTCGCGGGCCTGGGGACGTATCGGCTCATGCTCGACGCCTCGCGCGAGCGTCCGATCTTGGCCATCGCGCTGTTGCTGATCATCACCTTCTTGATCGGCGCGCCGCGCCTCAACCCGTCCCCCCTCACCAAGCGCGGCGCGGCGACGCTCGCCGCCTACCAGCGCGACCTCGGCGCGATGCGCCACACGCTGCGCGGCCACGCTGATATGCTCGCCCAACACGCGCGCTTGCTCGTGGCCGCGTTCGGCCCCCACGCCCTGCGCGGCACCACGCTTGACCGTGACGCCCCCCCACGCTGAGCATCAAGCTCAACGCCCTGAGGAGTTCCCCCATGATGACGCAGCGCTTGACGCGATCCCCCGTGAGCCTATCAGACCTGACGCGCGGGTGGCTCATCGCCGCGATGCTGCTGGCGTTGGGCTGTGAGGAGGAGGGCGGTGGCCCACTCCGTGAGCCGACGACGACCTTCGAAGATATGCCAGCCGATGTCGCCCCCGACGTCTCAGGGCCAGCGCTCGACCAAGGCGACGACCAAGCGCCGCAGCCTGACGCTGACATGACGCCCGAGCCCGATCAGAGGCCCGATCACGATGAGGCGGCTGACATGATGCCCGTCGGGCCGCGCCAAAGCGCGGGCTGCGTCGATGGCGCGGGCCTGAGCGAGGGGGAGCACACCTTCATGCTGGAGGACCGCGCGCGCCGCTACATCGTGCGCTTGCCAAGAGACTACACCCGCGACAAGCCCTGGCCGCTGGTGCTCGCGCTGCATGGCAACGGCGGCAACACCAGCTACTGGGATCAGACCAGCGGCCAGCGCAACATCCGCGCGGTGTTAGAGGATGAGGCCGTGCTCATCATCGCAGAGGCCATTGAGAGCCAATGGCGCGATTATGATCAGCCCTCAAGCACCTGGCCCGACCGCGTGGAGAGCGAGCTGCTGTACTTTGAGGAGGTCCTCACCCAGGCTAAAGGCGCGCTCTGCCTCAACGAGGAGGCCATCTTCGCCATGGGATTCAGCGGTGGCGGCTCGTTCGCTGGTGTCTTGGGCTGCCGTCGTCAGGACATCCGTGGCATCGCCGTAGGCGGCTCAGTCTTGTACTTCGATCAGGCCAGCTGCGTCAGCACGCCCGCGGCGTGGATCACCATCGGCGCCGAGGAGCTCAACAGCGGCCGCGAGGCGTTGCGCGACCTGTTCCGCGAGCGCGCGGGCTGCGAGTCGACAAGCGAGCCCACCGCGCCCGAGCCTTGCGTCGTGTATGACGGCTGCGACGCGACGACGCCTGTACACTATTGCCAGCACCCAGGCGGCCACGTGTGGCCAGGCTTCGGGGCGCAGGCGAGCTGGGACTTCTTCGCCTCGCTCATGACGCAGCCCTGAGCGATGGGGCGGCGCGGCGCTGGCAGCTCACCCCACGTTCTGATATGAGGGACGTGAAATCAACGCATCACGCGGGTGAATCACTCAAGCGCCCGCCCCACCCTTGTCGTATGAGGCGCTGACGCTATGGCCGAAGAGATCCTGCTGGACTACGCCATCAACCGCCCCCATGTCTCCCTCCACGCGGAGGAGACGGAGCTGAAGGTGCTGCTCAAGATCAACGCCTCCCACGCGCTGCGTGATGCGCCTGAGGCCGTCGCGCTGCCGGTGCACGTCGCGCTCGTGCTGGACGTCTCCTCGTCCATGCGCCCGCGCGAGATCGAGGGGCTCAAGGAGGCCGCGCGCGCGGCCATCGATCAGCTGCGCCCAGGCGACTTCGTCACCGTCGTGGCGTTCCAATCCGTGGTCTACGACATCGTCGCCCCCACCCGCATTGAGGACAGCTCCACGCGCGCGTTGGTGAAGTCACGCGTCGAGGTCATCGATCAGTTCCAAGGCGGCGGCACCAACATGGAGTACGCCCTGACGCGCGCCGAGCATCAGCTCGTCAGCGTGCCCGGCGAGCTCGTGCGAAAGATCATCGTGTTCACCGATGGGCAGATCACAGGCCCCGTCGATGGCTGCCTGCGGCGCGCGGCCCAGATCAGCGAGCGCGGCATCGGCATCGACGCGCTCGGGTTTGGTAAAGAGTTTGACTACAAGTTCACCCAGCGCCTGGCCGGCTTCTCCAACGGCTACACCGCCAAGATCGATCGCCCCGAGGAGATCCAGGCAGTGTTCGCCCAGCGCGTCAAAGACGTCGCCTCCGCCATCGCCATGAACGTGCGGCTGGACCTGCACTTCACGCCCCAGATCCGCGCGCGCCGTGGCTGGCGCGTCAGCCCCGAGATCAGCTACATGGGCACCATCAACCTGCCCGGTGAGCAGCGCAACATCCTCATCCCCGTGGGCGCGCTGGAGCGCGACAAGGAGGTCGCGTTCATCATCACCTGCGTCGCGCCCAAGCGCCCCGCTGGCAAGGTCCGCATCATGAAGGCTGATCTGCACTATGACATCCCCGCGCTCGGGATCGTCAATGGCAGCAGCACCCAGTCCATCATCCTGAGCTACACCGACGATCAGCAGCTCTTGGCTGAGCTCAACGGTGAGGTCGAGCAAGCCTTTGATGAGGCCGAGATCGGCCGCATGGTCGAGGCGCTTGATCGCGCCATGTCGCGCGGCGTCAGCGCCGAGGTCGCCCAGGTCTTCGACGCCCTCATCGAGCGTCATCACGAGCTTGGCGACGCCGAGATGGGCAAGCACTACCAGCAGCTCAAGCAGAAGTTCGCCGCTGAGGGCAAGATCAGCCAGGAAGACATGAACTACACGCGCCACAAGTCCACCCAGAAGCGCACCAGCGGCGCCCAGCTCGTGGACGCGTCGAGCCTGATCTGAGGCGGCGCGAAGCGTGCCGCTTTGCGCTTGAGAAGCAGCGCTGACGCGCTCCAATCACCCTCCCCTCTTGAGTACGAGGCGCCCCATCATGAGCCAGACGATCCTGTGCCCAGTCTGTGAGACGGATAACAAGCCAGACGCGACGCACTGCGAGGTGTGCGGCGAGCGGCTGGCGCCGCCCGCTCCTGGCGAGGCGGTCGCGCCGGAGGAGAGCGTGTTCGCGACCATTCAAAAGGGCCAGCCCGTCGGCCTGCCCGAGACGACTGAGCCCTCGCGCGGCGGCTTCGCCTTTGATGACGATGAAGACTTCACCGACGCCAACACCATGCAGCAAGGCTCGATCGGCGCGCCCGTCGCCTTTGATCCGCCCGCCCAGGCGCCCGCCATGTCGGCGCCTCAGCCGCCCCCCGCTGATAAGGATGATAAGGATGATAAGGATGATAAGGATGATAAGCCTGAGGTGCTCTACTCCTCGCTTGATGGCACGCCCTATCGCGCGGGCTCGCCAGAATACGAGGAGGGCTTTGGGCCGATGGGTGAGGAGCTGGTGAGCCGGTTCGTCGCGCAGCTGCCCGTGGTGCATGAGCAGCCCGAGCCGAGCGCGCCCGCTGAGGCGTCGCCGCAGGCGGCGTCTGCGCCCAGCCCGGCGCAGCCCACCCTCACACCCACGCGCACGCCCGGTCGCGACGAGATCGCCGTCACCGCGCCGATGAGCGCCATCGCGCCCGCCGCCACGCTCACGCTGTTCGTCAACCGCCACCCCGTGCACACGCACCCCATCACGAGCGATGAGACGCTGATCGGCCGCTATGACGCGCGCTCCGATGTCCACCCTGAGCTGGATCTGACCCCCTGGGATCCCGACGCCAACGTCTCGCGCAAGCACGCCTATATCTACCGCCAGAACCGCAGCTACACGCTCTACGCGGTGTCAAATCAGGGCGTGCAGCTCAACAGCACCTTGCTTGAGCTGGGCGATCGCAAGCCGCTGCATCACGGCGACATCATCATCCTCAGCGGCTTCTTGGCCTTCAAGTTCGAGCTGCCTGACAAGCCCTGAGCGCGCTTGTCGACGCGCCGTGGCGAGCGCTACACTGCGCGCGCCGCTCACCTGCGCAGGTGAGCGGCGCCGCCACAGCGCGCCACCGCGCCCACCTCAGGACGCCGCCATGCAGCCCCCCTTCACCCTGTGCCAAGGTCGCTATCAGGTCGAGCGCGTGTTCGCCGATGGCGGCGGCATGGGCCTGCTCTACGCCGCGCGCGACACCCGCTGCGCCGATAATCCCGTCCTCATCAAGACCACCCGCTATGACAGCGGACGCCACGCGCGCCAGTTCCGCTACACCGTGCAAGAGGCCGCCAAGCACGTCGTGCAGACGCGCAAGATCCTCGAGTGGGAGAAGAAGATCCTCATCCGCCTGCGCGATGAGGGCTTAAACAACATCCCCAGCCCCAACGACTTCTTCTACGACAAGAGCGCCACGCTCGCACCTCGCCATGAGGGCGCGCATGGCGCGTTCTCATTGCCCGATGATCTGATGCAGGCGGAGCCTTATCTGGTTATGGAGATGATCCAGGGCGCACCGCTAGAGGTCGTCATGGCGCAGCCCGCGTGGCGTGAGCGGCTCGAAGCCAGGCTGCTGGTCTTCTGCCGCGAGGTCCTCACGATCCTCATCAAGATGCACCGCACGTTTGAGCTGCAAGGCCGCAGCGCGCAGTTCTTGTACCAAGACCTCAAGCCCGCCAACGTCCTCGTCAGCGACGATGACTACTTCACGCTGATCGACTTCGGCGGCGCCACGTTGCGCCTTGGCGAGCGCACCACCGAGCCCACCGCGGGCTGCATCACGCCAGGCTACGCCGCCCCCGAGGCCGCAGGCGGTCGCGAGGCTCAGATCGACGCCCGCTTTGACCTCTACACCCTCGGCGCGACGCTGTGGCACGCCATCACGCTAAAAGACCCGCGCGAGCTCGGCGCCGAGTTCCCGCGCCTTGACCCTCAGGCGCTTCACGGCCACGGCATCAGCCCCACGTTCGCCGCGATCATCGCGCGCGCCTTGGCGGTCGATCCTGAGCGGCGCTACCCGAGCGCTGCGGCGATGCGAAAGGACGTCATGACCTCGCTGCGCGAGATCACGCCCTAAGCTCACCTGACGCACCCAACCCCACCCTCAGGAGGGGCTCATGTCCGATGGTATCGAGCACGCGCCCCAAGCCCTAAAATGGTTCAAGGTCTACTCATCAACCCAGGCGGCGTGCGCCGCCCTGCTCATCTTCATGAGCCTCTTGATGATGTTCCTCACCCCCTCTCCCTTTAGTACGCTAGAGCGCGCTGAGTCGAGGCTGACAAGCTTCGTGGCGCTCATCCTCGCGCTCCCGCTCCTCGGCCTGTTCCTGAGGGGGCTCTTCTTGGGCAGGACCTGGTGGAGCTGGGCCTACAGCCTGCTCCTCATCGCGCTCGGCTTGCTCACCTGCCTGATGCCCGTGAGCGTGCTCCTGCTCATCGCGTGGTTCAAGCCTGAGACGAAGCAGTATTACGGGATGCGCTGAGCTTTTCAGCCAGCCATGACGCCTGCAAGCGCCCATCTCGCTTGGACGATCCCCGCTCAGAATCAGCCTCATCGACGCGCCGCTCGGGAGGTTGTGTGGGAGCCCACCGCGCAGCCTGAGCGCTGCATCGCTTGAGCTAGGCTTGTCCCTCGGCGCTTGAACCTCACGGTCGTCGCGCTTGACGCGTGGGCTGGCGAGATCGCCAAATCAGCGCTATCCTCTCCATGTCACGTTCAGAGCACACATCAAGACCTCGCCGCGTGAGGTCGCTCGCTGCCCCCTCCCCCACCTCACAGGAGCGCACCATGTACGAGGAGACCCCCTACACCCCTGCGCCACGCGCCATCAAATGGTTCAAGCTCTACGCCCTCTCGCTGTCAGCGGTCTACGCGCTGCTCATCGTGCTGGCGTTCCCGCTGCTGATGATGGACGCCGCCGCGCTCGACATGGATCCCCTTGAGGCGAAGATCACCGGCGTCCTCTTCCTCGCCATGGGTGTGCCACTGCTGGCCTCGTTCTTAGCGCCGCTCTTCTTGGGTCGCAAGCCTTGGGTCTGGACCTACAGCCTGATCCTCATCGCGCTCGGTTTGTCCAGCTGCTGCCTGCCCCTGTGTGTGTTCCTGCTCATGGAGTGGCTCAAGCCTGAGACGAAGCGGTATTATGGGATGCCCTGAGCGACGCTCA